>CABRLF010000129.1 GCA_902471685.1 uncultured Porphyromonadaceae bacterium
TTCCGATCTTCTTCGACGGTTTCATAGGCAAAACCCTGAATGCCATGATCTGCGGCAACCTCTGCCGTTTCTGTAGCGGCACGTCCACGCTTTACGGACGGACAGCAGAAGTAATACTTTGCTTTCCGGGGGAAACAGTTTACAATAGCATTGATATCTTTATCGTTGACAAAGCCAAGAACCATATGCAAACCACTCTGCTCCGAAAGGTCTGAAAGCGAAGGACCGAGATGTTTCCAACCTCCGATATTATGCCCCGTGTCGCAGATTACACGGACTCCATCGACAGACTTCTGCATCCAGCGTCCCATAAGACCTGTCAGTTCGCATACTTCCGCAAAACCCTTTTTTACAGAATCGGCATCAATATCAGGAAAATGCGGTTTTATTACGTCCAGTACGTGAAGAATGGTATTGGTGTTCTCTTTCTGACATTCTCCGCTCAACTCACCATAGATATTTCCGTATGATGTACCGATATATTCTATGCCGTCTCTCTCAAGGTTAGCTTGAATGAATGCAGGACTATCTTCTGCAAAAACGATAGGAGCTTTTATAGAGGCTGCTTTTTCTTCGAAAACTCGCCGCACTTCCCCGGTGGCATGCCCTACAACAGCAGGTATTCCGTGCTTGATGATTCCGGCTTTCTCACGGGCGATTTCAGGCTCTGTGTTGCCGAGGAGAGCCTTGTGGTCAAGGGAAATATTCGTTATCACGCTCACTAAGGGAGTAATTACATTCGTACAGTCGAGACGGCCTCCCAGCCCTACTTCTATTACTGCAGCATCCACATTACTCTCGGCAAAATATTTGAATGCCATGACAGTGGAAAGTTCGAAAAACGTCGGATGAAGCGCGACTAAATTTTGGTTATGCAGATATTCTTCTACAAAACCCACCACAAATTCCTTGCTTACAGGTATTCCGTCAATGCGTATCCTCTCGCGGAAATCAAGCAGATGCGGCGATGTATAAAGAGCTGTCCGGTAGCCTGCCGACTGCAGGATGGCTGCCATTGTATGAGCAGTGCTCCCCTTGCCGTTGGTCCCGGCTATATGAACGCATTTGTTCAGTTTGAGATGCGGATTCCCCCAGTGTTCGAGAAGACGCAGAGTTGTGTCAAGTCCGGGTTTGTATGCTCCTGCTCCGAGATTCTGGAACATCGGAACTTGAGAATATATAAAATCAAGAGTTTCCTGATATGTCATATCCAATCAAAATAATAACCAGCCGATAAAGCCTCCGGCTATTATCAGCATAATAGGATGAATCTTAGTGAATAGAGCGAGAGCGAGCGCTATAGCGGCAAGAATGATGCTTTTTGTTATATCGGGAAGAGTGGATCCGAAATTAGCGGAATTCATCAGCAGAAGAGCTGCCGACGCAATCAGGCCGATGACAACCGGACGAAGGCCTGCAAAAATACCTTTCAGCCACGGACTGTTGCGGTGCCGTGCGATATAATGTCCGGCATAGCGCACAAGAACGAATGACGGCAACACTACAACAAGAGTACAGATTATCGAACCGAGAATGCCGAAGAAAGGCGATGAAAAAGCTGCCGAAGACTGGGCCGGAGCCACATAGCCGATATACGTGGCTGAATTGATTCCTATCGGGCCCGGAGTCATCTGCGATATGGCAACTATATCGGTAAACATCTGTTCGGTGATCCAGCCGGGAGTGACAATCTCATTCTCGATCAGAGCAAGCATTGCGTATCCCCCGCCGAAGCCGAAGAATCCTATTTTGAGATAGCTCCAGATAAGTCTCAGGTAAATCATTTCTCTTCCTCCTTACGCTTTGTTACTTCCTTATGGGCGCGGACAGTGAAATAATATCCTGCCGCTCCGCCAAGAACTATAAACAGAATGGGATTTGATACTACAGGCCATTTCGACCATATCAGAAGAGCTACGGCTGCCGGAATCCAGGCAAGTTTCCAGCCGATACCGGCAGATTTCGCCGTGGTGAATACAGGAGCGATAATGAGTGCCACCACTACAGGACGTATTCCCTTGAATATAGCAGTCAGTGTCGGATCGGAAGTTATGGTCTCCGGAGTCAGGAACATGGCTATGAGCAAGATAATCAGAAACGAAGGCATAATTGTTCCTGCCGCCGCAGTTAATGCTCCTTTGAGACCGCGTAGCTTGTCGCCCACAACAACGGATATATTGACCGCCAGAATACCAGGCAGACTCTGGGCCACGGCAAGCAGATCGAGAAACTCGTCTTTGCCGAGCCAGCGGTGTTTGTCCACGACTTCTCTCTCGATTATCGAAATCATCGCCCAACCGCCTCCGAAAGTAAAGGCTCCGATTTTGGCGAATGTAAGAAACAGCTTTCCGAGCATGATCTGAAAATTTAGAATTCCACGACAGTAATTCCGGGTCCGCCGAAACGGACATCTTCATCATGATAGTTCTTGACAGCCGGAACAGTATCGAGATAACGACGGATGTATTGCCTCAACGCTCCTGTCCCTGTACCGTGAAGAATACGGACACGACTGCTGTTGAACTGTATGGCATCATCGATATAGTACATCACCGCCTGAACCGCTTCGTCGGCACGCATGCCGCGGACGTCAATTTCATTGCTGAATGCAAGCTGGCGTTCACGCGATGAGTCGGAGGTCTGGGAAGATATATAGCTTGTGCCGTTCTTAACGCCGGACTCTGCTTTGCGGATAGTCCGTTTCAGACGTGACGTCTTGACCGACATTTTCATCTGACCGAAAACCACGGTAGCCATCTTTCCGGAAATCTCCGCTATCGTTCCTACAGTTCCTCCTCCGTCGAGAATCACATTGTCGCCCGGTTGCAGAGGCCGTTCTTCCGGAGCCTGCTTCTGTGGCTGCTTTTTCTTTTTTACAGGCACTTTCTTGTCGAGAAGCGGATGCGATTCGGCCTGACTGGCATCCGAATTCAGAGCCGACCGTTCTTCCTCGAGCTTTTTGCGGGCTTCTTTAGTCTTTTCTTTGTCGGCCTGCGAACTCCTGATCTCCCGGATGGTGCGTTCGATGGCTGCGTTCGATTCTTCAAGTATGCGGCTCGCACGGTCGCGTGCCTCCGATATTATTTCGCGACGTTTGCCGCGAAGGGTTTCCATATCCTCTTCGTAGCGCGCAAGAACTTCCTCGATACGCTTTTCTTTCTGTCGTATGTCCTGCCGCTTATTCTCCCAGTAACGACGGTCACGGGCTATGTCGAGCAGGTACTTGTCCATATTTACATAGTCACTGCCTACAATCGACTTGGCATCTTCGATTATCGCCCCGGGCAAGCCAGTTTTGCGGGCAATTTCCAGTGCGAAGGAAGATCCTGCCTGACCTATCGCAAGCCTGTAGAGAGGCTGCATCTTCTGGCGGTCGTAGAGCATGGAGCCGTTCACAAGCCCCGAGGTTTCTTCGGCAAACTGCTTAAGATTATGATAGTGTGTAGTGATGACACCCCATATACCTTTATTATTGAATTCCTTCAGCACGGCCTGAGCTATGGCTCCGCCAATCTGTGGCTCGGTACCGCCGCCGAATTCATCTATAAGAACGAGTGTGCGGTTATTGCCGTTGGCGAGGAAAAACTTCATGTTGCGCAGATGCGACGAATATGTCGATAAATCATCTTCTATCGACTGGTCATCACCTATGTCGATGAATATGCTCTCCATCAAGCCCATGTGTGAATTCTCATACAACGGAGGCAACACACCGCACTGAGCCATATACTGGACTATACCGACTGTCTTGAGCGTCACCGATTTTCCGCCGGCATTAGGACCAGAGATAACCAGAATCCTTTTGTCGCTGCGCAGAGTTATGTCGAGGGGAACAATCTGTTTATTCTGCCGCTCAAGTGATAGTTTCAGTACAGGATGGCAGGCGTGGTACCATTCCACTTCCGGCGCCTCGGTCAGATGAGGAAGCATACCGTCCGTAATTCTCGCATACTTGGCTTTCGCGTATATGAAATCGAATTCGCCGAGAAGGTCGAATCCACCAAGCAGATTGTCTATTTCAGGACGGATAGTGTCGGCGAGAGCGGTGAGGATCCGAACTATTTCTCTGTGCTCTTCGATTCCAAGCTCACGCATACGGTTATTGGCTTCGACAACTTCCGCAGGCTCAATGAAAAACGTTTTGCCGGAAGCCGATTCATCATGTACAATACCGTTAATCTTGCGTTTATACATCGGAGCCACGGGAATCACCAGTCGGCCGTCGCGTACTGACGGTGTAACATCTCCTTCGAGAAATCCTTCTCTAACAGCGTTTGCAATCACACGGCGCATTGCGGAGTTGATGCTTCCGGCGCAAGCAGATATAGCACGGCGAATCTCGGCAAGTTCAGGCGACGCATTGTCTTTAATCTCGCCATGGCGGTCGATGATACGGTCGATTGCCGCGGCTATTGCAGGAAATGCATATAGATCGCGTGCGAGCGCATCCAGTTCGGGATAGGGAGTTGTAATTCTGTTTCCGTCCTCCTGCCTGTTTTTAGCGAAGAAAGACGCAATATCCGCCATCGACGATAGTGAGGATCTGAGCCCTGCAAGTTCCGATTCGGCCGGAAATGAGCCCGGGATGCGAAGCGACTGTAACAGCTGGCGCCTGTCGTGAATGCCTCCGAGATCGAATCCCGAGTCGGATGCCATCACGGCGAGCATCTCTGCTACCTGATGCAACTGTCTGCGCACCACGGCGAAATCGGCTGAAAAAGCCATTTCCTCACAGTGCGCCAGACCCAACGGACTTGTGCAGAGCCGTCCTAAATATTCGCGGACTGCGTCGAATCCTATTTTTTTCTCTATGCTATCCGGGTATATCACTTCTTCTGCATGATTCTTGCGAGGTTGCGTTTGTCCTCGCGTTCCTTGATAGACTGACGCTTGTCGTATTCTTTCTTACCTCTTGCAATGCCTATGACAAGCTTTGCAAGTCCTTTCTGATTGATGAAAAGCCGAAGGGGGACAATGGTATATCCGGCGTCGTTGTTCGCCTTGATAAGTTTGGCGATTTCTTTCTTATTCAGCAGCAGTTTGCGGTCGCGCCGCGATTCATGGTTGTTGTAACTGCCGTAAAAATAAGCCGCGATATTCATGTTCTTTACCCATACTTCGCCGGCCGACGACACATAGCAGAAAGTGTCGACAAGCGATGCATGTCCTGAACGGATGCTTTTAATTTCCGTGCCTGTAAGAACAAGTCCGGCTGTAAACGTATCGATAATCTCATAATCGAACGTCGCACGCCGGTTTTTGATATTTATGTCTTTGGAATTCATGGGATCAACAAAATGAGGAGATAATAAATCACGAGAGGTACTGCAACTACAGCAATCGCCGCAAGTCCGGTAAACTTCAGTTCGTAGTTTTTTCTGACTGAAAGAAATCTGCAGCCTTTATACAGAACAAGCACTGCATAAACAGGCAGAAATCTCAGCAGCACAAGATTCCAGGGCACGCAGTTAGTCACAATCTGGAAGAGAACCATGATACCGATGCCGAGCACTGTGAAACACTCGAGTCTTCGCGCGTCGGTATTGCCGATGGTGAATTTGCCAATATAAAGTTCGAAAATGAGCCGGGCTATAAAGACGGATATAAAGTATGCGCCGAAGTCGGCCACAGCACGCATGAGAACCGTGGCAAGAGTCACATGCCGCAAATACACAAATGCAAGAAATTCTGTAAGTGCGGCAACCCCGAGCAGCGGCATGAGGCCGTTGTGCAGAAGAATCTGCGGCTCCGGATTCTCCCGCCTTACATATGCCCACCCTGCCCCCGGCGCAAGTATCAGTTGCAGAATATATTTGAGAAACTTGAACATTCAGTTTGTTTTTGGGAATACAAAGTTACGATAAAAAAGTGAAATACAGAAAATATTTAACTATGCGGTTTTGCATTGGTGTGCAGAAAGAAAGCGTCCTTCCGGTTATATGCGGAAAGACGCTTTCTGAATTATGGGTCTGATCAGTCGAGAGTGACTGTGGCTATCGACATTGCCGGTAAAGTGAGATGAAGAACATTTTTTGAAACCTTGGCATCCTTGAACGGTTTGAGAGAAACCTGATCAGGCTTGTCGAAATCGTTGCGGTCATGGACATCGGAAGCAGTGAGTATTTCAGCGCTGACTACCTTTCGGTCGCTTATAGCTGTGAGAGGTATATCGATCTCCACCTTCTCTTTCAGGTCGGTGTTAGCAAGCGAGATTGTGGTCTTACCGTCTTTGGTCGATGCAGTCGCACTGACAACCGGCACTTCGCGGTTGTCGCGGACCAGACGCTTGGGTGAGTTGAATGCCAGAGGTATAAGATGTGCGTCCTGATGAGGAACGTACATCTTGAATACGAAATAAGTCGGTGTGAGAACCATCTTGTCCTCTTTCGTAAGGACCATGCTCTGGAGAACGTTGGCGATCTGCGCGATATTGGTCATTTTCACACGGTCGGCAAAGTTATGGAATGTATTAAGCGAGAGAGCGGCGACCATGGCATCGCGCATGGTGTTCTGCTGGTAGAGATGTCCACGGATCGTTCCCGGTTCCTCATCCCACCATGTGCCCCATTCATCGACAAGCAGACCGACACGTTTCTTCGGGTCGTATTTATCCATGATGTCGGAGTGTTTCTTCACAACATCGCCAACTTCAAGACATTTGCCGAGAGTCCAGTAATAATCGTCATCGGAAAACTCGGTGGCAGATCCTTTTGAGCCGCTCCAGCCGGTAACAGTATAATAATGCAGCGATATGCCGTCCATCTGACGTCCGGCATTCTTCATCAGGACATCGGTCCAGTTATAATCATAGTCGGATGCACCCGAAGCGATTTTATATAGATGATTTCCGTTGAAGTTACGGCAATATGTCTGATAACGGCGATATTCATTGGCGTAATGTTCGGGGGTGAAATTGCCGCCGCATCCCCAGCTTTCGTTGCCTACTCCGAGATACTTGAGATGCCATGGCTTTTCACGGCCGTTTTCCTTGCGCAATTTGGCCTGCGGGCCGTCTTCAGCCGTGATATATTCCACCCACTGCGCGAGTTCGCCTACAGTACCGCTACCTACATTGCCGCTGAGGTACGGTTCGGTGCCGAGGAGTTCGCAAAGATTGAAGAACTCGTGCGTGCCGAAAGAATTGTCTTCGACCGTACCGCCCCAGTTGTTGTTCACCATGCGCGGTCTCGATTCTTTGGGGCCGATACCGTCGCGCCAGTGATATTCGTCGGCGAAACAACCACCCGGCCAGCGGAGAACCGGTATATGAAGTTCGCGGAAAGCACCGAGGACATCGTTACGGTAACCATTCGTATTGGGGATCGGCGAGTCTTCGCCTACCCATATGCCGCCATAAATACATGTGCCGAGATGCTCGGCGAACTGGCCATAGATTTCTTTATTGATCTTGGGAGCTTCGGCCGACGGCTCGAGATTGATTGTCACTTTTTCTGTGGCTGCAAATGCCGGCACGATGAATGTGGCGGCTGCAGCGAGGGCTATGCTTCGGATTCTCATTTGAATTTGAATAGGTAGAAGGTTTTTGATTCAAGAGTGGTGCTGTAGGTGTAAACGCCTTTTGCAAGTGTGCCGTCGGCAACATTGATTCCTGAAGTAACAGGCTTGATGCGGTCGGGATTGTCGAGTGTATTCTCGGCATCTGGATCTGTGCATGAAAGTGTTGTCACACTTCCGGAAGTGATTGTCTGCTTCTTTTTAAGTCCTGTAAGCCGGATATCGAACGACTGAGGCGCATCGGAAGTATTGGCGACTTTTACAATATACTCTCCTGTCGTTTTGTCGATGACGGCAGAAGCAAAGAGACCGTTCTGGCCTTCGTTGCCGGCGGCCGGCTTGCCGTCGAGTGAGGTCGGAAGCACATTTGTTCCCTTGTTGGTAGCATAAAGTTGCTGAACATAGTAGCTTGCCGTCGGGAAAGAAGCGGAATTATCGTACCAGATCATATCTGGACGCCACTGCCAGCCTTCAAGATGGGCAAAGAGAGGTGCGTATGTGGCCATATGGACCACATCGGCATTACGTTCGAGTCCTGTCATGAAAGCTGCTTCCAGCAGGGCTGCGTTGAAATGGTTGTATTTCTTCCCCTTGCCGTGGCAGGCATATTCCCCGGCAAAAACTTTGGGACCTTTGCGGCTATAGTTGTCGTAGCGGTTGCCCTGAGTGAGGAACCATGTTTCGGGACGATAGAAATGTTCGTCTACGAGGTCGGCTCCGAGTCGTGTCATTTCCGGCCAGAGGTAATCGAACTGCTTGCCTTCGGAGTCCGGACCGGACGATCCGACAATCTTGATTTCGGGATGAGCCTTTCGGATTGCTTCGACAAAAGGTGCGAGGTGCTCGGGATATTCGGGCCCCCACTGCTCGTTACCGATGCCGATGAGCTTGAGGTCGAAAGGAGCGGGATGGCCCATTTCTGCGCGGAGCTTGCCCCATATTGTAGTTGTAT
>CABRLF010000130.1 GCA_902471685.1 uncultured Porphyromonadaceae bacterium
GCGGTCATGCTGCGAGGCATCATAGGTCCGTAAATATAGCCCGAGTCGCGGAGGTAACCCTTATCAAAATCTTTCTGATAACTGTTGAAAATATTGGTGATTCCGGCAGAGAGATCAAGACATGCAGTGCGGAAAAGTCGGAATTCATAGCTTATTCTGAGGCTTGCGTCGAAGAATGCCGGGGTATCGACTACGAGGTCGACAGGAGTCCCCGACCCGGCAAGATGCTGTACCGGCATCGAACCGGTATACGTAGCATTGAAGTTGGCTCTGAGACTGCGCCAGATGCGGCAGTCGGCAGTTATGAATCCGTAGAGATCGGGGGTGCGGAAGAGTTTTTTCACCGGCGCCACGTCGGGATTGTCGCTCCATAGCTCCGGCTTCTTGTATCGGCTCCGTTGCCATGTGATACCCGCAGTAGCACTCCAGCGGGATGCTGCTGCACGCATTTCGCAGTTGAGTCCGCCCACACTGGCACCGTCACCGTTGTACCGCTCAAGAATCGCATTGCCGGCATCGTCGGTATGGTCGAGCATCCTGAGCGCGAAGACATCGCGCAGATCAGTATAGAAACCTTCAAGAACAAGGTTGCACTGCACATTGCCGAAACGGTGATAGAAGTCGGCGGAGCCGCTGATGCTGTTGCTGCTTTCCTGTTTCAGACCGGGAGCGAGGATGGTGACTACACGTTCACCGCCTACTACGGCAATATGGAAATCTTCATCATATGCTTGCGGCGAGCGGAAACCGGTGGAATACGAGAGGCGGAAGTTGGCAGACGGACTCGGATTGTAGCGGATATTGACGCGAGGCGATACGATAGGATTGGAAATCAAAGAATTTTTATCGATTCGTGCGCCTATGAGAAAACCCCATTTATCATCCCGCCATTCATTCTGGGCGTAGGCGCTGTAGGTATTTACTTTCTGGAGTGCATCATGGCTATACCCCACAGTTACGTCATGGAGATAGTTATAATTGTATTCGATGCCACCGATGAGTTCGGACGGCATGAACCATAGATGTGTGAAATTATGGGTCCACTGAGCGCCGGAAGCTACAGTAAGATCGGATGTCCGTCCGTAGGCATTCGGATCCTGCTCGCTTCCGTAATAGCTTGTTCGTCTGGTACTCATCATTGAAGTATAGACGTTGAGATGGTCGTTGCGCGAAGGATTGCGGTAGTCAAAACTGAGTTCGCCGCCGTTAATGTTGTGGTCGGTCTGCTCGGCTACCATAGCCTGATGCGGAGGAACATTGAGTTGATCACCTCCGCGACGGTACTCGTGGGTGCCGTGATATTCCGCCGAGAGTTTCATCCCGTCCGCCACGTTCATGTTCGACCGAAGACCGAGAGTAGTGCTCCGAAGCTGCGGAATTTCAGTATATCCGTCTCCGTCGTGATCGTAGCCGTCGCGGGTACGGTTCTGCCCGTAGATTACAAGTCCGATATTGTTGTTGTGACCGGTTACCGATGCGTTGACAGTCGTGTTATTGTCCATTGCCGAACTCATTCCTATGGACGTGATGGTGTGTGATGCTTCGGCATAATTGTTGTCCGGATCTTTGGTGATGATATTCACTGTTCCGCCTATGGCCGATGCTCCGAAGAGTGCAGACCCGCCACCACGCATCACTTCTACACGATCGACGATATTGGCCGGTATCTGTTCGAGCCCGTAAACGCCGGCGAGCGCAGAGAATACAGGTCGGGAGTTTAGCAGAATCTGCGAGTAATGACCGTCAAGACCGTTGATGCGCACCTGCGTGAATCCGCAGTTCTGGCAGTTGTTTTCCACTCTTACGCCCGGTTGATAGCTTAGTCCGTCGGCGAGCGATGCTGCCTTTAGGTTGTCGAATACCTTGTTGTCCACGACGCTGATAAGGGCCGGGCTGTGGCGGCGTTTCAGTTCAGTCTTGCTTCCCGTCACTACCACCTGATCGAGCATCATCACGTCCGGTTCGGCTTCAAAATTCAGTTCTACTGTCTTCCCGGCAATAAGAGTTACGTCTTTCTTTATACTTACATATCCGGGATAGGATGCTTCGACGGTGATTTTTCCCGGACGAAGATCGCGTAGATTATAATGTCCGGATGCGTCGGTGGTTGTCCCGATTTTAAGAAGTGGTATTCGGATAATGAATCCGGGAATATGTTCTACTGAGCCGGCCTCTACGACATGGCCGGTAATATTGGTGTCCGTCACATCTGCATGTACGGGCATACAGGTCAGTGCCCCGGCGAGGAGCACCGACAAAAGATGATTGTAATTCAATGTGTTTTGCTTTTATGCGTTAATAATGTCAGGTCTGTTAGCGGATAAAAGCAAACGCGGGGGAGCGCGCCCCGCAACGGAGAAACTATAATATTGTAAATAATCGTAGTGCTCAGGCAGAGAGAGTCTGGCCGATGCCATTTGCACGTCTGGAACCGCAGCAGGCTGTGGCATGTCCAGCAGGAACATTGCTGCGTTGGCAAGCGATATGACTTGCAGTGCCTGTGTGCTGTGAGTGTGGCTGCTATGTGGAAGAAAAGGGTGTGAATGAACAACATACACTCCGTCATCTGCCACATGGGTATGGATGAACAGGGTGTTTGCGCAGAACAGAAAAATAAATGCAGCCAGAAGAACGGCTGCGTATCGGCGTGCTGCTTTGTCCATTCAGGCCGCAAAGTTAGCAAAAAAAATTGTTATAAATGAAAAATGACAAATTCTGGTATTGCCTAAAGATTTTTCTTGATAAAACGAATAAAATAGTTGCTGAAAAATTTGGTGAACTTAATTATTAGTTTTACTTTTGCAGCGAAAACTAAATAAATAGTGAAACGATTATGGCAAGACCGAAATCCCGATATCCGAAACTCAGCGACCGTGAGGCTGAAATCATGAGCATGCTCTGGAAAAACGGACCTCTTTTTGTCCGTGAAATGCTTGAAGGTTATCCTGATCCCAAACCGCATTTCAATACTGTCTCAACCATTGTCCGTATTCTGGAAGACAAAGGCTACGTGAGCCACGAATCAATCGGTGGGTCCTACCGTTATTACGCAGTTGCTCAGGCTTCTGATTTTGCCGGGCGTTCACTGGCACAAATCATAAAGAACTATTTCGACGGTTCGGCCAGCGCCGCAGTCTCGGCTCTGGTTAAGGAAGAAAAAATCTCGGTCGACGAGCTCCGCGAAATTATTGAAATGGTTGAAAAGAATAAATCCTGATTGCTATGGGAACATTTACTGCATACACATTTGTGTCCGGCCTGGTCCTTTTGGCATCATACATTATATATAAGTGGTTGCTCTCGGCCGAGAATCAGCCGGCGTTCAACCGTTTTGTGCTGTTGGTTATCTATATTCTGGCTTTTGCCGCATGGCCCCTCGTCAGCATGACAGGAAGCAATCCTTCCGTTTATCAGGGAACAATTGCCATCGGCGAGACTGCCGCAAGTATCGTCGATGCAACCCGGAATTCCGGACTGTCCGTTGCGTCTGTTCTCCTCTGGATTTATGTCGCGGTGATGGCAGTCACATTCATGTGGACCGCGGCCGTGGTGGTGAAGCTCGCAAGGCTTGTTGCTTCAGGGGAAAAGATTCATAGAGAAAGCTTCACTATGGTATTAATTGACAAGGATGGCATAGCGCCTTTCAGTTGGGGTCGTTATGTGGTTATGGGTCGCGGCGCGAATGAAGATGAAACCGCCATGATATTATGTCACGAGCGGGCGCATATCCGCTGCATGCACTATGCCGATCTGCTTCTCGCGCAGGCGGTGTGCATAGTGTTGTGGTACAATCCCGCATCCTGGCTGATGCTTTCCGAATTGAAATCGGTACATGAATACCAGGCCGACAGTCAAGTCCTTTCTTCCGGCATTAACGCACGACAATATCAACTCTTATTAATAAAAAAGGCCGTTGGCGTTAGATTCCCGTCGCTCGCCAACAGCCTGAATCACAGTAATCTCAAAAAACGTATCACTATGATGTACAATCGAAAGACATCTGCCGTGCGCCGCAGTCGCGCACTGGCAATCGTGCCGGCCGTAGCTCTGGCACTCGCCCTCGTAAACGTTCCGTCGGTAAGCCGCGCAATCGACAGCGTCACCTCGGCCGAACTGAGTCTCGGCACCACCGTTCCCGAGAACACCGGCAAAGTTACTGAAAATCCTGCTGTCAAGCAAGAAAAACATGCCGCTGTTGAGGAGGCGCCCGACGTCCTCCCCAAATTCACCGGAGGCGAGATAGCCATGTTCGACTTTCTGGGTAAAAATATCAAGTATCCCGAAGCCGCTGCTAAAGACAGCGTTCAGGGCCGCGTGGTTGTAAAATTTACGGTGCAGGCCGACGGCGCTGTGAAAGACGCTGAGGTGGTGGAATCTGTTTGCCCGGCGATTGACGAAGAAGCGACCCGCGTAGTTATGCTGATGCCCAGATGGATTCCTGGCGAAAAGGACGGCAAGAAAGTCGCCTGCTCCTTCACGCTGCCTATCTCTTTCAAACTCCAGTAACTCAAACTCAATCCTTACACGCAATAGTCCGGTCTCCAGCAAGAGGTCGGGCTATTGTTCCCCGTCCGGCAGCGGCTTTTTGGTTTTTGCACCCATGGAGGCGAGGGTAGAGGCCGAGGATACGAGATTTCCCTTGCCGGTATAAAGCTTTTTGTTCGCCTCGTCCCAGGCGCTCGATGCAGCCCTGAGCCGGTCGCCTACGGTGTTGAGATCGGTGATGAAGCCGTTGAATTTGTCGAGCATACGGCCCGCCTGCTCGGCTATGGCGACGGCATTCCGGTTCTGACGGTCGTGGCGCCACATCTGTTCTATGAGTTTTATCACCGCCATAAGGTGGATTGCCGAGACGATGACAACGCCCTTTTCGAAAGCCTTGTTCCATATGTCAGGGTCGAGCGTCATCGCCGCCATGTAGGCCCCTTCGTGCGGCACGAACATAAGGACATAGTCGAGGCTTCTGTTGCCCGAAAGGGTCTGATATGACTTGGCGGTAAGTTCTGCCACATGCTTGCGGATGGAATCGAGATGCGCGCGGGCGTACTGGTTCTTGGTCGTCTCGTCTGCCGCGTCGAGCATATGGATGTATGCCTGGACGGACACCTTCGAGTCGATGATGATCTTCAACCCGTCGGGACAGCTGACGATTACATCAGGGCGCAGTTGCCGCCCCTCGTCGTTGGCCTGACACACCTGCACCTCGTAGTCCTCGCCGCGGCGCAGCCCCGCGCTTTGCAGAATATTCTCCAGAATCATTTCGCCCCATCGTCCCTGGACGGAAGTGTTGCCTTTGAGGGCGTCCGACAGGCGCCGCGTTTCCAGCCCGATTGTGGTGTTGAGCTGCCGCAGATCTTCTATGCTGCGACCAAGGGCAAACCGTTCGCGGCCTTCGCGTGAGTAAGTCTCGTTTATCTGACGTCGGAAGCGTTCGAGGTCTTCTTTCATAGGGTCAAGTATCTCCTGCAGTCCCTGTCTGTTCTGCTGCCTGATCATCTCAGAATTCCGGGAAAGCGAAATCTGCGCGAGCGATTTGAAACGCTCTTCGGCTTCGGAAGACGTTTTTGCAAAAAATTCTTTCTGCTCAAGAAGCGCTTTTTCGGCATATGAGGCTCTGGCGCTGAGCGAGGCAGAACGATTCTGAAGGATGACTATATAAACGACAGCCGCCACAAGCATGACAGCGAGAATAGCGATGGCGATGTTCATTACCAGACAGGTTCGGGGGTGAATTCTATGATTTTTCCGGAGGTAAGTGTTCGTGGCATATCGATAAGACGCTGATTTCCGGAGCCGCGGAAGTGGAGCGAGATATCTCTGCGGTCAAGGATGAAAGGTCCGTCGACGAGCACATCGACAAGGCTGAGAAATTCGTCAAGTATCTCTTTCGGGACCTCGTCGATGCCGTCGCGCAGTTGCTCGAAAGTAAAACCGGTGTAGCACCAGATGTTCATGCCGGCATCCTTGATTGCACGTGCCAGAGGTATGATTGCCTCGGCCTGATATATGGGGTCTCCACCGGAAAAAGTGACGTTGTTCTCGTTGTAAAGAATGGTAGGCATCACTTCTTCAACAGTCATGTCCTCTCCGGCCTGAAAATCCCATGTGGCGGGATTGTGGCACCCCGGACAACGGTGGCTGCATCCGGCAAAATATATTGAAGTCCGCAAGCCGGGGCCATCGACCGATGTACCCTCGACAATGCGGACTATTCTCATTGGCAGAATCATTTTATTCGTGAACTACACGGTCGTTGAGTTCGGCAAGCTTGGCGTTGTTCCAGCGGTCGGTTGTGCCTACAAGATAACCGGTGATTCGCTGCAGCTTGTCAATGGCATGGCTGTGGCATACCGGGCATTCCTTGAGATCGGCCGTAGCGTCTTCGTATCCGCAGTCCATGCAGCGGTTACGGTTATGGTTCACTGAGCAATATCCGATATTGTTTTTGTCCATCAGGTCGACGATAGCCGAGATGGCCTCCGGATTGTGAGTCGCGTCGCCGTCTATTTCGACATAGAAGATATGGCCGCCACCGGTGAGAGCATGGTAAGGAGCCTCTACTTCCGCTTTGTGGCGCGGACTGCAGTGATAATATACCGGTACATGGTTGGAGTTGGTATAATATATCTTGTCGGTGATGCCGGGAATTATGCCGAAAGTTTTGCGGTCCTTGGCAGTGAATTTCCCTGACAGACCTTCGGCGGGTGTGGCGAGCACGGAATAGTTGTGCTGATATTTCTCACTGAAATCGTTGACTCGGCTCCGCATATAGCTGATAATCCTGAGGCCGAGTTTCTGAGAGTTCTCGTCTTCTCCGTGATGCTTGCCTGTGAGTGCGACCAGACATTCGGCAAGTCCGATGAACCCGATTCCGAGAGTTCCCTGATTTATTACAGGTTCGATAGTGTCATCCGGCCCGAGTTGTTCGCCGCCGGTCCACAGCTTGGACATCAGAAGCGGGAACTGCTTGGCGAGCGCCGTTTTCTGGAAATTGAAGCGGTCGTTGAGCTGTGTGGCTGCGATTTCGAGAATATCATCGAGTTTCTTGAAGAACATGCGTATGCGTTCCTCTTTGTCCTGGATTGACATGCATTCGAGAGCGATGCGCACCAGATTGACTGTTGTAAACGACAGATTGCCTCGGCCGATGGATGTCTTGGGACCGAAACGATTTTCGAAAACTCGTGTGCGGCA
This sequence comes from uncultured Porphyromonadaceae bacterium, assembly GCA_902471685.1. Taxonomy (GTDB): domain Bacteria; phylum Bacteroidota; class Bacteroidia; order Bacteroidales; family Muribaculaceae; genus CAG-873. The sequence goes on from CABRLF010000130.1 coordinate 7,195, forward strand.
ACCCATCGTGGCCACTTCGTATTTATAACGTTCGGGATCGTCGGCTCGCCATAATTCGTGCTGGTTGAATGTGGCGTCGAGATTGACGAAATTGGGGAAGAAGCGCCGTGCCGTAACTTTGCAGGCGAGTTTGTAAAGGTCGTAGTTGCGGTCTTCGGGGAGATAGCTCACTCCGCGCTTCTTTTTCCATATCTGAATCGGGAAGATGGCGGTGGCGCCGTTGCCTACGCCCTCGTAGGTCGAGTGGAGCAGTTCGCGGATAATGCAGCGGCCTTCGGCGGAGGTGTCGGTGCCGTAGTTGATGGAACTGAACACAACCTGGTTGCCGCCGCGGCTGTGGATTGTGTTCATGTTGTGGATAAACGCTTCCATCGATTGATGAACGCGGCTTACAGTGCGGTTGATTGCGTGCTGCAGCATGCGGTCGTGGCCTGTCAGACCGTCCAGAGTCCGCTCTGTATAATCATCGAAAGTAGCTTCTTTGAGGTCGGACAGATTTTCTCCGGTAAGGTTCTCCAGTGTTTCAATCTCTTCGATAAATGAAGCACGGACAAAAGGAGCGAGGTAGAAGTCGAATGCGGGGATGGCCTGTCCGCCATGCATCTCGTTCTGGGCAGTCTCCAGTGATATACATGCGATGATTGAAGCAGTTTCTATCCGCTTGGCCGGACGCGACTCGCCATGGCCGGCAATGAAGCCGTATTTAAGGATGTTGTCCAGAGGATGCTGGACGCAGGTGAGACTCTTCGTAGGATAATAATCCTTGTCGTGGATGTGGATGTAGTTCGAGCGAAGAGCGTCGCGGACTTCTTCGGACAAAAGATAGTCGTCCACGAAAGGCTTGGTAGTCTCACTGGCGAACTTCATCATCATACCGGCCGGAGAGTCGGTATTCATATTTGCGTTTTCGCGTGTGATATCGTTGTTTTTCGCTTCGATAATCTCGCGGAAAATGTCGCGGGTTTTGGCTTTGCGGGCAATACTGCGCTGATTGCGGTAAGCGATATAGCGCTTTGCGACTTCTTTGCGCGGACTGTTCATCAGTTCGAGCTCGACCATGTCCTGTATGTCTTCGACAGTCATTCGCTCTTGTCCGCG
>CABRLF010000131.1 GCA_902471685.1 uncultured Porphyromonadaceae bacterium
CCGACAAGGTAGCCGACCAGATATCCGACGCCGTGCTCGATGAATTTCTGGCACGCGACCCGCAGGCAAAAGTAGCCTGTGAAACTCTCGTAACAACCGGACAGGCTGTTATCGCCGGCGAGGTAAAAAGCAATGCATACATCGACATCCCCGCAACAGTACGCGAAGTAATCAATTCTATAGGCTATAACCGCTCGGAACTGCTCTTCGACGGCAATTCGTGCGGCGTGCTTACTGCCGTGCATGAGCAGAGCGCCGATATCAACCGAGGCGTAGAACGCGAGGACCCTGAGAATCAGGGTGCGGGCGACCAGGGAATGATGTTCGGCTACGCCACCAACGAGACTCCGCTATATATACCCCTCACCCTCGCGCTCAGCCACGCGCTTCTGATGACCCTCGACGAAATCCGTCGCGAAGGCAAGGAAATGCCGTATCTGCGTCCCGACGCCAAGAGTCAGGTGACGGTAGAATACGATGACAACGGACGTCCGCTGCACATCCACACCATCGTGCTCAGCACCCAGCATGACGAATTCATCCTTCCGGACGAAAACCGCACACAGGAAGAGGCCGACAAGGAGATGCACGATATCATCGAGCGCGACGTGCGCAATATCGTCATTCCGCGCACTATCGCCAATCTGCCTGACAACATCAAATCACTCTTCAACGACAATATCCGGATCCTTGTCAATCCCACCGGCAAATTCGTTATCGGCGGCCCTGCCGGCGACACCGGTCTGACCGGCCGCAAAATCATAGTCGACACCTACGGCGGCCACGGCGCACACGGCGGCGGCGCATTCTCGGGCAAAGATCCTTCGAAAGTAGACCGCTCGGCAGCCTACGCATGCCGCCATATCGCAAAGAATGCTGTTGCAGCCGGCATCGCCGACCGTATGCTCGTTCAAGTGAGCTACGCTATCGGTCAGGCAGAACCAGTGAGCATGAATGTGAATACATACGGCACCAGCCATGTCGATATGCCCGACGGGGAAATAGCGCGCCGCCTGAGCGAAATCTTCGACCTGCGTCCTTTCGCCATCATCCGCGACCTCAAGCTCCTCAATCCCATCTACCGTGAGACTGCAAGCTACGGTCATATGGGCCGCACTCCAAGAACCGTTACCAAGACTTTCACCAGCCACTACGAAGAGCCGTTCACCCGCGAGGTGGAACTTTTCACCTGGGAAAAGCTCGACGCAGTCGACAAAGTGAAATACGCCTTCGGCCTCTAAAAATCAGTCCTGTGGGCGGGCTTCAGCTCGCGTCAATCTACGCAAAAGAGAGCACGAGTATCTGGGCAATGATTACGCGCACTACCATCGTGAGTGGATATACGGTCGCATAGCAGACCGACGCGTAATCGCCCGGAAGCGTATCGCTGGCATAATTGAGCGCCATCGGATTTGCCATCGCACCGCTTAGCATACCGCAGGTACTCCCATAATCGAGATGGAACATGCGCATCGCTATCGGCGCGAAAACCAGAACAGGAATCATGGTGATCAGTATACCTTCCACAATCCATATGATACCGTCGGCACGCATTATAGTATCGACAAATCCAGCGCCGGCGTCCAGTCCGAGACATGCAAGGAACAGCGACAGACCAATGCCACGCAGCATCAGATTGGCCGAACGTGTCGTATAGGTGACAAGATGGAACTTAGGTCCGAAACGTCCGATAAGGATTCCCACAATCATAGGTCCGCCGGCAAGCCCCATCCGCACAGGCGATGACAGACCCGGAAGCGCCAGAGGGACCGATCCTAAGAGCAGACCAAGAACAAGACCGATGAAAATTGCAGCGAGATTGGGATCCTTGAGCTGTGCATCGGTATTCCCGAGGATCTTTGCCACATTATCTATGGCCTTCTGCTCGCCTACAACCGTGAGACGGTCGCCGAGCTGAAGTATGAGATCCGGTGTTGCCAGCAGCTGAATACCGGCACGCGACACACGTGATATATTGACACCGTAGCTCTTGCGGATGCGGAGTGAGCCAAGTTTTTTGCCGTTGATCTCAGGCCGGGATACAACCAGATGCCTCGATACGAGCGAGGAATCGATTGAATTCCAGTCGATATCGTCCTTATTCCAGTCTTTTTCCTCCTGAGAGCCAAAGATCATGCGCAGCTCCTGCGCCTCCTTGTCGGTGGTGACTGCCAGCAGTCGGTCCTGCGGCTCAAGAACCGTTTCAGAATTAGGGATTATCACCTTGCCTTCATGCCACAGGCGCGAGATGACGAAATGACAATGGGAAAGCGAGCCAACCGACTTGATGTCCATGCCGAATATTGCAGGATTGGTCACGCGGAAAGCAGCAATGTAGGTATGGTTGTTGTCTCCGGCCTCGGCTTCGCGTATATCGGACCTACGCACCATAATCTTACGTAGAATGACAAAAGCGAAGATAACACCCACGACACCGAAAGGATATGTCACAGCGCATGCCAAAGCGGTACTGCCGGTCGGCAATCCGAGCATCTGAAGCGCCTGTTGGGCTGCACCGAGCGCGGGTGTATTGGTTGTGGCACCGTTCAGCACACCTACCATATCGCCGACACTCCCCCACCCCTGAAGGGAAAAGGCAAGAGCCATGACGGATCCGAACAGGATGACGCCGAGAGCGAGCAGATTCAGTTTCACTCCTCCTTCCCGGAAAGAACTGAAGAAACCGGGGCCGACCTTAAGTCCAAGCTCATACACAAACAGCACGAGGCCGAAACTTTCGGCATAGGAAAGCATCGCCGGATCGATGGCAAAACCGAGATGCCCGGCCAGGATTCCGGTAAAAAATACGAATGCGACTCCGAGCGAAACCCCAAAAAATTTTATTTTTCCGAGCCCGAGTCCTAAAGCTATAATCATCGAAAGCACGACCAGCGCCTGTAGAGGCGTCTGAGTCGTAAACAAATCTGCTATCCAATTCATGCTGCAAAATTACTGCATTTTCTACAAATAAACATCAAAATTTTGCCATATTGAAAAAACTGAGTATCTTTGCAGAGCCAAAGCGCAAGCAGGCAAAAGGATAGTCTTATGGTGTAATGGCAGCACTACAGGTTTTGGTTCTGTCTGTCCAGGTTCGAATCCTGGTAAGACTACGAAAGAAAATCGCAAGTACCCTAATACAGGGCGGTTGCGATTTTTATTTTTTCATTTTTGACTACCGGCTGCCTAAGGGCTACATCTACCCGTAAAAATAACAAACGCTCGCGAACTGATGCCCGCAAGCGTTTTGCTTTTCTTAGTCGGGGTGACTAGACTCGAACTAGCGACCTCACGCCCCCCAGACGCGTACTCTAACCAACTGAGCTACACCCCGTCTTTTTCAAAAGCGATGCAAAGTTACGCACTTTTTCGGCATTTTGCAAATTTTTTTGCAATAAAATTTATGCAATATTTTTAATTCGCTGTCTGACAGCAATTAGCGTCAGCCGCGTCCTTCGGGAATCTCACCTTCAACTTTCGGCATCGTTCTGAGAAGACGGCTATTAAAGCGTTTCCTTTCGCTGTCGAAAAACCATCCCCACTTATTATAATAGCGAATCATGTTTACGGCATGGATGAGGAAGAGCCTCCAGTCGCGCCTTGATGCCACAGCATGAACATGCACTATTTCCTCGCGGCCATAGAATATGGTTTTCCAGTTGCGATGCAGACGGCGCGTTATATCTATGTCTTCCGGATAGAGGAAGAAGCGCTCGTCGAAGAGCCCTTCGGCCTCCAGCGCAGAGGTGCGAAACAGGAGGAAGCATCCAAGCAGATAAGGAACATTGAATACCGCATCGTGGTCGGCTTCCTTAAGGAGGTATCGCCGCATCCTTTCTGCAGTTGCAGAAGGCGGCAGGAAGCGCCGTGCGAATGAGTCGAAAGGCGTAGGCAGCATCCTGCAGGAATACTGGAGCACACCATCGGGATAGCGCACCTTCGGCATAACGATGCCCGCTTCGGGATTAGCTTCGAGATAGGCGGTCAGATCGCTGATCACGTCGCCAGACCACCATACATCTGAGTTCATCACCAGATGGTAGGGATATCCCCGCCGGATACTTTCACGAATGGCGATGTTGTGTCCGGCCCCGAAGCCTCGATTCTCCACGTAACGGTATTCGGCATTGAATTCTTTTGCCAACGGCTCCAGAAGCGGTGACGAAGAATTGTCTACAATCATAATCCGACCTACCGAGGCAGATCCGCTCAGGCACTCCAATGCCCTGCGCAACTGGCCGGCATCGGTGTTATGAACCACGATGGAGACAGATACGGGCCTCACAGCCTTATTTTTTGGGTTTGGTGAGGATTGCCTTGTACCGGACAGGATCGAGGAGGATTTCACGCGCCTTGAGCAGAGTGGAATCGGAAGGCAGCGTGCGGGCGACACGGTCGGCGTCGCTGAAATAGCGCGAAGCAAGTTCCGAATCGAGAATATCCTCTATCGCCGCCCTGTTAATGTCAAGATCATGATTGAGGTCATGCTTCAGGAGATTGCCGAGCAGTTCAAGCTGTGCGGCTACAGAGTCGGTGAGATACCCTTCGGTTTTTGCAGTCTCCTTAAGCAGATCCAGAGCCGATTCGGTCTGCCGGTCATATTTGAATCGAGCCGGATCGATGGATTTTTTGAAATCGTTGAAAATGCTGTCGGTCACTTTCAGATCGGCAGGGCCGGCTGGAGCAGGATTCTTCGCAACATATTCCGTAACGAAATCGAATGCCCACTGATCGGCTATGATATTGTAGAGCAAACGATTGCTTTCGGGCAGCGGCACTGTTACATCGGGTGTGATTCCACCGCCGTCGCGAACGATGCGACCGGCTTTTGTAGTGAACTCATGAGTGAGGGAATCCGGCATTCGCGAAGGAGTGCCGTCGGGGTTGCGGTGGGCGTAATCGAGCGCCTGAATCAAACGGCCTGACGGTATATAGTATCGTCCGGTAGTGATTTTCAGGATATCATCGTAGGGAAGCGGGCGCGTAGTCTGGACAAGACCTTTACCGAAAGAGCGTTCGCCCACGATTACGGCACGGTCGAGATCCTGCATGGACCCGGAAAGAATTTCCGAAGCCGAAGCAGTACCTCCGTCGACAAGGATTGCCAGCGGAATTTTCGCATCCAACGGCTGACGGGTGGTTTTGAAGATGCGCTCATCCTGTGTGTTGCGACCGCGTGTACGTACGATTTCCGTACCCTTCGGCACAAAATATGAAGCTATCTGGACAGCGCTCTCAAGAAGTCCGCCTCCGTTATTGCGAAGATCGATGACTATTCCTTTCAGGCCCGGCTGACGCATCATGGAGAGGATACCTTCGCGCATGTCGTGAGCACTGTTCTCATTGAAAGTCGTCAGCGCGATATAGCCTATTCCTGCGGAATCCACACCATAGTAAGGAACCGGATGCACCTTGATATCTTCACGGACAATCTTCACCGTAATCAGCGAATCCTCGACGAACGGGCGACAGAGTTCGACCGTCAGCTCGGTTCCGGCCTGACCGCGGAGGCGCTTGCTTACCTCATCGATAGGAACGGCCTCGTTTATAGTATCGCCGTTAATCATAAGGATTCTGTCGCCTGCCCTCACACCGGCACGGCGGGCGGGAGAATCCCACATCGGCTCGGAGAAAATCACGTTTTTGCCATGCTTGGAAATCAGTGATCCCACGCCGGCATATTTACCGCTTGAAAGCGAAAGGATTTCATCCTGATTGTCGGAGGGATAATATTCAGTATACGGGTCGATCTGATACAGGAGAGCGCCGATGGTCTTGTCCATTATCGTCGTGGCGTCGAGCGTATCGACATAGTTGGTCTGCAGTTCCTTGACGATGGAGCTGAAAGTGCTGAGCTTCCGGGCAAATTTTTCTTTCTGGGCGCGGCCGTCAGAAGATGCGGTTGCTGCTGCAATACCTATGATGAGTGCGACTATAAAGACTAATTTTTTCATTTTTATCTTTTTGGTTCAGAGAGGATTCCTATAATTTTTGCGCTTCGGTCCGATCGACTTCGAGCTGATGGCGCAGATCATCGAGAGAAGCGAAGGCCTTTTCGCTTCGCAGGCGCTTCAAGAACGCTATGTCGGCTGTATCGCCGTATATATTGCCGTCGAAGTCGAAAATATTCACTTCCAGCGTTGCGGGTGCCCCGGGAATATCAACGGTCGGCCGGCAGCCTATATTAGCCATGCCACGGTGTACAGCTCCGTCCGAAAGAGTGACGTCGACGGCATAAACTCCGTTCTGAGGCAGCATAAGTTGGGGAACTACCCCTTCGATATTGGCTGTCGGGAAGCCGATGGTGCGGCCCAGTTTTTTGCCGTCCACGACTTTACCTCTGTATTGCCAGCGGTGGCCGAGAAGCCTTTCAGCCGTCTGAATATCGCCGGCGGCGAGTGCATTGCGGACGGCCGTACTGTTGACCGGTTCGTCGGATTCAAGCCTCGGCAATTCCAGCAGATCGACCGGAGCATCGGCAAGCGTGACCGGAGTTGCGCGGTCTGAACCGATATGGTTGTTGAAACCCATCGCGAAAGCATCGACACCGTGATTGCGGTGCAACCTTTCGAGAAATTCACAGCCTGTGGCACGCAGGAATTCCGGAGTCGGATCTAAAAGTTCAACGTGATTGATTCCGGATAGTTCACGGATAAGACTGATTCGTTGCTCAGGCGCAGTAAGAAGCTGCGGCGCCGCCCCCGGCGATATCGTCTCCAGAGGATGACGCGCGAAGGTGAAGACAAGCGGCTCCAGTCCGCGGCTCCGGGCATACCGTACCAGCTGGTTCAGCAGGAACTGATGCCCCCGGTGTACGCCGTCGAACATTCCTGCCGTAGCGGCATACCGACACGATTCCGCTCCGCTGTCCGACATTTCAATCGTGTATGTAATCGGTAAATTCTGTGCCGGGCGCAACGCATACCGCCTCGAAACCGAGCGAACGTGCCGCATCGACATTACCCTGCGAGTCATCGAAGAAAAGAGTTTCTTCCGGTTTTATACCAAGCTTCTCTACGGCAAAGCGGAAGATTCCGGGCTCCGGCTTCATCGAAAGGGCCTCGAACGAGGTAACCATTCCGTCGAAGTAGTCCTCGCGGGCGAGACCTTCTTTGGTGAATTCTTCCTTGATGCGCGAGTTCCACATCACAGGGTTTGTATTGCTGAGCAGATATATGCGGTATCCTCGGGCGCGGAGATCGCGCAGACTCTTAAGCCTGTGTTCCGGGATCCCGATAAGGAATTTATTGAATGCGTCATCAATCTGATCGTCGGTCACTGACTCGGGCAGAAGCTGATGGAGACGACGGTGAAATTCGTCCACGCCAATGGCGCCGGACTCGATATCGCCGAATATGCCCTCCTGACCATAGAGGCCAAAATACGCGTCGGCGTTTTTCAGCCCGAGACGGGCGAAAGCGTCCACGCAGTCCTGACGGCGAATATCCATAATAACCCCGCCGAGGTCGAAAAGAAGATTGCGGATCATGAGCTATATACTAAAAAAGCAGTCCCAACCATTTACAGATCAGAACTGCGGAGTAGCCCATAGCGGAATCGAACCGCTCTTTCAAGAATGAAAATCTTGCGTCCTAACCGATAGACGAATGGGCCTTAAATATGCTTCAGCAGCAAAACTGAAGCGGAGGCAACCTCAGAGACTTACGCGAGCTTTGCGATGTGCTTGGCAAGCTTGCTCTTGAGGTTGGAAGCCTTGTTCTTCGAGATAGTATTCTTGGAAGCAAGACGGTCGAGCATAGCTGTTACTTCGCGGTAGCGTGCTTCAGCAGCGGCCTTATCGGTCATTTTGCGGAGGCTGCGTACGGCATTGCGGGCTGTTTTGGCATAATAGCGATTGCGCAGACGACGTGTGATAGTCTGACGGATGCGCTTTTTTGAAGAGTCGTGGTTTGCCATTTTATGTTTTTGTTCTTTTATTTTCTGTATTTGTGTGCGTTAGTAGCCCATAGCGGAATCGAACCGCTCTTTCAAGAATGAAAATCTTGCGTCCTA
>CABRLF010000132.1 GCA_902471685.1 uncultured Porphyromonadaceae bacterium
GCGCACTATAAAATATATAATGATAAAAAGGAAGTCTGAAAAGACATATAGAACACTTAGTGGCAACATGGCCACCAGAGCAAACAGACCTTTCAACAGTTTATAGCCTATATCTTTCATTCTTTCAGAGATGCCTTTACTGTCTCGCCGTCCTCCTGGAGCGAATCGAGCGAAAGAGTTACAATACGGTTGTCAAACTCGGGACCGAGCGACGTTGCCACACGGAGATAATTGTCTGTAAACCCTCCCAAAGGCTGACCCGGACGGGAATGCTCGAGAAGCACTTTGCGTTCGGTACCGAGGAAACGGCGTGCAAAATCAGCATGTTTCTCCGCACTTATACCAAGCATAATTTCCGACCTTCGGGCCTTTTCGCGCGGGTCGACAGCATATTCTATATTCAATGCGCGTGTACCGGGTCTTTCGGAATACTGGAATACATGCAGATGCGATATGTCGAGGCTTTCGACAAAGCCCCTGGAACTTTCGAAGCGCTCCGGAGTCTCGCCTCTCGCACCTACTATGAGGTCCACACCTATAAAGGCATGGGGCATCACTCGCCTGATTTCCTCCACTTTATGACGGAAAAGAGCGGTGTTATAGCGTCTGTGCATAAGTTCGAGCACCTCGTCGTCGCCGCACTGGAGAGGCACATGGAAATGCGGCATGAACCGCTTCGATTCAGCAACGAAAGAAATAATCTCGTCGGTGAGAAGATTGGGCTCAATCGACGAAATACGGTAGCGGTCGATACCTTCCACCTCATCAAGCGCCCTGCAGAGATCGAGGAAATTATCCTCGCGGCCATGTCCGAAATCACCGATGTTGACACCGGTAATCACAATCTCGCGCCCTCCGTCATCCGCTACTTCCTGAGCCTGAGCCACAAGCTGAGGTATGGTTCCGGAGCGCGAACGGCCGCGTGCTTTGGGAATGGTGCAGTATGTGCACCAGTAATCACATCCATCCTGTACTTTCAGGAAATAGCGCGTACGGTCGCCACGCGAGCATGAAGGCATGAAATCGCGCAATTCCTTGGCTTCCGGCACTTCGATAGGATTATATTTGCCGGAGAAATAACGCTCGGCACAGTCAACGAGCGCCAGTTTGTCGTTCACGCCGGCGACAATTCCTACGCCGGGTAAATCGCGGAAATGCTCGGGATGCAGCTGCGCATAGCATCCTGTGACGAGAATCAGGGCTTCGGGAAAACGGCGATGGAACGAACGGACAGAGGTGCGGCACTTGCGGTCGGCTTCATGGGTGACGCTGCATGTGTTCACCACTATTATGTCGGGCTTCTCACCGCCTGAGACGGCAGTGACGCCTCGGGCAGCGAAAGCATCGGCCACCGATGCTGTCTCGGCGAAATTCAGCTTGCAGCCGAAACTATGATACAGGGCCTTAAGCGGCCTCGGGAAAACAGACTCGTCGGTCATTTTTCAATTTTTTCAGGTCTGAAACCATTGATAATACTGGCAATTTCCAAAGCATCTTCTTCCGACACGCTCCCTATGGGAAGCGACAGTATTGTACCGGCAAGATGCTCTGCCACCGGCAGTTTCAGATCGGCATACTCACGGTAGCACGGCTGGAGATGCGGAGGCACAGGGTAATGTATGTCGGTCTCCACGCCGTTGCCGGCAAGATAGTCGCGCAGCTCATCGCGCCGGTCAGAGCGGACAACATACTGATGCCATACACTTCCGGCATCTACGGTCGGGCAGACAACATACGGATTATCAATGTTATTGTTATATATATCGGCGATGAGGCGCCTTTTACGGCACACCTCATCGAGATCTTTCAGTTTGATGGATAGCAACGCTGCCTGAATCGGGTCGAGACGGCAGTTATATCCTTTATAGATATTATGATATCGCCTGTCGGAACCATAGTTGGCCAATGCACGGATTGCGTCGGCAAGCGCAGCGTCATCGGTTGTCACCGCACCAGCGTCGCCGAGCGCCCCAATATTCTTCGTAGGATAGAAGCTGAACGCTGCGGCGTCTCCAAGCCCCCCCGTACGGCAGTTGCCGGTTTCAGAAGGTGTAGCGGATACAGCTCCGATCGCCTGCGCATTGTCCTCTACAACAAGTAGTCCGCGTTCGGCTGCAACAGTCTTGATTCGGCTGTCATAGCAGGGGCGTCCGTAGAGATGGACGGTGAGGATAGCTTTCACTTCCGGCGTCACGGCACTCTCTATGAGCGACGTATCCATATTCATCGTCTCGGCATCGGCATCGACGAACACAGGCTTCAGTCCCGCATCCGAGACAGCCAAAACGCTGGCTATGTATGTATTGGCCGGGACAAGTACGCCATCACCGGGGTGCAGACGTCCAAGCTCAATATATCCTTTGAATATCAGTCGGAGAGCATCAAGGCCGTTGCTTACCCCCACGGCAAAGCGTGTTCCGGCAATCTTGGCAAGATCACGCTCGAAATACTCAACCGTCCATCCGCCTATATATCTTCCCGAATCGATAAAATCGCTGAATGCTGAATGCATCCATGAAGAATACGGAAGATTGATCTTCCGGACATCGAGGAATGGATAGCGAAAACGGTTCATTTCTGACTCTTCAACCTTAGAAATTCATCGAAATCGCGAATATAATCCGCTTCGTCGTAGAGACTTGACGACAATGCCGCACAAATTGCGCCGGAAGAAAAGCCGTCCATCGTGCGCCAGTAGCCGGAAGGAATATACAGGCCGCGATAGGGGCGGTCCAGAACATAATGCTGCCATGTAAGTCCGTCGAAGAGATTTACCCTGAAAGAGCCGGACATGGCTATAAGGACCTGCTGTTCGGCACGGTGGGCATGTCCGCCCCGCATCTCGCCTGCAGGCACGTCGTATGTCCAGAATACACGGGCGATACTGAAAGGCACGGCCGAGTCACCGTTCTGTACGAACGAGAGATTTCCGCGCACATCGGTGATTCTCGGAAATTCGATTATCTCCGGCCTATCGTATCTCTCCATTGGCCACGCGCTTCAGATATTGTCCGTAATGGGTTGATAGCATCGGTTCGGCAAGCTGCGCCAGTTGTGTTGCGGATATGAATCCGCGCCTATATGCGACTTCCTCCAGCGCGGCCACGAGAAGCCCCTGCCGTTTCTGAATTGCCTCGATGAAAGAGGATGCCTCCATGAGCGAATCGATAGTGCCTGTGTCGAGCCATGCGAAACCTCGGCCGAAGAACTGGCATTTGAGTTTTCCGGACTGGAGATATCTGTCGTTGACAGAGGTTATTTCAAGTTCTCCACGAGCCGACGGACGGACAGCGGCAGCCACATCCGGTACGCCTGCGGGATAGAAATAAAGCCCGACGACGGCAAGATTGCTCTTAGGAGCAGCCGGTTTCTCTACGATACTCAGCGGATTACTGTCAGGCCCGATTTCCACCACGCCGTAGCGCGAAGGATCGTCGACGGGATAACCGAAGATGGTGGCATATCCGCTCCCGGCATCCTGCGACGCTTTGCGGAGCATAGCCGTAAATCCCTGACCGTAGAAAATATTGTCGCCCAGAATCAGGCATACCGCATCATCGCCGATAAACTCCCGGCCGATAGTCAGCGCCTGTGCCAGGCCTTCGGGCCGTGGCTGCTCGGCATATTCGATGGTTATGCCGAATTTCGAGCCGTCACCGAGTAGCCTGCGGAAACCCGGCAGATCGGCCGGTGTCGAGATAAGAAGTATCTCGCGTATCCCGCCGAGCATGAGCACCGAAAGCGGATAATAAATCATCGGCTTGTCGTAGACCGGCACAAGCTGTTTCGAGATGCCGAGCGTGACCGGATAAAGACGTGAGCCGCTTCCTCCGGCGAGAATTATACCTTTCATAGTCAGCGGTTTGAGTACATTTTATTATAATATCCGAGATAATCGCCGTTGACGATATCCTCGAGCCACCGACGGTTCGACAGATACCATTCGACCGTACGGCGGAGACCGTCGCTGAAATTAGTTTGCGGGCGCCATCCCAGTTCCGTCATCGCCTTTTCGGCATTGATGGCATAGCGGGCATCATGGCCCGGACGATCGGTGACATAAGTAATGAGCGATCGGTCAACGCCGGAATTATCGGGCAGAAGTTCTGCCAGGGTATCGATGAGCAGATTTACGATATCAATATTCCTGCGCTCGGAATAGCCTCCGAAATTATACACCTCGCCTGTACGGCCGCTGTCGATGGCGGCAAGGATGCCGCGGCAGTGGTCGTCGACATAAATCCAGTCGCGGACGTTCAGTCCCTGCCCGTAGACAGGAAGCTTGCGCCGTTCCTGAATATTGTTGATCATCAGCGGAATAAGCTTCTCGGGATGCTGATAGGGACCGTAGTTGTTGCTGCACCGGGTGACGACAACCGGAAGCCCGAAGGAATGCCAGAAAGAGAGTGCGAGCAGATCGGCTGACGTTTTTGATGCTGAATAGGGTGAAGACGGTTTCAGTGGCGAAGTCTCGGAAAAAGCCTCGTTACCGTACATTACACCTATCTCATGCCCATCCAGCAGAGCACGTGCCTTCGCGGAATATCCGCGACCGTCGGGACAGTCAAGAGGCAGCTGGCCGTATACCTCGTCGGTGCTTATCTGGATAAATTTCCGTATAGTGACAGGCTTGTTTTCTTTCTTCTGAGCCATCATCTGCCGGTTCGCGCAATCGAGCATATTCAACGTTCCCTCGACATTGGTCTTCACAAAAGGCCTTGAATCCTGAAGGCTGCGGTCGACATGGCTCTCGGCAGCGAAATTCACGATATATGTGGGTTCATATTCGTCAAGCAGCCGTTCGACCAGCTCACGGTCTGCGATATCGCCATTAACGAAGTCTATTTTCCGGCAGTCGATTTCATCGACCAGCGACTTGATATTGCCGCAATATGTAAGCGCATCGAGGACAACGATCTTTGCTTCCGGCCGTTCTGCCACAAGCATCTTCACGAAGTTGGTGCCGATGAACCCGGCGCCTCCGGTGACAAGAAAAGTCTCTTTCATCATTCTTCGGTCTGCTCAGGCTGCATATTGGCAATCTGGTCGCGTGCCGTGGCCAGCATCCGTTCGAACTTCTCACGTTTGATAGAAGCGAGACGCTGGGCCTGGAGGGCGCAACTATACTGGTAGCATTCCGTCAGCTCCTGACGGAGTTTTGCATCGACTTTGACAGTCACATTGCCTTTCGAGCCACGAATTATCACTTTCGAAACGCCGGGATGGCCCTTAAGCCACTCCCCTACTCCTTCAAGGTCTTCGGGATTGAAGCTTGCAGTCTCCGACCCTTCGACCGATACGACTCTGGCACTGCTTATCCGGCTTGACGAAATCTGTTCGGCACCGTCGACAAACTCAAGCGAATTCAGCCCTATGGCCTTACCCTGCACATTGACAACGATATAGAAAAGACCTTTCTCCGAGACACGTGCCTGGATTCCGGTGGCAGTCATCATCTTATCCGACACTCCTTTCGGCAGGAAATAGCCATCAAGGCCGACAGAACTGGTGATATGGGTGAATTTGGGACTCCACATCTCCACCGCAAGCGTGGCCTCGGCAAGATCGCGGCTGACGGTGGCGATGCTGTCCTTCGCGATGCCCTGCATGGCTTCGGCCCTCAGACGCAGTGCTTGACGGCGTATGTCGGTCTGACCGGCATATCGCGAATTGAGAGTATCGAGCAGAGTCATTGCTCCGGCATAGTTCCCGGCTGTGATTGCGGCCTCGCTCTGGGCGAAAAGCTCTGTAGCTCCGGCTTTATCCTTGTCGCCGCATGAGACGACAGCAAGAGCCGCAAGAACCGATGCGGCTATAGACTTAATGGTTGCGTTCAACATTTTTTACTCCTTTCACTGTTGCGATTTTTCTGATCAGGACGTCCAGAGCTCCGGAGTCGGAAATGCCGACAGTGAGTATGCCGGCGAACAGCCCGTCGTTAGAATCGATAGTTATGCTTCGCAATGTTACGTTTTTCTCTTTATTTATTATAGAGGTGATATTGGTGACGATGCCGATATCGTCCTTGCCAACCACCTTCAGCGACGCGGTGAAATCAGCTCCGGTCTTACCGCTCCAGCGGGTGCGGATAAGACGATACGGATAGCGCGTGCGGATATGTTCGGCATTCGGGCAGTCGGACCTGTGAATTTTAATCACACCTTCTGCAGAAATGAATCCGAACACAGGATCGCCGTAGATAGGGTTACAGCACTTGGCCAGACGATAATTCATGCCCTTGATGTTGTCGCCAATCACCACGACATCCGATCCGGCGCCGTCGGTGACAGCCTCATCTTCCTGGGGCAGCATGGTGTACGTCGAGGCCGATATAAGTTTCACAGGTTCGAGCACACCTGTAGCACGAGCCAGACATTCGAGATACTTGTCCACAACATCGTTGGCCTCAATCTCGCCGCATCCCAGTGCGCTGAAGAACGCTATGGCGTCCTTATAGCCCATAGCAGAAACGGTACGGGAAATATTAGCCTCGTCGTAGTCGATTTTGCGGTTCTTGAACCGGCGCTGGAGCAGTTCCTTGCCTATCTCGGCGCTTTTGTTCTCGTTTTCTTTGAGAACGGAGCGTATTTTATTTCTTGCTTTCGAGGTGACGACAAACGACAGCCAGTCGCGGTTGGGTTCCTGCTGGGGCGAGGTAAGAACTTCCACCGAGTCGCCGCTTGAAAGGACATAGTTCAGTTTGCGGTTCTTGCCGTTGACACGACCCCCGACACATCGCATGCCGAGTTTGGTATGGATATTGAAAGCAAAATCGAGAACCGTAGCACCCTGAGGAAGTTTATAAAGATCACCTTTGGGGGTGAACACAAATACCTCATGGGCATACACGTCCATCTTGAAGTTGCGCATCAGCTCCATAGGGCCCGTATGGGCGGCCTCGAGAATATCGCGTATGTTCGACATCCACGTATCGAGGTTGTTCTCGCTCTTGATGCCCTTGTATTTCCAGTGTGCGGCAAGACCTTTTTCCGCGATGGCATCCATACGTCTGGTACGGATCTGCACCTCTACCCAACGGTCTTCTGGACCGTATACTGTGATATGGAGACTCTCATAACCGTTGCTCTTCGGAATGCTCAACCAGTCCTTTAGTCTTGCCGGATTAGGCCGGTACATGTCGGTCACCACCGAGTAGGCAAGCCAGCATTCGGGCTTCTCGCGGTCGGGCGGACAGTCGATGACAACACGGATAGCGAAGAGGTCGAAAATATCCTCCACGGTATTGTGCTGTTTTTTCATCTTGTTCCAGATGGAATATATCGACTTGGTGCGTCCCTTAATCTCGAACTTGAGACCTTCGGCTTCGAGCCGGGCTTTGACAGGGGCGATAAACTCGGCGATATACTGGTCGCGCTTGGCCTTGGTCTGTTTCAGCTCGTGGGCTATCTTGGTGAATATCTCGCGGTTGCTGTACTTGAGGCTCAGATCCTCAAGCTCGCTCTTGACAGCATAGAGACCGAGACGGTGAGCCAGCGGAGCATAGAGGTAGTTCACTTCATAAGCAACTTCCTTCACGAGATTCTCTGCCGGATGGTGGTTTATGGCCCTCATGAGGGCGAGACGGTCGATAATCATGATGATTATCACCCTTATATCTTCGGCAAAAGTGAGGAGCAGCTTGCGGAAATTATCACTTTCGAGCGATGCGGCACGGCTGTAGAGAGTCGATACCTTATCGAGTCCGCGCACAAGAGCGGCAACATCCTCGCCCCACTGGCGGGTGATGGTGTCGGCCGAAAAATGACCGGCACGGCTCACCGGCGAAAGCATGATGGCTATCACCATACTGCGGTCGGCATCGATGCTGCGGATAAGCGCACAGGCCACACTCATGGCATGGAGTATGGCATTGAATCCGAAGCGGTCGCGGGCAAGACCGCCCTCCAGAACAGCTTCCGCTATCCCGGTGCGCAGCATGCGGC
>CABRLF010000133.1 GCA_902471685.1 uncultured Porphyromonadaceae bacterium
CGATCTTGAATAATTATTTATGGAAAATCCGCAGGTCCCGGAGAAACGGAGCCTGCGGATTTTTAATGCTATCTTGAGTTTTACTGTCAGTCGAGAGTAACGATGGAAGTCGGAGCCGTGGTCATGACCTCCGGAGCGCCTGATTCGCGCACGACATATGTGTTCTCGATGCCGATAGCTCCGAGACCCGGAATGACAAATTTAGGCTCGACTGCAATTACGTTGCCAGCCTGAAGAATGTCTTTCGAACGCGGAGCCAGCACAGGCAATTCGTTGATTTCGATGCCTACACCGTGTCCTACGAATCCGGCGTGAGCATTGTGCCCCATGAAATAATCAGCCATTCCTGCCTGAGTGGCCATCTCCAGAGCGCGGTTATACAGGTCGCATGCCCGTGCGCCGGGAGTCATCATCGAGGCAAGAGCTGCGCATATGTCGATTGAAAGCTGGTTGACGGCAATGGCCTTTTCGGATGCTTCTCCGGAGATATACATGCGGGTCATATCGGTCATATAACCGGTATAATTGCCGTTGACATCCACCATGATCGGGGCATTTTCGATAATGAGCGAACCGTTGGCTCCGACAGGAATCGAAGGATCCATGCCTTCGCCGCCCATTGCGAAATCGTATGGCGATGGTGTGTCGGCATTTGCGCCCGAGAGGACATTGCCCATAAAAAGCTCCATGTCCGGTCCGCTTACACGGAACTGACCCAGACAGCCCTCGAGTCGGCTCGCATGTTCTATCTCTATCTGGAATTCTATGTCGGTCATGCCGCGGCGGTAAAGGTGCGGGATGCGCTCGTAGACATACGACTGCTTCACACCGGATTCACGGATAGCTGCAATCTCGATGTCGGTTTTCACCGATCTGGCACGACGCATGATGCCCGAAATGTTGGCCTCCGGAGTCTGTCCGAAGCACGCGGCAAGCCGCTTGGATTCGCTGAAGGAAACAATATCAAGTTCGAGTGCTATGGGCGATGAAATGTCGATTCCTTCGTCGGTGAGGAACGCCGGCATCTGTTCAGGTTTGTGGATATGCTTGTCGAGCGCCTTGTCGGGATCTGTGAGATGGTTGGGCTGGCGTACGAAATATCGCGGATTGTCGAGGTCGGTATTAAGATAGATATATCCGCGGAAAACGCGTCCGGTGAGGTAATAGATATTTGCGTTGTCGCGGATAATGGCCTGATGGATTCCGCTCTCGCGCATCATGTTGAGAATCGGGCCGAGACGCCGGCGCTGTTCGTCGGCACCGAGGAGATTTATGCTGTATTTATCGGCTGCTTTCATCTTGTATATAGTGTTTTATGTCGTTATTTATCCATCGCCCTGCACATCGACAGAAGATCTGTTATGGAGGTAATCTTCATTTCGTAATCGGCGACGTCCCGGCCAAATCCATATGACGCCCATGCGAATTCGACTCCTGCGGCATGTGCCGAATGCCCGTCACCGGCAGTATCGCCGACATAAAGAGGTTTCCGGAGACTGTATTTGTCTGCTAACAGGCGGATATTGCAGTCTTTTTCCTGACCGTTATCGCCGAATGATATGGCATCCGTGAAAAAAGGCTTCAGGCGGGTGTAATTCAGGAAAACAGGAAGTCCCAGTTCGGTGCAGTTGCTCACCATGAAGAGCCGGAATCGGGTTGAAAGCTCTCGGATCGTATCGAATACACCTGGATAGAGCTTTCCGCCCATGACAGGCATGATCCGCGCCTCGTTTTCATGCAGGCAGTCCATGAATCGACCGTATGGCGCGGCTGTTCCGATTATCTCATTGAAGATAATATCCAGAGGGCGTCCCATCATCTTTACGAGTCTGTCGTATGTTACTTCGGGTACATCGGGACAGCATTGTCTGATTGTTGCGTTCCAGACCGTGCAATAACTTGTGACGGCATCCCACAGGGTTCCGTCCATATCGAACATTATGCTGTCGAAATGGTTGTAGGTTGAAGTGCTCATGATTTCAGTCCTTTGGTAAGAAAACAATTCCGACCTGCTCAATGTTCCGGAGAGTATCCATTCGCATGATATGCCGGAGTGTCACGGTTTCGCCGCGACGCACGGTAAAGTCGGTCGACAATGTGTCGGTGATCTGTACCGACGGTCCGATTCCTCGCCCGAGCCAGTGTCCGAAGTCATCGGCGAGCACGATGTTGAAGGTGTCGGCTGCAGATGTGCTGTCGGTCAGAGGATAGGAAAGTTCAAGCCATATGTTGCTGTACTCGTATCCGGCGGTGTGGCGGAGAGAGAGAATCAGTGTTCCTCCCCGCGATATGCTGTCGCGGAGTGTGTCGACCCGGAACTGGGATGGTACGGCATACTCCCATTCCGCTTTCGGGAAGGCGGTGAAAGCACTGAAATAGTTGTCATCGCCGTTGCCTCTGGAACCGGTGATGCCGCAGGATGCCGCTGAGATAGCGACAACTGCGGCAACAAGCGATTTATGTATTAGCGCGGTCATTCTTCCGGTTTGGGAGTCTGATTTTCGCCTGACGGGCGGAAGACCTTCTTTTTGTTAGGATTCGGGTTCTGTTTCTGGTTGGGATTCTGATTGTTGCCCTTAGGCTGGCGTTGCTTCTGCTGGGGAGGACGCTGTCTGGGGGCATCCTGCGGAGCTTTGCCGTCCTGCTGTCTTTGAGTATCCTGTGCTTTTGGGGGATTGGAACCTTCCTGTGCGGGGCGCTGCTGGGCGGGTTTGGCTTTCTTTTTTTTCTTCTTTTTCTTGTCGAAGCGTGCCAGATCGTCGTCTTCTCCAAGGATGTCGCCGAATTCCGAACGTACTTTCTGTTTCGGCTCGGTAGTGTCGGGAAGAAGCGAAAGCGGTTTCTCGCCGGCTTTGTTCATGGCTATAATTTCGAATACACGGTCAGCCGGAATTGTCACCAGATTGGCAGCCAGTGATTTGTCGGTAGAGTAGGTGATGGTACGGGCGAAGATGTCGGCCTTGAACTGATAGTACGATGCATCGGCAGTTTCGAGTACCGCATCCTTCGGAGGCATTTTGCGTGAAGCCTCCACATAGGCGTCTACCTCGAAGTTGAGGCAGCATTTCAGTTTGGCACATTGTCCGGCAAGCTTCTGCGGATTGAGCGATATATCCTGATAGCGTGCGGCGCTTGTGGTTACCGACACGAAATTGGTCATCCACTGCGAGCAGCACAGTGGACGTCCGCAGGGGCCGATACCGCCGATTCTGCCGGCTTCCTGACGTGCACCGATCTGCTTCATCTCTATGCGTATCTTGAATGTCTCGGCAAGCACTTTGATGAGTTGGCGGAAATCGACGCGCTCATCGGCTATATAGTAGAAAATAGCCTTGTTGCCGTCGCCCTGATATTCCACATCGCCGATTTTCATGTTCAGATGCAGACTCTCGGCAATCTGGCGTGACCGGATCATCGTGTCTTCCTCCCGGGCCTTGGCTTCCTCGAATTTCTCAAGGTCGGCCGGCTTGGCCTTTCGGAATACACGGCGGACTTCGTTGATATTGAAATTTTTGCCCATGGAACGGCGCATCCTCAGCTCTGCGAGTGCACCGGTGAGCGATACCGTGCCTATGTCATGGCCCGGGGCGGCTTCGACGGCTACGAGATCGCCGGATTCAAGGGGAAGATTGGTGCAGTTGCGGTAATAGCCTTTGCGCGTGTTCTTGAACTGTACTTCCACAAACTCGCTGTCGGCATATCCGCCGGGGATATCGGCAAGCCAGTTGGTGCTGTGCAGCTTACGGCGCCGGCAGTCGGGAACGGCGCCGTCGCATCGCACGGTATGTACCTGAGCTGCGGCGGGAGTCGCCTCCTCGGCATCGGTGTCGGCCACGGGAACCTCTTCAGCAGCTACCGGATCGTCGGCAAGCTGTTTGTTTTTCGGTGCCATGGCTTATTTAGCGAAGCTGACGGAGCGGGTCTCGCGTATAACCGTGATCTTGACCTGTCCCGGGTATGTCATTTCGTCCTGAATGCGGCGGGCTATTTCAGACGAGAGTTTTTCGGTTTCGGCATCATCGATCTTGTCGGCGCCTACAATGACACGCAGTTCTCGACCGGCCTGGATGGCGTAGGTCTTTATTACGCCCGGATAGCTCATGGCAAGCTGTTCAAGGTCGTTGAGACGCTTGATATAGGCCTCGACGATTTCGCGACGTGCGCCGGGGCGTGCGCCGGAAATGGCATCGCATACCTGCACGATGGGAGCAAGAAGGGATGTCTGTTCTATTTCGTCGTGATGCGCGCCTATGGCATTGCATATCTCGGGTTTTTCCTTGTATTTTTCGGCAAGTTTCATGCCGAGCAGTGCGTGCGGCAGTTCCGGTTCTTCGTCGGGTACCTTGCCTATATCGTGCAGAAGACCGGCACGGCGTGCTTTCTTGGGATTGAGGCCGAGTTCGGATGCCATCACGGCACAGAGATTAGCGGTCTCGCGTGAGTGCTGGAGCAGGTTCTGCCCGTAGCTGGAGCGGTATTTCATCTTGCCGATCATGCGGATAAGCTCGGGATGCAGTCCGTGGATGCCGAGGTCGATGGCAGTGCGCTGCCCGGTCTCGATTATTTCCTGTTCGAGCTGTTTGCGTACCTTGGCCACAACTTCCTCGATACGTGCGGGATGGATGCGGCCGTCGGCTACAAGCTGGTGGAGTGCCAGACGGGCGATTTCGCGGCGTACGGGGTCGAAGCCCGAGAGAACGATGGCCTCGGGGGTATCGTCGACAATGATTTCGATGCCGGTGGCTGCCTCGAGAGCACGGATATTACGGCCTTCGCGGCCAATGATGCGACCCTTGATTTCATCGGAGTCGATATGGAATACGGTCACCGAGTTCTCGATCGCGGTCTCGGTAGCGACGCGCTGGATAGACTGCACCACGATGCGCTTGGCTTCCTTGTTGGCGGTGAGCTTGGCGTCGTCCATAATATCGTTGATATACGAAGCCGCCGCAGTCTTGGCCTCGTCCTTTAGACTCTGGATGAGTTTCTCCTTTGCCTCGGCGGAAGAAAGACCGGAAATATGTTCAAGCAGTTCCTGCGCCTGACGCTGCATCTCGTCGAGCTGAGTCTGACGCTGATTGATGACATTCTGCTGTGCGTCAAGATTCTGGCGGGTGGTCTCAAGTTCATTGCGTGCACGCTGGTTCTCGCCCTGCTGCTGGTTGAGCTGGAGTTCGCGCTGCTTCATCTTGGCTTCGACAGACTGAAGTTTCGACATCTTCTGCTGAGCCTGTTTCTCGGCTTCGGAAGTAATCTTTAGAGCCTCTTCGCGGCCTTCAAGCACTTTGTCGCGCTTGAGGTCTTCGGCTTCGCGCTGTGCTTCGGCAACGATCAGCTTGGCCCGCGAGCTTGCGATGCGGCGCTGAATGTAGAGTGTTACTCCGGCGGCAATGGCGGCAGCGACAGCAGCAACAGCGATGTAAATAAAAAATTGCATATTTTGGTTAATGCTATGATAAAAAAATAGGCACTCTCACGGCTGCACATAGCGGCTTGCTGCCGGTGCAGATGTAAAAGTGCGGTTAAAACTCTCGGGCGGGCGAACGCTTCGAGATGGCTTGATAAAAGGTGGCCCTGCGGGCCCGGATTGCCGGACGGGCGACTTCAGTCGGTGCCTTTGAGCAGGCTGTCGATGCGGTTCTCAAAATCTTTGAGAAGCTCGGCCTGACTGTTAATCAAATTTGTCTGCCGGTAGAGCATGGTGGCATAGTAGAGAGCCACTTTTGCAAGTGCGACCGAGGGGCTGTCGGCATTACGGCCGAAGCGCAGGCGGTTCACATTGTTATTAATCTGCTCGATTACACGGCGATAGAACGACTCTTCGTCCTCTCTGACTGGCAGCGTAAAGGCTTGTACGTCGCCTATTTTAATTGTAATTCTATGTTCATTCTGCTTGATCATCGTGGCAGGGCTGCGGAGAATCAGACTTCTTTCATCAAGTCGGCGATACAAACGTCTATATCCCGCACTAATTCGGAAATGACGGCTCGGGCCTGCTTTGCTGTCGCTGTATCGGGAGCCATAGCGGAAGTGATGCGGAACTGTTCCAGTTCCAGTCGCTGTCGCTCCAGCTCGGCTTGCTGAGTGCGCACGGTCGCCTCAAGCTCGGCAATACGCGCGCGCTGGCGCTCATTGTCCTCTTTCAGCGTGGTGAAGCGGGTGACCAGCAACTCGGCTTTGTGTCCGATTCGGTTCAACTGCTCGGCGTAATCCTTTGCCATTTCTTACCAAATTTTCACAAAAGTAGCAACTTTTTTTTATTTCACCAAAAAATAGAGTTGGTTTCATGCCGCTTTTGGCGAAAAGACATGATAAACAGCGCGCGGCTATCCAATATTTTGCCATATCAGCAAAAAGCGCTATATTTGCTGCAAATAAGAACCTGACACCATGACTGAACATGATATTACCTCTTTGCGTCACGATCCGGACGGACTGATGACCTACGAATATCTTGCAAACCATATAGGAGAATGTACGCCCGACGATATCGACCGGCTTATTGAGAATATGGAAAGTGTTGACCGCACCGGGCAGTTTCTCGCCAGCGCCGCACGCTACCTCAACGCCATCGATCCCGAAGGTTACGGCCCGGCAATCCGCCGTCTGGTGGCTTTCGCTATCGACAAAGACCGCGAGCACAAATATCTACCCGATCTGATGCATTCTCTTTACGGTCCGGACAGCCTCGAGAACGCAGAGCGCCTCTGCGCCTCCGACGACAACTTCCGCCGCATATACAAGCGCCTTTATCCAACAAACATAATATGAAACTCTTTCGCAGCCTTCTGCCCGCTTTCGCCGCCATACTCCTCCTGGCCGGCTGCGCCCGCAATACCGAGGCCAACAACACCGAAATTCAACCTGAAGAAGAAATGACAGAACAGACTACTCCCGACACCACTTCGGTGAAAGTGCTGGTGAAAACAACAGCCGGCAATTTTACCGTTCTCCTCTATGGCGATACTCCTAAGCACCGCGACAACTTCGTAAAACTCGTCAACGAGCATTATTACGACAGCACTCTCTTCCACCGCGTAATCAAGGACTTTATGGTCCAGGCCGGTGATCCCGACTCAAAGAATGCTCCTGCCGGGACGATGCTTGGTTCCGGAGGCCCTGAATATACCATCGACGCCGAGATCGTCTATCCCCGTCATTTCCACAAGCGCGGAGCTCTTGCTGCCGCACGTCAGGGTGATCAGGTGAATCCCATGAAAAAATCTTCCGGCTCGCAGTTCTATATCGTTACCGGTCAGAAATTCTCCGACGCTCAGGTCGACCAGCTCGGAGCAGGGCTGAAAAACAAGCAGATGCAGAGCGTTTTCAACCGTCTGGCTATGGAGCATCGCGATTCCATCATCGCCATGCAGCGTCGCGGCGACCGTGCCGGTCTGCAGGCGCTTCAGGATTCACTCATCAAACAGACCGAGGCTGAAGTTGCAGGCAAGGAGACTCCGACACTTTCGCCTGAAATGCGTCAGGCTTATACAACTGTCGGCGGTGCTCCTCACCTCGACGGCGATTATACTGTCTTCGGAGAAGTTATCGACGGGATGGACACAATCGACCGTATTGAGAAAGTCCAGACCGACGGCAATGACCGTCCGAAAGATGATGTGCGCATCCTCTCTATGAAAATTCTGAAATGATATTAGGGCCTATAAGCGTCGGGCGGCATACGCTGCCCAACGGGCTGAGGCTTGTCCACTCTTACGATCCGACGACCGCTATGGTGGCCGTCGACGTTTTATATAATGTGGGGGCTCGCGACGAAAAGCGTTCTCTCACCGGCATTGCCCATCTCTTCGAACATCTCATGTTCGCCGGTTCGGCCAATATTCCCGATTTCGACGGCGAGCTGGAAGCTGCCGGCGGCCGCATCCTCTTCGGCGATCTCAACGATCCCAAGTCCG
>CABRLF010000134.1 GCA_902471685.1 uncultured Porphyromonadaceae bacterium
GCGCCCGGGTTCTCATGGAATCAGGGCGCGTTTTTTGTATGTATTTTTTGTTATTTTGTTTTCGTCATCTTGTAGCCCATATAAATGCCGTCGTAGGCATTGAGAAAGGATGAGAGCGTCTTGAGTGTGGAGATATTGAGTTTGCTTGAAACGGTGGTGAGCATTTTCACCATCTTGGTCGAGTCGAATGTAATGTTGAGGGTATTGCCGCTTTTGGTTGCGTGAGCTGCGACAGCCCCGAGGTTACGACCGAGCGCGGAGAAATTGAATTTGAGATTCCCGTCGTCGGTTTTCTCAATGGTACCTTTGAACTGAATGACGCCCATTTTCATCTCGAAGGAATGGTCTTCGTTGACTGTGAGAGTCGTTCTGGTGAAGCCGAGCCGCTTGTAGTAAGGTTCGAGTTTCGTTTCTACCGCAGTAGCGGCAGCAGCTCCGCCAATGTTTTTGAGAGCGTTGTCGCTGGCGAAAGATACCGCGGGACCAGTGTATGTCCAGGATCCTACGAGGTTGTCGACGGTGAATTTGTTGTTTGAAGTCAGATTGCCGATAATGTTTCCGATAGCTCCGAGGCCGCTGTTCTGACCGGTGGAATCGCTTTTTGAGGAAATACCCCGGAGGATGTCACGCGGGTCGACAGCACCTGCGGTGGCGGCGCCTAAAAACAGCATCGCATAAATTGCAAGAATGATCTTTTTCATATTGATACATTATTTCGCTGCGGAGGCAAAATCCAAGGGATTGAATTCCAGCTCTCGCATATCATTTTCAAAATTTTTGTTCTCCTGAATCTGCTGATCCACTTCTTCCCATATGGAATTATTGGATTTGTACTCAGGAACCATATGTTTCATCTGCGCCACGATGTCGTGACCACTGCCGTAGAGTGATGCGCGGAGGCTCTCCAGATGGTCGAGAACGTCCTGATAGTTGTAGGTCCGCACCCTTGCAATCATGATTTTCCTGTGATGGGTTACAATGGTTGTCTCTTTCCGGTTCAGGAGTTCTTCGTACAGTTTCTCGCCGGGACGCAGTCCTGTTTCGATAATCTGGATGTCTTTTCCGGGTCGCAGACCGGAGAGAGAGATCATGCGGTTTGCGAGATCCCAGATTTTGACCTGCTGTCCCATGTCGAAAATAAATATTTCGCCACCGTTTCCCATCACGCCGGCTTCGAGGACGAGCGAGCATGCCTCGGGAATGGTCATAAAGTAGCGGATTATGTCGCGGTGAGTGATGGTCACGGGACCTCCCTGTTCGATCTGGCGTCGGAAAAGCGGAATCACGGAACCGTTAGATCCCAGTACGTTGCCGAAACGGGTGGTGATGAACTTTGTGGAGACTCCGTCGGTGGTGCGCTGCAGGTGGAAGAAGAGGCTCTGAACATAGATTTCGGCAATTCTTTTGGAGCACCCCATCACATTGGTGGGATTCACGGCCTTGTCGGTCGAGACCATCACAAATTTCTCTACACCATACTGCACGGAGAGATCGGCTATGTTTTTAGTGCCGAATACATTAGTTAGAATTGCTTCCGAGGGGTTGCGCTCCATCATCGGCACATGTTTGTAGGCGGCAGCATGGAACACATAGCGGGGCATATACTTGCGGAATGCGTGCTCCATACGGACGCGGTTGGTCACATCGCCGATGAAAAGATGAATCTTTATGTCCGGGAACCTGCTTTCCATCTCGAGCTGCAGTTCGTGCATCGGCGTCTCGGCCTGATCGAGCAGAATGATGTCGGAAGCCTCGAATGATGCCACCTGACGGACAATCTCACTGCCTATCGAGCCGGCGGCTCCGGTGATCATTACCGTCTGCCCCTTGATTACGTGTCGTACTTCATCAAGGTTGGTGCGTATGGGTTCACGGCCGAGAAGGTCTTCGATGCGGATGTTGTGAACGTGAGGCGAGATCGACGGCATTTCTTTTGCGTTCAGGCCGAATTCCTCTATCTGATTCAGCATCAACAGTTTTATGTGGTTCTGAAGGAATATGTCGGCCGTACCGCTACGCATCAGTTCGAGCTGGGATGAGAGAAAGAGCAGCGTATGGCATTTATACTTGTCGAATATCTCTCTGATTTTATCAGGCTCAAAGGCAACCACGGGAATGCCGTTCACTATATTCTGCGTATCATGAGTGCCGAGGTTGAGAAGCGCCACTGGATTGAACCGGCCGTTGAATTCGTTTTTCAGCGCCGAGGCCATGAAGAAAGAATTGATTGCCGAACCGAGCACAATCACGCGTGTGCGCTCGCTGTCGATTCTGGAAAGCCGTACATATAGATTCTTGATGGCCAGCCTCATAAGCATCATCAGCGAGAATGTCATTACGGCTAAAATGAATATGTTCCAGAAGTTGAAGTATAATGTGCCGTTGACGAAGTAAGAGCACAGGGATATGATGCTGAGGAGGGCAGACGATGAGACAATGAGGAGAACAAGGCGGTAAGTGTCCTCGATCACCGACAGGCGGATTACATAGCGGCTTGTACCCAAAGCAAATGCCATGCATGAATATACCAGAAAAGCAAAGAAAGCCTTTACCCATATTGAGTCGAACTGACCGGTCGCGGGAATACCGTTGGAATTGGTGGCGCCGATCAGTGCGCAGCAGAAGGCTATGATGAGCATATCAGCTAAATACACTATCCATTTAGGGTATGGCTTATCGAGAAACGACCGGACTATACCTGACTCTGACAGTGTATTAATCAATCTTTTTTTCATCGGTAGCATAAAACGGGTAAAGGCTTGGAATACCTCATTGATGTACAAAAGTACAAATTATAAATGTAGGAGGCAAAACGTGGGTACATTTTGTGGTGCATGCAGAGAGGATGTATATTGAGTATACTGGGGACCTGGATTAATAAAGAAATCCCTAAAATTATATAATTAACTGGAGAACCATGATATTGTTCGTAGACACTGACCATAATGCCGGGCAATGTGTATAAAAAATGCTAATAGAAGGTTTTGTGTCAAATTTGTTGTTATTTTTGTAGCAGAGACACATCCTTTAATGATGTGATTCATCCATCACATAGATTTTATATAATTATGAACCGGACTGCCATTGCGACTGTATTATTCCTGATTTTTGTCGGAACGCTGGAACTGCAGGGGTATAATGTCGTTGTAGCTGATTCTGCGACGCGGAGGCCTTTGCCGAATGCATCCGTATACGACAGGAACGGTGCGCCTATCGGGATCTGCGATCAGAAAGGCATATTGCCCCACATAGCGATTGGAAGTTATCCCATAACAGTGCGTTATCTCGGGTTTGTAGACAGGACTGTGGCTTCTGCGACACCAGATACCATCTTTCTCCAAGAGGATATTTCTGAATTACCCGAGTTTGTCGTAAAGACCCGTAAGCATAAGGTGCTTCATATGCTCGCTTACGTGAGGGAGTATTCCATGCTGTCGACCTATACTGATACAGTGTTTCTTTTCCGGGAGAAGATGGTGGATTATATGCTGGGGATAGACCGAAAGGTGAAATTCAAAGGATGGATTCTCCCGAGAGTACTGACATGTCGTTCTTATTACAGATTTACGAACAGCACAGGACTCGACAGTGTCAGCGATGCGAGCCCATACCATTTTTCGTGGTCAGACTGGATGGGCCTGGCCCCTTCAACTGTTTTGCCGTCGGTATTAAGAAATGTCGAATCCGGCACCGATACTTTGGCCGGCAAATATAGACCGGCGGAAATATGGACAAAGAACAATGGTGCTTTAGCTGTCGAAATAGATGGCATGGCCGGTCAAACAGGCCGTAATTGGGCTCCCTGGCTCTCGGAATACTTTATCAAAGACATGGAATTCGATAGATTCCGGCTCAGTTATAACTACAGCAATATTGTCGACAGCATTGTGTCACCGGAGAATCTGACCCACTACTCATTTGACATAGAATCAAATGGCCGAGGCCGCGAGATGTTTCGGTTCAACCGGCTCGGGGAGCATGTTTTTGTGAAAACAAATGCCGAGGTCTATATATTGGACAAGGAATATATATCTGTCAAGGAAGCCAAAAAGTGGGATAAATTTAAGTTTGACATCGAAAAAATAGGAATCTATGAGCCTAAGGAAGCTCCACGACTGACTCCGGAGGTCTTAGCGCTTGTAGACAGGGTGAGCCGTATGGACAAGGACGGAGACAGGCTTGATTGCATTCCTGACGGGCGGTTGGTGAGCAAACACTCCGGACGGCAGAATTTCAAGATCGGCCGTCGTGCGCTGATGATGCTCAAACAAATGACCGGTATTTCGCGATATAAATTTCAACGGAATACCAGCAAACGATATAAAGAGTTCCAGGAAGGATGGATGAACAGGGAAAGGAAGGATGAGAACGATCAGGGTAAGTGATCTGTTTTATTCCTGATAGAGCTGCTATAATATGGCCGCAAGTGGAAACATAGCGACGCCTCGTATTATAGTACACATCCCGGACTTTGTTGTCGGTATAGTTTTGCAAGCCACTTTTTTATTGTAATTTTGTAGATGTATTTGATTTACAAATCTGAATAAAGAAATGAATGATTATTATAAGATAGAAGTTACTGCCACACCGGCAAGCACGGATGCACTCGATTTGCTCGCATCCGAGCTGGCTGATCGCGGATTCGAAAGTTTTGAGCCGTTGGAAGACGGTTCGGCGATGACAGCATATGTGCCTGCCGCACTCTATAAGGCTGAGGCTGTTGATGAGGCTGTCGCTGAAGTGCCTCTGGACGTGGTGCTTGCATGGAAAGCTGAGTTTGTGGAAGGTCAGGACTGGAACAGCGAGTGGGAGAAGAATTATTTCAAACCAATCGTTGTCGACGGCAGGGTTGTGGTACACAGCACTTTCCACACAGATGTGCCGGAGGCTGAATACGATATCACTATTGATCCACGCATGGCTTTCGGCACAGGTCACCATGCGACAACAACGCTAATGATGCGCTCACTCCTTGACGGAGGAGACGTAGAGGGCGCTTCGGTTATTGATATGGGTACGGGAACCGGTATCCTCGCGATTCTCGCCATGATGCTTGGCGCGAAGGATGCCGTCGGAATAGAGATTGATCCTTATGCAGCCGAGAACGCACGCGATAATGTGGCGTTGAATCTGCCTGGCGCGACGCCTCTGAGGATAATAACCGGCGACGCCTCCGCTCTCACCGGCTATGAGGATTGGGCCGATGTCTTCCTCGCGAACATCAACCGGAATATCATTACTGCCGATATAGCGCGTTATGCCGCCGCCATGAAGAAGGGCGCGAGAATCACCGTGAGCGGGTTCTATGTCGAAGACCGTCCTGTTGTGGCCCGTGCCGCCGGGGAAGCCGGTCTTGAAATGGTTGCTGCCGACGAGATGAACAACTGGTCGTCGATGACATTCCGCAAGAAGTGATGCTGTCTCCGCGCGTCCGGCTTTTCTATCCGGAGAACGATCTTGCACTTGCGCGCGATATTGCCCGCTATACTGCGCCGCCGGCAGCTGCACGTCTTCGTAGGGCAGGTCTGACGCTTCCCTTGTGGTACGGCAATCCCGGCGACTGTTTTATCGCGCAGGGAGTCGATGCCCGATGGCTCAGGCGAATCGATGATGCGTTTTCACCGGACATCCGGCCATGGGACCGAAGAACCGAGGGGCTTGTTCCGGCTCCGTGGGGCTGGTCGAAGGCTTCGCGGCAGTATTATCTTGATCTCGGATTCCGGAGCGATGTGTTGCCCGACGATAAAACGCTCGAAGCTATACGGGCGTTATCGCACCGCCGTACTGCCTCGGAAGTAACGCGACGGCTGTCGGAGACGCTTCCTTTCGCCATAGGAGCTCCTGCTCAGGAACTGACGGATATAGAGTCGATAAGACGTTTTGTAGGCGAGCATCTGGAGGGTACTGTTCTGAAATTGCCCTGGTCATCGTCCGGGCGCGGACTTGTGGCAACCGATCCGGTGACGGCAGTCCAGCAGACCGGCATGTTCGAGGGAATGCTTCGGCGTCAGGGTTCGGTGATGGCCGAACCTCGCTACAGCAAGGTACTTGATTTCGCGATGCTATTCTCTATGAATGAAGGACGGTGTGCATACGAGGGCATGTCGGTGTTCCATAATGTGCAATTCGGCTCATATGAGGGAAATACGGTAGCTCCGGAAGCGGAACTGTGGAAAACGGTATCGTCGTATTGCGGAGAAGCAAAGCTGGAATCCATACGCGCATCATTGATTCCTATACTTGAAAATATTGCAGGCCAGAACTATGCTGGACCTCTGGGTGTTGATATGATGATAGTCGACAGCCCTGAGACACCGGTCATTCCGTCCTCGGAGATAAATTTCCGCATGACCATGGGACATCTCTGCCGGAGGTTCTACAGCCGCTTTGTGGCAGAGGGCGCAACCGGGAGCTTTACCATCCGCAGCGCCGGAAAGGAACATCCTTCGGGAGATTTCTCTGCTTCGGTCCGCGACGGCAGAATGACAGGTGGCGACCTTGATATGGCTCAGCCGGGAAGTGATTTTTCGTTTATAATTAGTCTCGGGTAGTTGCAGGGTTTTGGAAATTATCTTAATTTTGTATTCGCATTAAGAACAGCCGATATATGGACGTCAAAGAATCAATGCGTGAAATCCTTCGCGCCGAGAGTAAAGCCATCGAGTCAATTCCCGTCACAGATGCTTATGAGGCAGCTGTAGAAGCCATAGTCGAGCGGGTGCACCGTCGCGGCGGCAAGCTCGTCACCACAGGAATGGGCAAAGCCGGCCAGATAGCCATGAATATGGCCACCACATTTTCGTCGACCGGCACTCCAGCTGTTTTTCTGCATCCATCCGAGGCCCAGCATGGCGACTTGGGAGTCCTCCAGCCAAACGACATAGTTATACTTGTGTCGAACAGCGGGAAGACGCGTGAGATCATCGACCTCGTCGACCTCCTCCATGGCCTTTACTCCGACATCCCCACTATAGTAATCACCGGTGCTCCCGGCAGCCCCCTTACGGAGGTTGCAGATGTTTCGCTGTATACAGCTGGCGCTCCGGAAGTGTGCCCGTTAGGCCTCACGCCAACCACGTCGACTACAATGATGACTGTCATAGGCGATGTGCTGGTAGTGAACGTGATGCGAGCCATCGGGTTCAAGGTGGAGGATTATGCCAAGCGTCATCACGGCGGCTATCTCGGTCATTTGTCGCGGAGTAAAAGCAACTGAAAATGAAAAAGATAATTTGTATAGGCGAGTGCTCGCTCAATATTGTACTCGGACCGTCCGGCGAGCCGTTCGGCAGTTTGCCGGGGGGCCGCGTGACAAATGCCGCCGCAATACTCGGGGGCGACGACCGATTCAAAGTGGTGATGGCTTCCGAGGTATCGTCCGATCCTGTCGGAGACATTCTTGCCGCCTATCTTACAGAACACGGTGTGGATATCACCTCGCTCGACCGCTATACCGAGGGGCGCACGGCACTGAACGTATTTACCGCTCCTGATGCCGAGAGCGAGCCCGAGAGCCTCACGCGGTATGAATCATATCCTGAAGAAGGTTTTGATATAATCTGGCCGCGTGTCGATGAAGGGGATATCGTTCTTTTCGGCGGGTACTATGCCATCGACCGGCGCATGCGTCCCCGGCTGCTCCGATTCCTGAATAATTGTGTGGAGCGTAAGGCAGTCCTTGTATATCTGCCCGGTATTCTTCCGCAACAGGAGCCGAGGATCACCCGCGTGATGCCGGCAATCCTGGAGAATCTGGAGATGGCCAACGTGGTGATGACGCGCAACAACGATCTGAAACTGATTTTCGGAGTCGATAATTCCGAGACATGTT
>CABRLF010000135.1 GCA_902471685.1 uncultured Porphyromonadaceae bacterium
ACTTGGCTCCTCGGAGCCGTTAACAAATTCTCAAAAAATAACCGAAGTATTGTCATCAGAATCCATTGTATTTATTCTTTCCGGATCATGAAGCACGTCGAGGACTGTTTCGAACATCGCGATCTTCATCCCCCATTTGCGGCTGATGAACCGGTAAAATTTCGTCAGAGGTCCGGAAGCGAATGCGTCGAGAGCTGCTTGCGAAGGCGCCCGCATCTGAAGCGCGAACGTGCGGTGCGAACCGTCCGATTCTTCCCGCTCGCGCATCTCTGAAAGGAGCAGGCCGTACATGCCGCTTTTTTCCGCTGCCGGAATATATGTCTTGGTTATGAAGTCGGTAAACGAAGAGACTGCTGTCCGTTCTACCGAAAATGTGGTGTTGACGAGTATCATTTCGATGATATTATGCGTCGCTTCAAGGCACGGAAAACGAATCCGACATGCCTGAAGATTGTCGGAAATATTCCGTAGTAGAAGCTCATTATTCTGAATCGTTCAAGCAGCGAAGGAATTCTGTTTTTTGTTGTCACGCCTTCACTGAGATAATCGATAAGGACTGTGTCGGTCAGCCCTATGTTGCATCGTGAATGCTGCAGACATTGGATGCACCAGTCATAGTCGGCGGAAAAACGATATGAGATGTCGAATTTGGGCGCTATACGGCGTAAAGCGACAAATGCCTGATGGCATACAAGCATTCCCGAAGCGAAGCTTTTGAGAGTCAGTGCTCGTGGGGCTGTCAGATGCCGTGGCCCTATTCGCTTCCCGTCTCCATCGACAATATCAGTCTGACCATAGACTATTCCGGGAAAGTTGTTTGAAATGATCGCCTCAGCGATTGCCGACAGAGACTCCGGACTATGGAATCTATCTCCGGCATTGAGAAAAATCAGATATTTTCCGGTCGTATGGCTCATGCCTTTGTTCATTGCGTCGTAAATACCTTTATCGCGTTCTGAAATCAGACTACGTCTCGGATTGGGACGAGCGATGACAAGATTGACGGTATTGTCTG
Organism: uncultured Porphyromonadaceae bacterium; assembly: GCA_902471685.1. Classification (GTDB taxonomy): domain Bacteria; phylum Bacteroidota; class Bacteroidia; order Bacteroidales; family Muribaculaceae; genus CAG-873. The sequence continues at coordinate 1,016 of CABRLF010000135.1, forward strand.
TCGATGCACCATCAACAATCAGATGTTCGTAATCGCCGAAAGTCTGACTGTCGACACTTTCGAGAGTGCGTTCGATTGTATCTGCGCCGTTATAACAAACTGTTATGATTGAAATGAGTGGCATTGGGAGAGGAATTTATTGTTGTCTGGCACAGTCGGCGACAAAGTTTGCCATTGTGTCCTTAAATCTCGGAAGTGAGGGTTTGACGCGGAGGGTGGCACCGAAACGTTTTGCCGACAGCCGGTCCGACAAGCAGTCGGCGAATTTGTCGGATTTGCTTTCGTCGGCTATTTCATAGCTGAAAGTATGATCAATCGGTGCGTCATGCAGGCGCTTGGGCAGATTGTTGAGATGTCCCTGTTCTATCTGAGAGACTCTGCATGCGCGTTTCCATAAGTTGTCAGATCCGTCGGCTCCAACACAGATAAGCATGTCGTCGGATCCGGCAACTGCTACGAACATAAGTCTGTATTGATTGTTTATCTCTGCCTCCCGGCCATTTGCCTTCTCGATCACTTCCGATAACGGAATCCGCAGTGCCCGTTCGTTGGCGAACCCGAGGATGAGATAACCGTCTGCGAGATGATGAGGTACCGCAAGAGCCTGGCTGCATCCGTTGAAGCCCGGTTCCTTATAAAGATCTGTTTCGGAGAACTGTACGGTGTTCGATGAATTGAAATAAAGATAGCCGAGAGGTTCTACGAAGCCGTCTTCATAATCATGTAGTACGTTGGGAATCCATGCCGAAGTAGGGATTACCGGACACTTATCTTCTTCAGGAGCGGAATTAGACAATGTAGGCGATGTTTCAACCGGCTTCTTCTTCTCGTCGGGTGTTGCATATGTCTGTCCCGGCTGAACTACATCAGTTTTTTTCATCGCATCGGCCAGCTGGCGGTCATGTTCGGCTTTCAGTTCAACTCTCTCACGGACAAAAGCTTCGGCAACCTCTCCGTGATACTCACGGGTCGACTGGCCGCTCTGACGTACGAAAAGATGACCTTCGAGATATACCGGTTTGAGCGATTGTTTAATGTCAAGAATTATCACTCCTTTCTCAGCTTCCGGATCGGAAAATACATCAATTTTACGTGCGGTTTCCTTATCGAAATAATGGTCGATTAGGTTCTCCAGAAAGACGCAGAGATTGTCGATGTTACGGATTGAAGTGCGGTAGTACCCGACAGATACTTGATGCCTTTCATAATATTTGAAATCGTTTTTCAGACCGATTTCAAATCCGTCGTTGTTCACGCCGAGATAGAGTCGGCCGCCATCGGCATTGAGCATACCTGCGATACGGCTTAGGATATGGAACTGCTGCTTTTCCGGATCCTCAACCATATCTTCGCCTGGACCCACAGCGGGGTAGACAAGCGACGTCTTGAACTCGAGGAATTTCGATTCCGATCCATAGTATTTGCCCGGTTTGGTCTCACTGTTCACATTGAGTTTGTTCATTATCTGTTTCTTGATACCGGAGGCTATGTCTGCATTGTCGATGTTGTCGGCGCTCCTGAGGATATTATAGCTCAATACGAGTTTGGCAATACTGCGTTCAAGTTCTCCGGTTCCCTCGGTATCTTTCACGGTCCTGTACAGTGCGTCGGACTGTTCCGGACGATCGAGCCATGAAACCATTTCCAGCCGGTGGTACAGTTGTTTAAGGAAAGGATCACTCTCTGCTGTTTCTTTGAGCTCCACCAGTTTTTCAGGATCGAGACGGCTGTTGGTGGCGTAATATTGATGTAGAGAAAGAAGCGCGGCATGGGTGCCGAAGCGGTCGGCGAGAGAAGTGTCTCCGATGATAAGGGCCATAAGACGGGCAAACCTCAGATAATCGTATGCCTTTATGAGATCTGATTCGGCTATGGCACGGAAACGGATTATTTCCAGCACTTCGCGCAATGTGTCAGGCGAGAGGATTTCGTCGAAATCTCGCATTAATCCGTCATCATCGCTGTTTTCGTCTTCCTCTTCCTCTCCGATAGAATGCATCAGGGTAGCGAATGCCATATTCTTATCGAAATAGTCCTGAGGCGACAGACCTATTATGTCTGCGTGGAGCTGCCCTTGTTTGCCCAATCTTGTCATTCGGCAGCGGACAACGTCTCCGACTTTATAATTGTCATCTTCTCCGACAGATGACCTGTTCAGGAAAAGACCCACACCCTCACGCGACAGGGCGCTGAGGTCATATTCGTTTATGCCTGTGATGATCGCAGCGAATTCGTCCTCAAAATTATAAACCTTTTCTATATATTCGTCTACCTCATCGCGAAGGGAGAAGATATATGATCCGTCGGCACGTTCATCAAGGACTTTGGCCCGGAAATAAAGAGGGCGACGGCGAGCATCCTGAAATGTCGTCGCAGGCACCTGCTTGAGGTTATAACCGACAACCTGATCACGCTTCAGTATTCCCCAGCCCTCGAGATAGTCGCTTGAAGCGATATCGCACCTGAAAGTAGGATTGTTGTCAAAGTAATCAGTTCCGGGCTGTATGGTGATGTAAACGTTGTCATCGCCTTTTTCGGCACGGCGGACGGCACGGTCGGTTGTGGCAGGCGTCGTTTCGACCGGAGTTTGCCCGGGCTCGAACTGAGCTTCGATATCGTGCCACCATATATTATGCTCCGACAGTTGCCGCAGCCGCGGACCCGACAGACCACGTATGCCATTCAACTTGATCTTAGGACGCAGCCATGGCATAAAACCGTCGGGAATGACCTGTTCTGTGATGTCGCGGCGATGTGTCAGAGATATGGTTATGCCTTCAGGGGAGATTGTGATATCGGCCACGCCATTTGAATAACAATGGGTAGAGGGTACAAGTCCGAGAAAGTCTCCGTCCGGCATTACCGTGGCGCGCGTCATCATCATCATAGGCTCCTTGAGCTGGGAGAAACTCAAAGGGGTGTTTATATCGGCGTCGAGAAGCGCAAGAAACGACTTGGATAGCAAAGCCTCCGCTTTCACCGGTCGGAGCAGTGATATATAGCGGTAGAAAAGCGAGAGCGACCGGGAACGTTTTTCTTCATTACCCGTCAGCAGCAGTTGCATGGCGATAGCAAGAATCACTGTCTCGACTCTTGCTTTCTGTTCCCGCAGCTCGGCGACAGGCAGACGGTCGATCTGCTTGCGGGCCTGACAGACATATATTTCGAATTGCTCCACAAAAGCACTCCTGAAGGGTTCGCGTTTCCAGTTTTCCAGATCACGCCCGAAGATGCTCTCAAAGATTCTGTTCAGATAGATGACCACCATTTCGGGATGAATACGGAAAATGAGCATCAGAATCGCGAATTGCTTGGCCGGATGATAGAGATAACCGGATTTCTGAAGTTTATCAAGAATTCCTTCGACGAAGTCATCCTGATTTCCGTTGTTGAGTATATTCAGGGTTCGCTGATAAGGCTCGATACCTTCAACCATTTTTGTGAGTTCCTCCCGGAATGAACGCTGACTCTCTGTCGAGGCTGCATTGAGAAATCCGGATCCTTCAAGAAGGTAGAGGAGAGCACAGCGCAAAGTCTCGAGTAAGAGATGGTACGACTGATGGTGGCGTCGAAGACTGGATCTGATAAACCATTCAGGCAGACTTTTCATAATGCTTCTTGCGGCATTGATGACCCACATGGCATTCATGTCGTGGATTTCTTTGGAAATGCCCGGAATTGCCGAATCAGTAATAATATGATTGCGTATGAAAGTTCGCAGCAGTGGACGTGAACCGGTGGCATCAAGTATATTCTTCAGGCTGTAGTATGGCAGCTTTATACCGTCGTCAACACGTACAATAGTAAATCGGGTCGGCGTAAGACGGCTGAACTTGACGTGGATAATCTGCCCTTTGCTCAAAATGCCGTCAGGATCAAACAATGCAAAGAAAATTCCATTCTTGTCGCATATGCGGTAAGGTTCTTCTGCCGGATTAGTCGGAACAAACAGAACCTGACACTCTATTGACTCGCCTTTTGTATAAACCTCTTCGTAAAGTTCAAAAACATATGGTGCCACAACATGTGTGAGGACGGGATAGCCTTCGGCATTGATGTTTTTTACGCGGCACACAAGACTCGACGGGACCTTATATCCAGGCAATTTTTGAAAATTCAACTTAGGAAGCCGCACGCTCGACTTGCCCGACGGCATGTCGACTTCAAGCTCAAAAAATTCATCTCTCGCATCATTCTCCAGAACCGTGAATGAATAGCTTTGGTCAATTATGTAATTCATAAAATTAAAAAATTATGTAAAGGTTACAGCAGTGCACTCTACAACCAAATTAAGTACAAATGTACATAAAATCAATAGAACCGGAAAATCTATAGCGCAAAAGACGCGACTAAATCAAATTTTTCTTTGAGAAACAGGAAAAATGAATTTTTTTGAAAAAAATCTTTGAAAATATTTGGAGAATCCGAAAAGTCGTCGTAACTTCGCACCGCGAAAGGGAAAGAGACCTAACGCAGACATAAAATTGCCTTGTGGTGTAATGGTAGCACGTCGGATTCTGGTTCCGCCTGTGAGGGTTCGAATCCTTCCAAGGCAACAAAGTAAAATTGCAGTTAGCTGATTATCAGTTGACTGCAATTTTCTTTTACTGAATTTGCACAACATTTGCACAACAGAATCTGAAAATTCGGCTCAAAATTCATTGTCGTTCATCTCTATTCAACGACAAAAATAGATTTCACAATTTTTAACGCTATATCATTTACGGAACAGTGAACAAAGAGAGGCGGAAGTCAGTTGTAGATGTTGTGGTGACATTTCTCACGACCATAGCGAAGCGGAGGCTCTGCCGGGACGGTTGTGTCAGCGTAAGCCACATTAAGCTCACAAAGGGCATTTTTAACATTTGACCTCGGATTCGGGGTCGAAATACTATTGCATAGCCCTAAAAGTGTACCTAACTTTGCAGCCGGAAAAGATGCGAAGGCATCGGGCGTGCGGGATATGACCCGACATTACGCCGTAATTCCGACCGCCGTTATTGGCATAACTTTCTCGTTGCACCCCGATAACACACCAGTTATACATACACCGATGAAGCGACGAGATAGGAAATCCACACATGCGGATTATGCAAATTTGGAGATACGAAGAAATTTTTGTATCTTTATGTAACGATTGGAGGCAACGCACCTCAGTCAAAGCACGTTCAACATTATTTACCGGGCTTGGAACGATGCTCTTTGATGATGCTGCGCCCGAAAGAGTTGCATGAACAACTTACATCTCAGACCGGATGAAAGGCATCCGGAAACACTATGAAAATATAGCCGTAGGTGGCGGCCGGAACCGCCAGCCCTCAACTATCGACCTAAGGAAGCGATGCTCAACGGGCTTAAATTCCTCAGTAAGCGGCAACTGAGACACATGACATACCTGTTCTCTGTGCGCGTCGCATGCACAGTAGGATGACTGTTATCAACCGAGACACGCAGGACTTTTTGGATTTCTTTGCTTTGGCAAAGCGCTAAAGCGATTAAGTGGCGGCGATAGTTCAAGGACTGATTACAGCCGGACTCAAAGTATCTGACGCAGAAATTAGAAAGGATAGCATAGGGAAACGGGTATAAACTACCGAAAACCAACGAAGAAAGTGTGCGCTATGCCCATAGCGGGCAGCACACACGGCGCATATCCCCCTGTCGGGCGGATAGCCCCTGCTGTCGGCCTATATCATAGGTGGCAGCGGACAGGGACAACTGCGCCTATGTCGGACATGACTGTTCGGCAGAAACGACTGTCGGCACCAGCGAGAAAGAAGCCGACGGCCACTCCTATGTCCTTTTCGGGACCGTCATCGTGCCTCTTTATCCGTCGCCGGAGGTGTGATGATGCCAGACAGTCAGGCGATACAATCTTTCAAATTCATTCCCCCCAGATGAAACTGAACCTTTTTGACCTTCTTCAGGCGTCGATGTCCGACCCTGACTCTCCCAATATCCTCCTCACTGTCCACCTCTCTGACCTCCATCAGCTTGTGGTGGACACAATCGAAGCCACACGCGAGCGAATTCTCCCGTTGTATATGGACGCCGAGAAAGAGCGACCCCTCACCAGAAAGGAAGTCGCCGAGCAGCTCGGCGTGTGCGAGACCACTGTATTCAACATGGCACGTGCCGGCAAACTGCGCTCGTTCAAGGTGAACGGCAGTACCCGTTACAGCCAGCGTGATGTCAACGCAATCATTAATGCCAAAGCCACGAAACAATGAGCAAACCTCGTTCACTTGACAAATCTACTAAAGAGGACGTGTCATTTATTGACCGCCAGCCTGACCAACTGACCAATCAGTCGGCAGGGCAAGCGGAGCCGGAGTTGCCGACAGGGTATGACAGCGTGATTGCACAGCAATCCTCAACGCAGAATATCAGCGTATTGCCCGTTGATGTCCTGCCTCCGAGATTGCAGGAAATCATAAACGAGGCAAATATCTGCCTCGGATTTCCGAAAGACTATCTCGCCGGAGCGATGCTGACGGCTATGGCCGCAGTCATCGGCAACACCCACACCGCCGAGATAATGCCAGGCTGGAAAGAGTATGCCATTCTTTTCACAGCCCTTGTCGGAAGCCCCGGCACCAACAAGAGCCACCCGCTGAGTTTCGCCATGCAGCCGCTCATCGACTTCGATGCTGAACAGGCGGCGATATTCAGCGAGGCGATGAAACGTTAT
>CABRLF010000136.1 GCA_902471685.1 uncultured Porphyromonadaceae bacterium
TGGCTTGGCGGTAGATGCCGCTTAGCCTATGAATAATTTTTTAACGAACTATTGTAATTATAATTTTTTACTTATTCAGAAATAATTGCGGCATAACCACCTCCGCGAGCCATTTTAATAGTGAGTTGGCCGGGATGGAAGTATTCGGTGCGGCTTGTGAAATCTTTAGCCTGCCTGTCGGAGTTGACTCCGTCGGCATGATAGCGGATTTTAGTGTACGAAGCCGGTATAAAATCGAGATTGACAGTAATTTCCACAGGCTCGTCGCTCCCATTCATCGCGGCGACATACCATTTGTCGCCATAGCGTCGGGCAACGGCGGCATACCGGCCGAATTTACTCTCTAAAGGCACGGTTTCATCCCATACAGTAGGAATATCCATTATAAAGTCGCGGCTCACCGGATTCTGGTCGAGCAGAGTAGTGGATTCTGAGACCATCTGCATCGGACTGTCATACATTACATACATCGCCACCTGGTGGCTTCGGGTGCCCTGGCTCATAGGGCCCGTGTTGGTTGCAAGAAACCTGTCGCGATGGTTGTTGTTCAACGAACCCGGGGTGAAATCCATCGGGCCGGAGAACTGGCGGATAAAGGCAATGTTCAGATCATGTTCCGGAGTTACGTCATAGCGCCATTTACTGTTCTCCAGACCGTAGACACCCTCACGCGTGATGATATTAGGATATTTGCGTCTGAGTCCGTCGGGAGGACAGCATCCGTGGAAGTCAACCAGCATCTTACGGGCGGCACATTCGCTGGCCACCTGCTCCATATAAGTCATCATCTGAGCATCGTTACGGTCGAAGAAATCGATTTTTATACCTTTGACGCCCCATTTTTCCATCATTTCGAGAGCCGGCTTCATCTGACGGCGGAAATTCGCGGCAGAAGTCCACAGAATAATACCGATTCCCTTGTCGGCGGCATACTTGCAGATTCTGTCCATGTCCAGCCCATCAGCAATTTTGAGCAGATCTTTGTAATCGGACCATCCTGCATCTATCATCAGATATTCGATGCCATGCTCGTCTGCAAACTCGATCAAATGGATGTAGTATTCGGTATTCACACCGCCTTTAAATGGCACCTCATATACATCCCAGTCGTTCCACCAGTCCCACAAAGCTTTTCCGGGCTTAACCCAGGAAAAATCTTCTTTGGTGTCGCCGTCGTTACCGAGAAGATACACGATGTCATTGCCGAGCAAGTCTCCGTCACTGTCGAGGCAGGCTGTCACACGCCACGGGAAGGCACGGCGTCCGGCCGAAGGGATGAGATAATTGTGACGGGCTTCGACGCGGTACTGCAGGTCATCGTTAACGAGCTGTTCTTTTGCAGGATACTTTGCCAGCACACCTGTCAGGCAGCTGTCGGCGCCGGTCAGGAATAACCCGGGATAGTCATAGACTCCGGCTTCGCACAGGACTACGTTGTATTTTCCTGTCTTTGCAAGAACCGGTAGCAATCCGAGAGAATCGGCAGGGAATGTGTTTAGTTTCCGCTGTTTATATGTCGATTCAAAAGAATTCTGAATAGTATCTGTTAGCAGAACATACATATCGGGGTTTTCATTAAGGACAAACTGTACGGTTTCACTTTCAACCGCCCCTGCCTCAGGCGATTTAGATACGAAACGATAGGCTACGGCATCGTCGTATGCCCGGAATTCGATGTCGTAAGTTCCATAGCCAAAAGTCATCGAGTTATAATTGTCGCGAAGAATCCTGTGGCGCCGAGGTACAGACAGTTCTAATTCTGTGTTATTCGAGTTTCTTTTTACTGAGCGGCAAACTGCATCCGAGCCCCATTTTTTGCCTCCGACAGTCATGCCAACCGGTGATTTGTGTAGAATAGTATCGCCGTGATGAACAAATGTGTAGCATACATTGCCGTCTGCGCGGACAATGACGGAGTTTCCGCCGTCGGGCGAGTTGAGCCTGTATTCCTTTGCGGAAGCAGAAAGGAAGAGCGTCAGGAAGGATAAGAGAAAGAAGTGTTTCACTTTGTGATGTGTTTTTGTAAGATGTGTTGTATTAACGCCACACTTTATTGATAGAAGGTTTAAAGAGTTTTCTTTCACCGATTTAAGATTAAGTCATGTTTAAGACAAACAGATGCGGCGTAACTACAGTATAGTTTCTGTTAAAAATGATTAACACAAGTTCCGTCAGACTTGCGTGTGGAATTAACAAAATATGACCTCAAATTAACTTATATTAATAGGCCATCATATGTTGTTTCTGTTTTCTCGTTTGTCATTCAATAAAAGGATTCGCATGGCTGAGCCAATGCACAAAATACACATATTATAAAAAATAAACATGAGCAAATTTGAATTTAATACCATCATCACAAGAATTTTGTGTCCGCTGGCTATGTTTACGTGCAGCTGTTCCAGCTCGGAGCCAACGCCCGAACCGGTCGTTGAAAATAACGACAAGGTCCTTGTCGCCGACCTACCCAGTGACGGAACGACCGATGCAAGCGAAAAACTACAGAGTATAATCAACCGCAATCCAAACCGCACAATTTACATTCCCGAGGGAACATATCTGATTGAGCGTCCGCTCACCACGCCGGCTCATGCAACGCGCAGTGTGGCTCTGCAACTTGCGGATAATGCGGTTCTTGTAGCATCGGGCAACTGGAACAGCGATAAACCCATGATCAGTCTTGGCAAGACCTATCCGACTAACGATGTGGCCAACGCCGGCTACTTCTTCTTTATAGACGGCGGCACTCTCGACTGCAACGGAGTGGCGCAAGGAGTGTCCATCGACGGAGGACGTGAGGTTGCGATACGGAATCTGAACATTCTCAATACTGTTTTGGGCATCAATATCGCTCATGGGGCGAACAGCGGTTCCGCGGATGCGGATATCAAGGATGTCAGAATAACCGGAAATGGTAAAACAGGAAGTACAGGTGTACGAATTAACGCTTATGATAATTCATTGACCCGCATTGAGATATCTAATGTGCAGACCGGGATTGAGATAGTCAGCGGAGGAAACGTGATGCGCAATATCAGCATTTCCGGATGTTCGGACACAGATATGTTCGATAACTCTATCGGTATCCGTGACAGAACCGGTGACTGCTGGTACATTTCGTGCAGTGTGACTGATTTCGAAACCGCTTATAGGCTGGAGAATACGCAGGATATGCGTCCGACAATAGAATCCCTCACAGCGGCATGGACCGGTAAGACAGGGCGCCGACATATCGTGTTCGACACTCCCGGCTCATTCAATATCAATGCTACAAACCTTGTAGTGAAGATGAATAAAAACAATGCCGTAGAAGAAAACCTGATTACCGCGGCCCAGAACGGCAACGGGCAGATTGCCGGTCTGATGATAGATGATCCGACAGTTCTCACCTCATTCAATCATGAGAAATTTGTTGTCCCGGCCGACGGTAATACCGCAGGATCAGACCAAAGCATGGAAGAACTGACGGGCAAGGTAACGGTAGCCGATATCGACGGAAGCGGAAAGAATGATGTTTCCGATCAGCTTCAGACCCTAATCAACAGCAATCCCGGAGCTGTCATATATCTGCCGGACGGCAAATATATTCTCGGCAAGCCGTTGGAAATCAATGGCCGGGACAAAAATGCGGCTCTCCGGCTTGCCAACTTCGCAGTCCTCTCGCCAACAAACAACTTTCAGGGCGAGTATCTCATAGACATCGACAGCAGCAATGATGCGAAAGGAGCATGGTTCGAGGGTGGAACCGTCGACGGCAGAGGCATTTCACGAGGCATAAATATCCGGGGAGGAAAGAAGAATACGGTGGCGAACACCACAGTCCTAAATACCAATCTCAGCCTTTTTGTCGGCGAGAATTCTTCCGATAATATTATCTCAAGTGTCAATACCACGGGAGTGTATACGGTTCAGTCGGCTGGCATCGCTGTGTATGGCTCCGGAAACAGACTCTCCAATCTCCGTCTGAACAACATTCACGAAGGAGTGAAGATATTTTCGTCGGGCAATGTGCTGACCAATGTTCATCCTCTCCATTATAATCAGGAAGAAGGCTACGCCACGTCATGCGGTTTTATTGATGCAACCGGTGGAAACCACTATGATTTTTGCTACAGCGACCAGTTCGCAACCGGTTTCAGGATTTCCAAAGGCAAAAGCTTCCTTAATAATTGCAACGTTTTCTGGTTCGCGGCTCGCGGAAACAAACGTGTGGCCGTCAAAAGCGACAGCCGTTTCGACTCCGAAATAAAGACGATGAGTATTAATTTCGGTCACGCACTTGAGGTGTCGAAAGTTCTTGAAGCCCCGGAAGAGAAAGGAGAGGGATGCTTCCTGAGACTATGGATAAAGAATCCTCAGAATCTCACCGACAGCACTCACGAACAGTATATGAAGTAAACGGATAAAAAACACGGGCAAGGATATAATATTTCCCTGCCCGTGACCGTTAATATAACGAGGATTCCATGCGGATCCCCGACATCACATTATTCAAAGCCTGATCAAACATTAATAATTAAACCCGACAATCAATCCATGAAGAAATTCAGCCTGACGGTCATGACAGCCGTCCTACTGACGGCTATGGTGACAGCGTGCTCCGGCACGACCCAGACAGCCGACTACAATGTGATCCCGAAGCCTCAGGAGATAAGCCTCACGTCCGATGGAGGCGACTTCAAGTTGAGCGGAAGCACCGTAATCGTCAACGGTGTGCCCGGCAATGACACAATCGCGCGCTATGCAGGATTCCTCAGCGACTATATCGAGCTGCTGACCGGCCACCGCCTCGACGTAGTCGATCAGGCTCGCGATAAAAACGCTATCATACTGACTACCGGTCTTTCGTCGGATAATCGCGAGGCCTACGATCTCAAAGTTACTCCCGGGCTGATCACGATCCAGGGGGCGACTCAGGCCGGCGTATTCTACGGCATGCAGACTCTCCGCAAATCTATTCCCGGGCAAGTAAAAGGCGATGTGCTTTTCCCTGCTGTAAATATAGCCGACTATCCCCGCTTCGGGTATCGCGGAGCCATGCTCGATGTTGCCCGTCACTTCTTCCCCGCTGATTCGATCAAGTCGTTTATCGACATGATGGCTCTCCACAATATGAACACACTTCACTGGCATCTCACCGACGATCAGGGCTGGCGCATAGAGATCAAGGCCCTCCCCGGCCTCACGGAGATAGGCTCGAAGCGTGCCGGCACCGTAATCGGCCACAATTCCGGCAAATACGACGGTATCCCGTACGGCGGATTCTATACTCAGGATGAAATCCGCGATATCGTGAAGTATGCAGCCGACCGCAATATCAACATCATGCCTGAAATCGACCTTCCGGGTCACATGGTGGCCGCACTGACTGCATATCCCGAACTGGGATGTACCGGAGGCCCGTACGATGTATGGCAGATCTGGGGCGTTTCGGAAGACCTCCTCTGCGCCGGTAACGACTCGACATATGCCTTCCTGCGCAAGGTGTTCGACGAAGTGACCGATCTTTTCCCTTCTGAACTCATCCATATCGGCGGTGACGAATGTCCGAAGGTACGCTGGGCAGAATGTGCCAAATGTCAGGCCAAGATACGTCAGCTCGGCCTCAAGAGCGACATCCACAGTTCCAAAGAAAATAAGCTTCAGGCTTATGTTATGGAGCAGATGGCCGAATATCTCGCCACCAAGGGTCGCCGTGTGATCGGTTGGGATGAGATTCTCGAAGGCGGTGTGAGCCAGGATGCAGCCATAATGTCGTGGCGCGGCGTAAACGGAGGCCTTCAGGGTGCACGAGCAGGTCACGACGTCGTGATGACTCCCAACAACTATCTATATTTCGACTATTACCAGAGCCTCGACCACTCGACCGAACCCGAAGCAATCGGAGGATATGTCCCCGTCGAGAAGGTATACAGCTTCGATCCGGTTCTCCCCGAGTTCACTCCCGAAGAAGCCGCCCATATCAAGGGCGTACAGGCAAATCTCTGGACAGAGTATATCCCCAATTACTGGCAGGTGGAATATATGGAGCTGCCTCGAATGGCAGCCCTCAGCGAGGTGCAGTGGTCCGAGCCGGAGAAGAAGGACTACGAGGACTTCTGCCACCGCATACCTCAGCTGATCAATCACTACGAAGCCAACGGCTACACCTATGCACGCCATATCTTCAACGTCAAGGCAGATCTGACTCCCGACTATGAGAAAGGCGCTGTAGTTGTAGAAATGTCGACAGCCGACGGAGCTCCCATCCATTACACTCTCGACGGCACTGAGCCCGGCGAACAGTCGCCTCTCTACACCGAACCGGTAAGCCTCACCGAATCGTCAGTCGTAAAAGCTGCCGCATTCCGTCCCTCAGGCATGAGCCCCGTGTGGTGCGACAGTGTCGTCTTCAGCAAGTCTACCGCCCGCGACATCAAGCTTCTCACCACGCCCCATCCGCGCTTTGCGGCCAAAGGCGCACAGACGCTCAACGACGGGCGCTACGGTGAGTCGACATACAGTAGCGACACATGGATAGGCTTTAACGGCGAAGACCTCGTCGCTGAAATAGACCTTGGCGAATCTCAGGAAATCAGTTCAGTCTCTTTCAACGCATTCGTGCTCACCGGCGACTGGATCTTCGATGCCACCGATGCCAAAATCGAAGTTTCGGAGGACGGCAAGGTCTATACAACCGCAGCCACAGCAGCTTATCCGGTTCCGACTGAGCATGCAGACGAGATCGCCACACATGAGATTACATTCGATCCCGTGAAATGCAGATATGTGAAGATAACTCTCGGCAGCGTCCGTAGCATACCCGACTTCCATCCAGGCAAGGGCAAGCCCGGCTTCCTCTTTGTAGACGAGATCGTAATCGACTGATTTATTTTTTATAAACTGAATACCGGGGAGACTCCGACGCAAGTCGGTGCCTCCCCGCAGATTTTTACGGGTTCACAAGAACAGAGATAAAGCCGATGGCGAACGGAATTATTGTTATGCCGAGGTCGTTTGTCACGGCATATTTGCGCAGAAAGTCGAGCGCCGCGCAGATATGGTATTGGACTGCCCTTGGTGAAAGATTGAGCAAAGCCGCTATTTCAGCATGTTTCTTATGTTCGAACCTGCTCATGCAGAAAATGCGGCGACGCGGTTCGGGCATCGTGTCTATTGCTTTTTCTATTAGGCTGTACAGTTCTTCGGTAGAATCCGCATCGGAAGATACGAAAGAATTTGTGCGTTGCTCGGAGGATATGTATGAAGTGAGAATCTGTCGGCGCCGCAGGGTGTTAAGCACAAGATTTTTGGTCATTCGGAAGATATAGGCGTCCAGAGACACGATGTCACCGAGAGAATGCCTTTCTTCCCATAGTTTGAGCAGAACATCCTGCACCATGTCGCTTGCGTCATCTTCATTCTGAAGTAGTTGAGCTGCAAAACCGCGTATACGGGACGCATATCTGATATAAAAATAGCTCATCGCCTTCTTGTCGTCTTGGGAAAGCCGGAGAAGGTGAATCCTGAGGCGGGGATCGTCATGATTGTTCATATCTGATTTTTGCAATTCGAGGGCAAAGATATGAATAATTTTTTAGGAGATCTACTAATTTTACCTACTAAAAAGAATCAAACAGTATAGTTTGTGTACTTAAAATATTTAAGTTTCGCAAGTAATGATTTCCTGAGACAGAGGCATAAAAAAACGACATGG
>CABRLF010000137.1 GCA_902471685.1 uncultured Porphyromonadaceae bacterium
GACTGAATACTATAAATCCCATTCCCGCCTATATGTAGGCGTGGACTGCATTATCTTCGGAATCAAGGATGGTCGTCTGAGTGTCCTGCTCACACGCCGCGCTTTCGAACCGGAAAAAGGCAAGTGGAGTCTCTTCGGGGGCTTCTGCGAGGCTGAAGAAAGCCTCGATGCCGCAGCCGAGCGTGTACTGCGTGAACTGACGGGGCTGAGCGACATATATATGAATCAGGTAGGCGCCTTCGGAGCTGTAGACCGCGATCCCGGCGAACGCGTGGTTTCCGTTTCATATTGCGCTCTCCTCAATTCCGACGATCTTGACCCCAAGCTATTGCGCGAACACGGTGCCGTATGGACTGATCTGGAGGCTCTTCCGGAGTTGGGTTTCGACCATCTTCTGATGATCGACAAAGCACGCGAGAATCTGCGTCAGAGGATTATGTCGCATTCCGTCGCATTCCGTCTGCTTCCGCCGCTTTTTACGCTTACGCAACTCCAGAGTCTTTTCGAACTGGTGCTCGGTCAGACGGTCGACAAACGCAATTTCCGCAAGCGTGCGCTTGAAAATGCCGCTATCGAAGCCACAGACATGATCGACAAGACCGGGTCTCGACGCGGAGCAAGGCTTTACAGGTTCAACTGGGAGACATTCAGTCGCAGTTCAAACTTTAAATTCTGATTAAACACTATGCTCGAAGAACTCAAAGAAAAAGTATATCGCGCCAATCTCGACCTGGTGAAACACGGACTCGTGATCTTCACATGGGGCAACGTGAGCGGCATAGACCGCGAGAAAGGACTTGTAGTCATCAAACCGTCGGGTGTGAGCTACGAGACAATGAAAGCCGAAGATATGGTTGTGGTAAGTCTTGCCGACGGCAAGGTTGTGGAAGGCAATCTCCGTCCGTCCAGCGATACTCCCACCCATCTGGCAATCTACCGTGCATTCCCCGAAGCAGGCGGCGTGGTTCATACCCACTCCACCTATGCCACCGCATGGGCTCAGGCCGGCATTGACCTGCCGAATATCGGCACGACTCATGCCGACTACTTCCACGAGGCAATTCCCTGTACTCCGGATATGACCCGCGCAGAAGTAGAGGGCGACTATGAACTCGAAACTGGCAATGTCATCGTCCGCCGTTTCGCCGGCATTAATCCCATGCATACGCCTGGCGTACTGGTTAAGAACCACGGTCCTTTCACATGGGGCAAGACTCCCGCCGAAGCAGTCCACAATGCAGTGGTGCTCGAGCAGGTTGCCAAGATGGCATTCATCGCTTTCTCCGTCAATCCGGGTCTCACAATGAATCCGCTTCTTGTAGAGAAGCATTTCAGCCGCAAGCATGGCCCGAAGGCTTACTACGGACAGAAATAAGTAAAAATAAGTAATAGGTATTAGTGACGAGTGACTAAGTATTGAGTGACTAGGTACTAGTTATGAGTGACTAAGTGAGTTATTTAAATAAGAGTTACAGAATAAAATTTATTAATCATCCTCATATCCTTACAATTATGTTTGAAAATTATGAAATCTGGTGGGTGACCGGTGCCCAGCTTCTCTACGGTGGTGACGCAGTTGTCGCTGTCGACGCTCATTCGAAAGAAATGGTAGACGGACTCAACAAATCCGGCCGTCTCCCAGTCAAAGTAGTATATAAAGGCACAGCCAACTCCTCCAAGGAGGTATCCGACATCATGCGTGCAGCCAACAACGACGACCGTTGCTGCGGTATCATCACATGGATGCATACTTTCTCGCCTGCAAAGATGTGGATCCACGGTCTGCAGGCGCTGCGCAAACCGCTTCTCCACTTCCATACACAGTATAATGCCGAAATTCCCTGGGATACCATGGACATGGACTTCATGAATCTCAACCAGAGCGCCCACGGCGACCGTGAATTCGGCCATATCATGACCCGCATGCGTCTGCCCCGTAAGGTCGTTGTAGGCCACTGGACCGATCCCAAGGTGCTTGACCGTATCGCAGTATGGGAGCGTGTTGCCGCAGCGTGGGCCGATGCCCAGGATATGCTCGTTATCCGTTTCGGCGACCAGATGAACAATGTTGCTGTTACCGACGGCGACAAGGTTGAGGCAGAGCAGCGTCTCGGCTATCATGTGGACTATTGCCCGGCGAGCGAACTGATGGAATACCTCAAGAAGGTGACCGACAAGGAAGCAGAGGCTCTGGTCGACATCTACTTCAAGGAATATGCACACGATGTCGCAATGGAAGACAAGGCATCGAAAGAATACAAGGTAGTGTTCAACGCAGCCAAGGCAGAGCTTGCTATCCGTGCCTGCCTGAAGGCAAAGGGTGCGAAAGCATTCACCACCAACTTCGATGACCTCGGCACCGACGACATCAACGATCCGAAATTCGTCGGCTTCGATCAGATCCCCGGCCTCGCATCTCAGCGTCTTATGGCCGAAGGTTACGGCTTCGGAGCCGAGGGCGACTGGAAATCGGCCGCACTCTACCGCACCGTATGGTTTATGAGTCAGGGCCTCGGCAAGGGTTCATCCTTCCTCGAAGACTACACTCTCAATTTCGACGGCGCCAACAGCTCGATTCTTCAGGCTCACATGCTTGAGGTATGCCCCCTCATCGCAGAAGAAAAACCGCGTCTGGAAGTACATTTCCTCGGCATCGGTATCCGCAAGGCCGACACTGCGCGCCTTGTCTTCACCTCGAAGCCTCTCCCCGGCGTTACAGCTACTGTAGTTGACCTCGGCAACCGCTTCCGCCTCATCGTCAACGACGTTGAATGCCTCAAGAGCAAGCCTCTGCCCAAGCTTCCCGTAGCTTCCGCTCTCTGGAAGCCGATGCCCGACTTCGAGACAGGTGCAGCCGCATGGATTCTCGCCGGCGGCACACACCACTCCTGCTTCAGCTACGACCTCACTCCCGAATACTGGGAAGACTATGCCGAAATCGCAGGTATCGAGATGCTCCATATCGACAAGGACACTACAATTCCCGCATTCAAGAACGAACTGCGCTGGAACGAGGTATATTATATGCTCAATAAAGCCCTCCGCTAATGGACGCAGCTAAAGTAATATCCGAAGGCAAGGCTTTGCTTGGCATCGAGTTCGGCTCGACGCGAATCAAAGCCGTGCTTATCGACCAGGAAAACAAGCCGATAGCCCAGGGCAGCCATACATGGGAAAACCAGTTCGTAGACAACCTCTGGACATATCCCCTCGAAGCAGTATGGTTCGGTCTGCAGGACTGCTATCGCGACCTTTGCGCCAATGTGAAGGCTCAGTACAATGTAGAGATCGAAAACCTCGCCGGTATCGGCATCAGCGCGATGATGCACGGTTATATGGCCTTCAACAGCAAGGGAGACCTTCTGGTACCCTTCCGTACATGGCGCAACACCAATACAGGTGCTGCGGCAGCAGAGCTTTCCGCACTGTTCAACTACAATATTCCTTTGCGCTGGAGCATATCTCACCTCTATCAGGCTATCCTCAACGGAGAGAAGCATGTTTCGGAAATCGATTTCTTCACCACTCTTGCCGGCTATATCCACTGGCAGCTCACGGGTGAGAAAGTGCTGGGTGTAGGCGACGCTTCGGGCATGCTGCCCGTCGATCCCGATACCAAGGACTATTCCGCTCCGATGATCGAAAAATTCGATATCCTTGCCAAGTCGAAAGGCTTTAATCATCCCCTGCGTACCATCCTGCCGAAGATTCTTCTCGCCGGACAGTCCGCAGGCAAGCTTACCGAGGAAGGCGCCAAGCGTCTCGATATCTCGGGCAAGCTAAAGGGCGGCATTCCTTTCTGTCCTCCCGAAGGCGACGCAGGTACAGGCATGGTAGCTACCAATTCCGTGAAGCAGCGCACAGGTAATGTCTCGGCAGGAACATCATCTTTCTCGATGATCGTGCTTGAGAAAGACCTGAGCAAGCCTTACGAAATGATCGACATGGTGACAACTCCGGACGGCAGCCTCGTGGCTATGGTTCACTGCAATAACTGTACCTCCGACCTCAATGCGTGGGTAGGTATTTTCAGCGAGTTCGCCAAGCTCCTCGGCGCCGACGCCGACATGGGCAAAATCTACGGACTGCTTTATAACCATGCTCTTACCGGCGATAACGACTGCGGCGGTGTTGTAACTTACAACTACTTCTCGGGAGAGCCCGTCATGGGATTCTCCGAAGGCCGTCCCCTTGTTGTCCGTTCGGTGAACGACACCTTCAATCTGGCAAACTTCATGCGCGCCAACCTTAATGCCGCTGTCGCCGTTCTCAAAATCGGCAACGACATACTCTTCCGCGAAGAGAAGGTGAAGGTGGACCGCATCACCGGTCACGGCGGTCTTTTCAAGACTCCCGGCGTCAGCCAGCGTATTCTTGCTTCCGCTCTCAACACTCCGATTTCCGTAATGGAAACCGCAGGCGAAGGCGGTGCGTGGGGTATGGCCCTGCTTGTTTCGTACCTTGTGAACAATCCCGGAGCAATGACTCTCGACAAGTGGCTAGATGAGTGCGTATTCGGTGGCAGCACAGGCATAGAAATCGCTCCCACACCCGAAGAAGTGGAAGCCTTCAACCGTTACACCGAGAATTATGTGGCTTGCCTTCCCGTCGAAGGCGCCGCTTGCGAGACAAAGAAATAATTCCTGAACGTTAATAGATTACGGACGGCTGCGTGTCAAAACCTGCGGCCGTCCGTTTTTTTATTCTTTCATTATAATCGTTCCGGAGGCGGCGTCGAAGCGGATTGAGTCGTTCTGGAAAAGACCGTCGATATAACCGCTTCTGCGCATTTCCGCGGTGGGGAGACAGCGGAGCGCAGGGCGGTCGAGCAGAGCGATGCTGTCGCACAGGAGCATGACGATATCAAGTTCGTGGGTCGAGAAGAGAACGCATTTGCCTTCGTCGTGGGCGAGATTACGGAGCAAAGCCACGAGCTCGTAGCGGTTCGGCATGTCGAGAAATGACGTAGGTTCGTCAAGAAGAATCACGGGCGTATCCTGGGCGAGTGCGCGGGCTATCATTACGCGCTGACATTCGCCGTCGCTCATGGTATCCATAGTGCGGCGTGCGTAGTCGGCCATTCCGACAGCGGCGAGAGCATCCGATACGATTTTCCTGTCGATATCCTGAAGGCGTCCTATCCAGTTGGTATATGGCGCTCGTCCGGTCGCCACGACGTCCTCGCACCGCAGGTTGGCGATGCGGGTCCGCTCTGTATTGACAAAAGCAATGGTTGTTGCGAGTTCGCGCGGACGCATATGGCGCAAATCCTGACCGTTGACTATGATAGAACCCGAATAATGGGGATTAAGACCGGCAATAGCACGCAGAAGAGTGGATTTGCCCGATCCGTTACGTCCGATTAGGGCTGTCAGCTGCGCGTTGTCTATAGTGGCGTCGACGGATGTGAGCAGTGCGTGGCCGTCGTAGCCGATGGAGAAGTCGCGAAGTTCGATCATGTCGTTATGGATTTGTTGCGCAGCACGACCCATACAACAATGGGGATACCAAGAAGCGCCGTGATTGCATTGACGGGCAGGGTGAACAGTTTCGATACCAGATCGCAAAGCAGGAGTATCGAGGCTCCGGTGAGAAAGGTGCCGGGCACGAGGATGCGGTGGTCGCTGTTGCGGAAAAGCATCCTGGTGACGTGGGGCATAGCAAGCCCTATGAATCCGATCGGTCCGCAGAAGGCGGTGACGGTACCGGCAAGCAGGGTAGTGGAGAAGAAAAGAAGAGAGCGGCTGCGGCGAAGGTTAAGACCCATCGTCACGGCGTACTCTTCGCCGAAAAGCAGCAGATTGAGGGGCTTGATGGTTATGACGGCGAGGATGAAACCGGCGATCACAGCCGGAACAATAATGATAAGTTGCCGTGCAGTGACATCTCCGAGCGACCCCATTGTCCAAATGACGAACGACTTGAGAGCCTCATCCTTGCTTATATATTGCAGAATCTGCACTATAGCGCTCACGCCGGAGGAGAACATCATGCCGAGGATAAGAATCACCATGATATCCTTGATGCGGTGCCCGACTGCGGCAATGATCAGAAGAACGGCTCCGGAACCTATCCATGCCGCGCCTGCGATTCCCACCGACGAACCGACGCCGGCAAGCACCACAAGCGCAACGCCGAGGCTTGCGCCGGAACTGATTCCGAGAACGTACGGGCCGGCCAGAGGATTACGGAAGAGAGTCTGCATCTGTAGGCCGCTGACCGATAGCGCCGCGCCTGCCAGAAGAGCCATTATCGCTTTGATAAGACGTATATTCAGGATGATTTTTGCGGTGGTCGGCGGACAGTCGCCGCCGGTGAGCGCTGCCCAGACCTCGCGCAAAGGTATGTTGACTGCCCCGACAGAGAGGTCAAGGCAGAAAAGCGCTGCTGTGATAGCAGTGAGCGCGGCGAAAAGGGTGGACGAACGCAGATGCATTTATTTCAGTTGTTTGTAGTAGACGAAATTTTCCTGCACGAGTTCGGGATGGAAGATTTTGATGAGGTCGCGCAGTACGAGATCGGGATGGACGACTGCCGACTCGAAGTAATCGTTGCCTCCGCCTGCACTGGACCGTAAATTATTATTGTACACCTTCCCGTTGCGTACGGAAGGCGTATCCGCGAATTTTGGGACCATGGATTTCAGTTCGTCGAGTGAGTTGGCCGTTCCCGGATGGATCCATACATCGGCGGCGGATGCGAGAAGATATGCTTCTTCTGTGTCGATGACCTTTGATTCGTTGCCGGTGTTCTTATTATATATATAATCGGCTCCGGCATCCTGAAGCAGCTGTATGGCATAGCTCTTTACCGACGGCATGAACCATGAATCGTTATACGGTGTATTGATCATCACCGTAGGATGCTGAAGCCCGGATCCGGCAACGGAATCTTTCAATGCGTTATATCTTACAGGGATCTCGTTGAACAAAGCGATGCCTTTGTCGCGGCAGCCGATGATTTCGGAGATAGCGACGAGCCATTCAGCCTTGCCGAGAGGAGATTCTTCAAGATAGTCGCCTACATACATAAACGGAATTCCGAGTTCTTTCAGTTTGGTCTCCATCGCGCTTGATCCGTTGACTCCGTACAGCAGCACTATATCCGGCTCAAGCGAGAGCAAAACCTCATAGTTGATGTTCCCGTCGAATCCGACATCGCCGACTTTATCGCGGTGCGCCTGTATGCTGTCGTTCGAGATAAACTGTATGCCAGATACGCCAACTATGGCATCTGTGGCATCCAGAGCATCGAGCATGGCGACATTGGTCGACGACATTGCGATGATACGCCGCGCATCACCTTCGAGGACCTGAGCGTCGAATCCTTCGGGAGCGCTTTCCCCGTCGCGGGCAATGAAAAGCCGGGTTGTAACGCTGTCGGCGCCCTGCCATGGATTGTACACCGTGAGTAGAGTGCTCTTCATATCTTCGGCTCCCTTAATTTCGAATCCTCCGGCATATTCGGGCTTATAGAGCATCCTGTCGAAATCGTCTGTCTCGGGGCCTTTGTGCCGGCATGATCCCATTATCAGAGCCAGCAGTCCCGCAAGGCATATAATTCTGAAGTTTACTATTCTTTGCATATAATTCTTCTGAGAGACTACAAAATTAAGCAAAAAGATCGGAAG
>CABRLF010000138.1 GCA_902471685.1 uncultured Porphyromonadaceae bacterium
AGAAAATTCTACATCACACTTCTTGCCATGGTACTTGCTCTCCCTGCTGTGGCACAGCAAATCCCTAACTCCGGCTTTGGTCTGGATTGGGTTGATTGCGTCCCCTGGACTTCCAAAGGGAACACTACAACTAAGGGCAAAACACCGGAATCGTGGACTATCAGCCATGTTATAGGCATTAATACACTTGGTGCAACCGAGGTAGGTGGACAAGCTGAGGGGTATGAATCGCAGTCAGCTGTAAAGGTTATTAATTCTCCCAATTCTCTATTGGCTTCGCAGATCGTTCCTGGCTATGTTACTCTTGGTACAACATGGTCGACATCAGTAATGGGACAGCAGAATGACGGAGGTTCATTCGGCGGTATAGAATTCACCGGCCGTCCTGAGAAAATCACTTTCATGTATAAGTTCGAGAAGGAGTCAGAAAATGATCAGCCTGCCAATGCAATCGCTTATCTTTGGAAAGGAACTTATACTCAGAAGGAGGTCCCCGGTAATATAGAAGCTTTTGGTAAACCCAAGACTGTAGATATGGTTAACCGCGACCGCAACATTCTTGGAATCGAGACTGCCAAGGGGGGTGAAGTTACCAAAACTGACGATGCCGAACTGATCGCCGTGGGCAAAACTGTAATCACAGAGACCACATCCGACTGGGTGAAAGGTGAGATCGTATTCGAGTACAAGAGCGAAGCCACTCCAGAGATGCTCAATATCATCTTTTCTGCAAACGATTATTTCTCGTCCGACAATATTGCAAAAGGAAATGCTCTTACTGTAGACAATATTAAGGCAATATATGCCGGAGAAAAACAGCAGTATGACGGTAAGCTTGTCATAGATATGTCCGGTACGTCTCTTACCGGACCTGAAGGCATTGAAAAGAGCGTCATTATTACCAAAACATCCGATACTACCTGCTCGTTCATGCTGCCTGATCTTAACCTCTTAAGTTTCTCTCTTGGTGACATAAAGGTAGATGACGTAAATATGACAACGGAAGACGGAAAGACCACCTATACCGGCGAAGTCAAGGGTATGAAGCTTATGGATGGTGCTATTATTGCAGATGTCAACATCTCTGGCACAACCGATGCGGAAGGCAAGATTTCTATGACTATCGACGTTTTATGGGAAGGCATGAATATCAAGTGTACTTTCAATGGCGCGCTTGCAGGTTCCGGAATCAGCAGCATCGTTGCCGATGATGCCAACGCACCCGTCGAATACTTCAACCTCCAGGGCGTCCGCGTAGAGAATCCTACTCCCGGACTCTATATCCGCCGTCAGGGCAACAAGGTATCAAGAATCATCATCCGCTGATAATTCCTGACATAAGAATATGAAAAAATACCCGCGAAAGCGGGTATTTTTTTATTACAAGGATTCTGAATTATAAGTTATTAGCCGAGACTAAATAAGCCTCATCTTGAATTTGGCAATCATCTGGCCGACAATCGGGTGCTCTTTGACAAGATGGTCGAGTACCTGCTGCTCGGTCCAGAATGCCGGCGGGATGTCGCCTTCGCAGACCTCGACCTGCAGCTCGACCGAATCGTTGGCGAGGCGGTCATGGATCACGCGGATGATTTCGGGCATGAACTTCTGCACGATGTCTGCCTGAACGCCTGTCCCTACTTCGACTTTAAAGAGGTCGTCTTTCATCCGGCGAGGTTTGGCTGCTGCGGTGACTGCGTTCAGCATGGGCTCGTCGGGAAAAGACGTTGTCACGGCTCGCCATGCGTTGTCGAAGTCGGCATCGCTGTAGATATTTGTTCGTTTTTCCGTCGGCGCAGCGGCCGTGGTGGCTGCCGGCTGCGGTTTGTGTACTGTCTTGGCGCTGTTGAGCGACAGTCCTCCTACGGAATACGCCGACAGCTTGGGGGCGGCGTTTTTCAGAGGAGCCACAGGCTTGGGTTTCGGCTTGAGTGCCTCATCGCTCTGCACAGGTGCAGGGCGATGGTTCAGTTCGAGTGGTTGCGGAGCCGGGGAAGAAGTCTTGAAACTCTCCAGCGGCCTCAGTTGCCCCCCGTCGCTTCCGCTTTCATCGGGCGAGGGGCTGAGTAATTGGCATAGTTTTATGAGCGTCAGCTCTATCAAAAACTGTTTGTTGCCTGCGGTTCTGAAGTTGAAGTCGGCCTCGTTGCAGAGGTCCATGGCTTTGTAGAGGAAAGTGGGATGCAGCTTCGATGCGCGGTCGGCCATGGCCTGCCGTATGTCGTCGGTGGCTTCAAGCAGACAGAGGGTGTCGGGATTGCCGGCAACCATCAGGTCGCGCAGATATTGCGCCAGACCGTTGATGAAGAAGAGAGAGTCGAAGCCCTTCTCGCGGATTTCCTTGTATATCAGCAGCGAAGTAGCCACATCCTGAGCCACGAAAGCATCTGTGAGTCGCTCATAATAGCTGTTGTCGAGGACGTTGAGGTTCTCAATCGTAGCCTGATAGGTGATATTGCCGCGGCAACTTGCGGCTACCTGGTCGAAAATCGACAGGGCGTCGCGCATGGCGCCGTCGGCTTTGCGGGCTATGATGTTCAGGGCTGCCGGCTCGGCGGTAATGCCTTCGTTGGCGGCGACTTTCTGCATCTGGCTCACCATGTCGGCGATGGTGATGCGGTTGAAGTCGTAAATCTGGCACCGCGAGAGGATGGTGGGTATGATTTTGTGCTTTTCCGTTGTGGCCAGAATGAAAATCACATACGACGGCGGTTCCTCGAGGGTCTTCAGGAAGGCATTGAATGCCGCAGAGGTAAGCATGTGTACCTCGTCGATGATGAATACGCGGTAGCGCCCGGTGGTTGGAGGAACCATCACCTGATCGATAAGGCTGCGCATATCCTCCACGCCGTTGTTCGACGCGGCATCGAGCTCGAGGATGTTGAGCGAGCGGTTTTCATTGAACTGGCGGCAGGAATCACACTCATTGCAGGCCTCACCCTCCGGCGTGCGGTTGGTGCAGTTGATGGTCTTGGCGAAAATGCGCGCACACGATGTCTTGCCCACGCCACGGCTTCCGCAGAAGAGGTAGGCATGAGCCAGTCGACCGGTGGCGATAGCGTTCTTCAGAGTGCCTGTGAGGGCATTCTGACCCACTACGCTGCCAAAAGTCGAAGGGCGGTATTTTCGGGCCGATACAATATATTGTTCCATGTCGTTATAAGGTGTCGCGGAAAACTATTTCAGTGACAAATGCAAAAGTAGCGAAAAGTTGGCGCCCGACAATCCTGATTAACATTTTTTCACTCTCATTAAAAGGATATGGTAAACGGCTGTCATTCTGATGCTTAATGCTGAAATGCAGTAGCGTTGCTCTGATGCGATGATAGAAAAATTTCCGTAATTGGATAATTTTCACTTACTTTGCACCACAAAATTGACAAATTATTAATCAAAATACCTCACTAACATGTCTGAAATTGCAGATCGCGTGAAAAACATCGTAGTAGACAAACTCGGTGTTGAACCCGAAAAAGTAACAGAAAGCGCAGCATTCATTACTGACCTCGGCGCTGATTCTCTCGATACCGTCGAGCTTATCATGGACTTCGAAAAAGAATTCGGCATTAACATTCCCGACGAAGAAGCAGAAAAAATCAAAACCGTCGGCGACGCAATCAGCTTCGTAGAAGCTAACGTAGGTTAATCGTACCGACCGTTTTAAACTCCTACAGCCGCCGCGAAGTTTCTCGTCGCTATGATGAGGAATACACGGCGGTTATACGTTATCTACACTTCAGTTTATTACTGAGGCACTTTGCCGGTTGCGGTATAGTTTCCCGCCAGCCGGCAACCCGCAGGCCCGGCTTGCGATAATATAAAGACAGAACCAATGGAACTTAAACGAGTAGTAGTGACTGGCATGGGCGCCCTCACCCCACTGGGCAACGACGTTGCCACAACATGGGAAAATGCCAAAGCTGGTGTCAGCGGTGCCGGTCCGATCACCCACTTCGACGCGAGCCTCTTCAAGACTCAATTCGCTTGCGAGGTGAAAAACTTCAAGGCTGAAGACTATTTCGACCGCCGCAAGGCACGTCAGCTCGACCTTTACGCGCAGTATGCTCTTGTGGCAGCGCGTCAGGCTGTCGAGGACGCCGGTCTTGAAGCTTCGGCCGAAGAAGGTAAAATAGACCGTAACCGCGTCGGTGTTATTGTAGCTGCCGGTATCGGCGGTCTTCATACTTTTGAAGAAGAGGCCGGATACTATGCCATCAATGCCGACAAGGGTCCCAAATACAATCCGTTCTTCATCCCCAAGATGATCGCCGACATAGCTTCTGGTCATATTTCGATGGAATACGGCTATCATGGCCCCAACTACGGTGTGGTCTCGGCTTGCGCTTCGTCGAACAACGCAATTATCGATGCATTCAACCTCATCCGTCTCGGTAAAGCCGATGCAATGCTTACCGGTGGTGCCGAAGCAGCTATTTTCCCTGCCGGCGTAGGCGGCTTCAACTCCATGCACGCCCTCTCGACACGCAACGACAGCCCCGAAACTGCATCCCGTCCCTTCAGCAAGAGCCGCGACGGTTTCGTCATGGGTGAAGGCTCCGCAGTCCTCGTCCTCGAGGAAATGGAGCACGCGCTCGCCCGTGGTGCTAAGATTTATTGCGAGGTAGCAGGCGGCGGCATGTCGGCCGACGCTTACCACATCACAGCCACACATCCCGAAGGTCTCGGAGCGAAGCTCGCCATGCAGAACGCGCTCGATGACGCCGGCATGACCACTGCCGACATCGACTATATCAACGTTCACGGCACATCTACCCCCGTAGGCGATATTTCGGAAGTGAAGGCTATCGCCGAGCTCTTCGGCGAGGACGCAAAGCGCATCAACATCTCTTCGACCAAGTCGATGACCGGACACCTTCTCGGTGCAACCGGTGCTGTCGAGGCTCTTTTCTCCATCAAGGCCGTCACCGACGATATCATTCCTCCCACAATCAACCATGAGGAAGGCGACGAAGACGAGCAGATTGACTATTCGCTCAACTTCACCTTCAACAAGGCCCAGAAGCGTACAGTGCGCGCCGCGCTCTCCAACGCTTTCGGTTTCGGCGGCCACAACGCCACCGTGATTGTGAAGAAATTCGTGAAATAAACCGCTGATTTTTCAGCCCGTACAAATAAACAGGGGCCGCGTAGGAATGCGCGGCTTCCTGCATATATACAGCACTATGAAAACCGCCATAATCGTAGCTATGGACAAGGAGCTGGCCCTGCTGCTGCCCCTCCTGAACGACGCATCAAAAATCACTATCAACGGATTCACCTATCACACCGGACTCCTCTCGGGCAACGAGGTGATAGTGTGCAAGTGCGGCATCGGCAAGGTTAATTCCGCCATTGGCGCTCTCACTCTTATCGACAATTTCCATCCTGCCATTGTGATAAATACCGGTGTGGCCGGAGGTACGGGAGCCACTGATGATCCCGCTCGTGTCATGGATGTGGTCCTTGCCTCGCAGATCGCGTATCATGACGTATGGTGCGGACCCGGAACGGAGCCGGGAACTGCTTTCGGTTGCCCTGCGCGATTCGAATGTCCGCTGCCCCCTGATGTCCGCAGACGCCTGAACGTGAAGGAAGGGCTGGTGGCATCCGGCGACATATTCGTCGACCGTCCCGAGGATCTGCGCCGCATCCTGGAATTATATCCCGATGCCAAGGCTGTCGATATGGAATCCGGCGCCATCGCTCAGGTATGCTGGCTGAAAAACGTGCCCTTCGTATGTATGCGGGTGGTGAGCGATACTCCGGGAGGAGAAGGAAACGCCGCAGCTTACGAAAATTTCTGGCAGGATGCTCCCTCCCGCACTTTTGCGGAGGTTGAAAGACTCCTTGCGATCTTCAATCAGAACTGATACTTGACGATGAAAGATCTCCGTGCCATCCGCGGTGCCAATATCATTCCGGACATGGTGTCGGAAGGCGAGCATGTGCATCAGGATTTCAAGTTCGCCATCTCCGACGCACGGAAGATAGCCCGTTCGATCTCCGCCTTCGCCAACAACGACGGCGGTTGCCTCATCATAGGCGTCAAGGACAACGGCGTGATTGCCGGGGTCCGCAATGAGGAGGATATATTTGTAGTCGAGCAGGCTGCCGAGCGATATTGTCGGCCGCCGCAGTCGCCCACATTCAAGGCTTACCGCATCGAGGGTGTCCACGTGATAGTGGCCGAGATACAGAAAGCCGGGCAGCGGCCCGTATCGGTGGTTGAGGATCAGGGCGTCATGAAAGCCTATTATCGCGTCGCCGATGAAAATATCGCCGCTCATCCCCTGATGGTCCGTGCCTGGCAACTGACCGATCCCGAACCTCTTACCCAGCGGCATTATGACGCAGCCGCCCTTTTCGACGGCGGAATGTCGATGACGGTGAAGCAGGTTGCTCTGACTCTCCACATCAGTCTTGCCGAGGCCGAGAATATTATAGTCCGTCTGGCCGCTGCAGGGATTATATCGTTCCGCTTCGATGGCACGGCATTCAATCCGTGCGGCATCACCGCCGACGACGAGTAAAGAATCCTTCATGGCTATGCAACTACGGGAAAAAGCACTGACCCTTCTTGGTCGCTTCTATGGTTACCGTTCGTTCCGCCCGGGACAGTTTGAGGTAATCGAGGCTGTGGCTTCGGGCCGCGATGCCGTAGTGCTTCTGCCTACAGGCGGCGGTAAGTCGCTCTGCTATCAGTTGCCCTCATTGCTGGCTCCCCGCGGCATAGGCGTTGTCGTGTCGCCTCTCATAGCGCTTATGCAGGATCAGACTGCAGCACTGATGGCGAACGGGATCCCTGCGGCAGCGCTTAATTCCAATCAGGACGAAGCATACAACCGCAGCGTCATGGATGCGGCGCGGTCGGGTAATCTGCGCTTGCTGTATACCTCTCCAGAGCGTCTGATTCAGAGTTTTGAATGGTTCAAGACTCTCGACATAAGCCTTTTCGCGATCGACGAGGCGCATTGTATCTCGCAGTGGGGCCATGATTTCCGTCCAGTCTATACAGATCTCGCCCGGATCAAGAACGAAATACCTGGAGTGCCTGTAATTGCTCTTACAGCCACTGCCGACCGTCTCACACGCGACGATATAGTGAAGCAGCTGAGGCTGAATAATCCTTATTGCCTTTTAGGCTCGTTCGACCGCCCTAATATTTCGCTCAGTGCCTACTACAAGGTCGGCGCACGCGACCGTGTGAAATTCATCAACCGTCTGGTGCGCAAATATCCTCAGGACGCAGGCATCTGCTACAGCCTTTCCCGCAATGGTGCCGAAGGGATGAACAAGGCTCTGTGTGCCGCCGGAGTGAGGTCGGTGTGCTATCATGCCGGTATGAGCGCCGAGGACCGCAACAAGTCTATGCGTGCGTTCCTCGACGGCACCGCACAGGTCGTATGCGCCACTGTCGCATTCGGCATGGGTATCGACAAAAGCAATATCCGTTGGGTTGTCCACAATAATCTTCCGCAGAATATAGAAAGTTATTATCAGGAGATAGGCCGTGCCGGACGTGACGGTCTTCCGGCTGAGGCGGTTCTGTTTTATTCGTTGGGTGACCTGATGACACGCCGCAGTTTCGCTGAG
>CABRLF010000139.1 GCA_902471685.1 uncultured Porphyromonadaceae bacterium
TTAAAAATTTAACAAATTAAGACGTTCAAAGTTCGGTTCGCCTTTACTTTTGGTATTCAGTGATTAAATTAGCCGTAAAATTAACGATTTTCCATCGTATTTCCATAGAAAAGGGCCGAAATAATTTAAAAATAGTGTTAAAGACTACTTCAGAAAGAATCCGGCGCCGTCCTGAGGCGCTCTCATTCCGCGGAGCCAGTCGGCTGCATTCATCGTCCTTTTGCCGGCTGGCTGGACGGATATGAGCTGCAAACCACCGTCGCCGGTACCTACAAATGCCCTTTTGCCGACCAAGGTCAGCTCGCCGGGCTGCAGTGAAGGAGCACCTTCGGCACGTGCCGTTTCGAGAACTTTCACGGTGCCGTGATTCTCTTCTCCGGAGAAAAGTTCGGTCCACGCGGCGGGATATGGCGAAAGACCTCGGACAAGGTTGTGAACCGTGAGTGCAGGTTGATGCCAGTCGATTCGGCAGTCGTTCTTGAAAATCTTCGGTGCCGGAGTAGGGGTGGTCTCTGAAGTCAGCTCGCTCTGCGGAGTGGTGTGAAGATTTCCGGCGATTATATCACGGACTGTATTTACTGTAAGTTCAGCACCAAGACGCATGAGCCGGTCGTGGACAGAGCCGGCGTTTTCGTCGGGACCGATATCGATGCGCTCGCGGCTGATGATATCTCCGGTGTCGATATTGTGGTCGAGAAAGAACGTGGTAACGCCGGTCTCGGAATCACCATTGATTACAGCCCAGTTTATAGGCGCGGCACCTCGGTAACGGGGCAGGAGAGCGGCATGGAGATTGAAAGTGCCAAGTGGCGGCATGGCCCATACGACCTCCGGCAGCATACGGAAAGCTATGACAATAAAGAGGTCGGCGCCTACGGCACGGAGCGGCTCAATGAATTCGGGATCTTTGAGTTTGACGGGCTGCAGAAGCGGCAGATCGTGCTCCAGCGCATATTTCTTTACTGCCGAGATCGATAATTTCTGTCCTCGTCCCGCCGGCTTGTCGGGCATTGTGACAACGGCAGCCACATTAAATCCGCTACGGACAAGCGCGTCGAGACTCTCGACTGCAAAATCCGGTGTGCCGAAAAATACTATCTTAAGCTGGTCTTTAGTCATTTGAATTCTGATTTTCGTTTGCAAGAGATTCGAGTGCTCCCCACAGAGCATCGTTCGTGGGGACGGGTGCTATGACGTCGATTTCTTTCTTCGACACAGGATGCACGAAGCGGACACGGCGGGCATGAAGCGAAATACTTCCGTCGAGGTTACTCCGCTTGTCGCCGTATTTAAGATCGCCTTTCACAGGACATCCTATCGTCGAGAGTTGCACGCGGATCTGATGTTTGCGCCCAGTCATAAGGTTCACTTCCAGAAGATGGTAGCGGTCTGAAGATGCTATGAGTCGGTAACTGAGGCGTGCTTCCTTCGCTCCGGGTTTGGGAGTAGCGGACGCATACGATTTGTTGTTCCGCTCCACAGAGGTGATATAGTGCGTCAGAACAGCGGAAGGCTCTGCGGGCATATTCCGTGTCACTGCCCAGTAAGTCTTATGCACGTCGCCGGCGGCAAACATCGCATTCAGGCGTGTGAGGGCCTTGGATGTCTTGGCGAAAACCACAACTCCACTCACCGGGCGGTCCAGACGGTGAACAACGCCCATAAATACAGCGCCCGGCTTGGAATCGCGTTCCTTGATGAAGCGTTTCAGAGTCTCGACAAGAGGTTCGTCGCCGGTCTTGTCGCCCTGAACGATCTCACCGGAAGCCTTGTTGACGATAATGATATGATTGTCTTCGTAGAGAATCTCCATAGTTCTTAATTGTATTTGCAAAATTAGTAATTATTCTTCAAATTACTTACCTTTGCGGTCTAATTCTATAATGATGCTACAAGCGCAATATTGTCCATATCAGTTACAGTTTCGCTTCGAAGCCCGCACTTCGCGGGCGTCCATGCGCGTTAAAGACACCTATTTTATCAGACTGTACGACACCTCCGCGCCATCGAAAACGCTCGGCATCGGAGAGTGTGCACTTTTCCGAGGGCTTTCATCTGATGACAAACCGGACTATGAGGAACGGCTCGCAGAAGCATGCAAGAATCCGGCCGAAGCCTTAAACTCAAACTACAGTTCCATCAGATTCGGCTTTGAAACTGCATTGAACGCACTGCGGCCGTCCCCATGGCTGAGGGGCGAAGAAGGTATACCTACCAACGGCCTCATCTGGATGGGTGATAAAGCTACCATGGCACGCAGAATCGACGAAAAGCTCGAACAGGGATTTCGCGTACTGAAGCTCAAAATTGGCGGCATAAACTTCGAGGACGAGCTTGCGCTTCTGGACAGTATCCGTAGGCGTTATTCTTCCGAGACTCTTGAACTGAGGCTCGACGCTAACGGCAGTTTCACTCCCGACAACGCCATGAATCTCCTCGCCCGTCTCGCCGATTTTCAGATCCACTCAATAGAGCAGCCGGTCAAAGCCGGACAGCATGGAGTTATGGCAAGGATTTGCAGCCAGTCACCCATCGCAATCGCTCTCGACGAAGAGCTGATCGGTTGTCGTTCCGAGGAAGAATCCCGGAGTCTTTTAGAGTCGATCAGGCCACAATACATAATCCTCAAACCATCGCTTTGCGGAGGATTTGCAAAAGCCGACTGCTATATAAATATGGCAATAGACATGGGGATCGGCTGGTGGGCAACATCGGCTCTTGAATCCAATATCGGCCTTCAGGCTATCGCTGCATGGGTGGCTGAAAAGAGACCTGTAATGCCTCAGGGACTTGGAACGGGGATGCTATATAATAATAATGTAGAATCACCGCTGGAGATGCATGGTGAATCGCTATGCTACAATCCGTCCAGGCCGGTTCCGAATATAGACTCTTTACCATGGAAGAACTGAACGAATTCCTTACCGAGTGGTGGAACGGGAAAGACTATATCGTGGCCCATACATCCGGGTCGACAGGCACACCCAAAGATATTCGTCTTCCGAAAGCGGATATGAAGGCTTCGGCGAGAGCCACTTGCCGCTTCTTTGGCATAAACAAAGACTCAACCGTAGGAATGGCGCTGTCAACATCTTACATCGCAGGAAAAATGATGACAGTCCGCGCTTTGGAAACCGGCGCACGACTTGTTACTACCGACGTCACGAAAGACGTTGACCTTAACGGAATTGAAGGCACGATCGATCTATTCGCCATCGTTCCGGCGCAGACAGGCAGTTTTATTAAGCATCCTGAATGGGCGGGCAAAGTGCGCAATCTCCTTATAGGCGGATCGGCACCGAGTGAAGAGTCTCTACATTCCCTGAATCTGCTCGGCTATACATCATGGATCAGCTACGGCATGACAGAGACATGCAGCCATGTTGCCCTTGCACACGGTGATGACTCACGCCGTATCTTCCATGCAATGCCAGACATAACTTTTTCTACAACTGACGACGGACGTCTGATAATCAAAGCGTCTCAGTTTTCTTTCGGAACTCTTGTCACCAATGACGTTGTAGAACTCATTTCGCCCGAGCGATTCCGATGGCGGGGGCGCGCCGATAGTGTCATCAACAGCGGAGGCATCAAATTCTTGCCTGAAGAACTCGAGAAATTATATGCCCCTTTTATATCATGTCGATTCTATGTGACCCATATCGCCGATCCGGTCTGGGGGCAGGCAATCGCATTGGTTGTCGAAAATGGAAATGCAGAAACGATATCGAAGGTTTTACGCAACAACATAACTGACCATCGCCTTCTTCCCAAAAAGGTTTTAACTTTGAATCGTCTGCCCGAGGCTTCAAACGGGAAAATTCGACGCATATCACCTGATAATCCAGCATACCATGAATATGATAATTAAAGGACTTATCGCTGCAGCAGGAATATTCCTCCTGACTGCTTGTCAGACACATGACACCAGAACTGCCGGAACCAGCTATTATATTGATTCCGAGAACGGTGATGATGCCAACGACGGTCTTTCGGCCGATAGGGCTTGGAAGAACCTGAACAAAGCAAATGAAACCCTGCTACAGCCGGGCGATTCTCTCTTGCTCCGCCGAGGCTGCACGTTTACGGGCATTCTTGATGTGACAGGGCAGGGGACTCAGGATAATCCTATCACTGTTGACGCTTACGGAGAGGGGGCAAAGCCTGCTGTCACGGCTCCGGACGGATCGCTCTATGCCGTTCTTGTGAATAATTCAAGTTATGTGACTGTTCAGAATCTTGACATAACAAGCCACGGGGAAGAACGGGTCGCAGGCCGCTGCGGAATCAAGGTTATGTGCCGTGACTACGGAACATCGCGCGGAATCACCCTCCGTGCGCTCGATATACATGACGTCAACGGAAGCCTTGTAAAAGAAGAAGGAGGCGGTTCCGGCATTCTCATCGAAAGCGGCTGGACTGCCGACAGCACAATATCTGTGTTCGATAATCTTACGATCGAGAACTGCATAATCCGCAGATGCGAGCGGAACGGAATTATATGGGCAGCCCCTTGGAGCAGACGCGACTGGCACCCGAGCACAAATATATTGGTTCGCAACAATCTGATAGAAGAAGTGCCGGGCGACGGAATAGTTCCCATAGGCTGTGACGGAACAATTATAGAATATAATCTGATGAGGAATTGCCCGCAGCAGCTTCCCGACGGGCAGGCCGCCGCAGGCATTTGGCCGTGGAGCTGCGACAACACACTTATCCGCTTCAATGAAGTGAGCGATCATAAGGCTCCCTGGGACGGACAGGGATTTGATTCGGACTATAACTGCACAAATACCACGATCGAGTATAATTACAGCCACGACAATGACGGAGGATTCATTCTGCTATGTAACAGTGGAACGGAAGGCCCGGGTCCGGACGACAATATCGGCAATATAGGGAGTATGGTGCGCTATAATGTCAGCATTAACGATGCCGTACGCCAAAGACCGACGCGGGCAGGAATTTTCTCCCCGACCATACACATCGCCGGTCCGATCAAAAACTCTGTGATCCAGAACAACATCCTGCATATCGGAGTCAAGCCTTCGGAGAAAACAGATCGTTGTGCAGTGACATCGGATTCATGGGGTGGCTATGCCGACAGCACTTACTTCATCGAGAATTTATTCTTTGCCGGGCAACCGTCCTCTTTCCGGATGACAGAATCGACCAACAACTTTTTCGACGGCAATTACTTGATCGGTGAGTATGTCGACGTGCCTTCCGATTCATCGGCGAAAACAACTTCGGATTATTATAACGCAATTCTGAAAGAGAATCCGGATACTCAATCATCCCTGTCATTCCTTTTCGAAGAAATCGAGGTAGGAGACGGTGCTGCTAAAATGCACGTTGTTAAAAAGAAAGCCGTCGAAGAGCTTTTCAAAAGTATGAACCTAAAGCAGAAATGAAGCATAGGCCTCGAAAAAATCTTCCTGAAATATTTGGAAAAATGAACCCTATTGCTTAACTTTGCGTTATGAAAATGAAGGCAAGAGAAGCCTAACGACATACCACATCAAAGTAGATTGGGAAACTCGTCAATTATATATGAAATGCCGAGAAAAGCTCACCAACCGATGGCGGGCCTCAGCCGAAAACCTTGTTTCCGGAGCCTTTGAGCCGGAGGATTACAAAGGGTGGCGAGCTCTCAAATCCTATTTTTATCGGAGTTTCATCGCATCCTTTGATGTGGCTCTTCTAAGCGCGAAACGGTGATATTATTATCACGCGTCGCGCTTTCTTTTTATAGGGATTCAGAATGCATTTTTGACCTCTGAGATTATGGAGTCCGGTTCTTCGGAAGCCGGGAAAGGAACGTAAACGGTATCGACCCTTACCTCGACAATGCGTACAGTTTCTTTCTCGACTACGGGCGTCTCTCTTTCGGGCATACGGTCGACAGTCTCAAAATGAAATGGTCTGGGCTGCAATAATTCCGGTTCTTTCTGCTCGGTGACACTCTTTGAAAAAACGCCGGGCACACGTCCTGCGGAATGAAAATGCCTGCGATAATAATCTTCGTCGAGGCTGCTTATTATGACGCCCTGCGACGAAGAAGCATGAATGAATTTGTCCCGACCGGCATATATTCCTACGTGTGATACCCGGCCTTTGCGTGATGACGAAAAAAACACAAGATCGCCGGGATTAAGTTCACTGCGCTGAATATGCTTGCAGAATTCCTGCTGCTTTCCGGAATTTCGCGGAATCTTGATGCCAGCCACATCTCGATAGAGCACCATCACCATACCGGAACAATCCGTTCCCTGACGTGTTTCTCCTCCATATCTATAAGGAGTTCCGAGCCACCGTCTGGCCTGCGAAACAATTCTTTCGCCCGGAAGGCCCTTATCCGAAGTAAAATCAGGCTGCAAATCTTCATATGATGTTTCAGGCGACGGCTTTACGGCCTTACGGTGACCTCCGCATGAAGCCAGAAGAATAAGAACCGATATGCAGACAATGGTACGTTTCATAGAATGGCAGGACTATTACCCCGGAGATTATATAACAATGCAAAATTAGCTAATATTTCTATAAAATCATAGATTAACAAATGTCAAATTAGACACATAAATGAACCATAAAGAGGCTGGCGGTGTTTTACTGGTAAAATAACCAAGCAAGAATTATGAACTACGAACAACCACAACTCCCATATGCTCAGGATGCACTTGAGCCGGCAATCAGTGCCCGCACCGTTGAATTCCATTACGGTAAGCATGAGAAAGCATATATCGACAATCTCAACCGACTCATAAAGGGGACCGAATATGAGGATTCCGACCTCGAAGATATAATCATGCATGCTAAAGGTCCATTGTTCAACAATGCATCTCAAGCGTGGAATCATATCTTCTACTTCTTTACTTTCTCGCCCGACGGGCGCCGCGAACCAACCGGCAAATTGCGGGCTGCAATAGACCGCGATTTCGGCTCGTTCGATAAATTCAAGGAAGCATTCGTCGATGCCGGCGTCGGACTCTTCGGTTCCGGATGGGTCTGGCTGTCGAGAGATGAAAAAGGCAAACTTTTCATCACTCAGGGCAGCAACGCGTCCAATCCTCTTGTCGACGGTCTAACTCCACTGTTAACCTTCGACGTATGGGAGCATGCCTACTACCTCGATTATCAGAATCGCCGAGCCGACGCACTCAAACAACTTTGGGATATCGTCGACTGGGAAATCGTAGAAGACAGGTACTGAAATGATTAAAACG
This sequence comes from uncultured Porphyromonadaceae bacterium, assembly GCA_902471685.1. Lineage (GTDB taxonomy): Bacteria > Bacteroidota > Bacteroidia > Bacteroidales > Muribaculaceae > CAG-873. Next base: position 7,227 of record CABRLF010000139.1, read on the forward strand.
ATTAAGGAATAGCACTTAAGTTTAAGCATAATGTGATGAATGGAAAGGGAGGTACTCGTGAGAGCCCCTCTTTTTCTTTATATATACCCATAATTTTTTCAGAAAAACAGCTTCAATATTTGCACGTAAAAAAAATTCCGATTAATTTTGCGGCTTTAAAAGAAAAGGGCAAAAATGAAGGCGACCAGCATCTGCAAGAAAATACCCTGCATCACAGACCTCTGTCGAATAATCGGCTCTCCGGCCGATAAAGGCAACTTCACCTCTCGCCGGCATTCATCCCCCTTCTTACCCTCTACGCCC
>CABRLF010000140.1 GCA_902471685.1 uncultured Porphyromonadaceae bacterium
CACTTGGCTCCTCGGAGCCGTTAACAAATTCTCAAAAAATAACCGAAGTATTGTTCAGTATGCAGCAGCAAACTATCACATAGATGTCTTCGGTGCCGAGTATCTCATTTATGCGTTCATAAAACCGTTCTTTGACGGTCGTGTCAAGCAGATTGACGAAAGCGCGGCTGTGATTCCTGATTTCTCTGGAATGGAAAATTACGCTCTCGTCCTGCCAAAGCTCCCTTTTCAGACCGTTGATTTCATTCTCCAGCCATTTCAGTTTATCCGATGACACGAGTATGCCGCACAATGTGAACATCGGGAAAGTCCTGTCGTACTTTTCCAGATTCGGGTCGCCGCACTCGTCTATGAACAGCGTATAGTGTTTCCTTCTTTGTTCAATCTCCATAATAATCTACAAAGTTAATAAAAAAGCGGCAATGTCGTATGGCTTCGGTATTTACAAATATATTTTCGGCGAAAATGTAACATGGTACATTTCCGCCGAACAGATAATGTCCGCTGACGAATCAGCGGCGTTTAAGAAGATGCTTCAACAGCGGGTCCGCCGCGATACGGCGTATCTCGTCGAAAACGATTTTCTTGACCTGTTTCTTGATACCGTCGTAATTGTCCTGTATGGTACGCTGCATCACGCACTCCCCGGTTGCTTTGTCGATGAATGGATTTATGACCGGAATCTCCGCATACCGCGCGGTCTCCGCCTTGACCTTGTCGTTGTCAACCACAATTTCGGCATGAAAGAACTTCTGGTCTATGCGCTCGTCAAAATTGTCGCTGACGGCACCGACAAACATACCCTGCGTGAGCGTCGAGATTTTGCTCGGAGGAATCAGGCTGTCCATCTGGGTATTGAAGGAATGGCTCACATCCTGCCGGTTTATCGACACCGACTGACGCTTCTGCAATACCTTCCCAAACCGTTCCGAAAGCGTCTTGGCGGTCTCGCCGACGACCTGCCCGGAGAAGATATTGCCCACGGTGTTCATCACCACCGCCGCCTCCTTGTCTCCATAGTCGCGTTTAAGCTGCGAGAAGTCCTGAAAGCCGAGACACACGGCAACCTTGTTGCTTCGCGCGGTGGCGATCAGATTGTCGAGGCCCTTGAAATATATCGTCGGCAACTCGTCTATTATGACGGCTGATTTAAGCCTGTTCTTCTTGTTGATGAGCTTGACGATACGGGAATTGTAAAGGCCGAGTGCCGCGCCGTAGATGTTCTGGCGGTCGGGATTGTTGCCAACGCACAGTATCTTCGGATGTTCAGGATTGTTGATGTCAAGCGAGAACTCGCTGGCCGACATTACCCAGTAGAGTTGCGGGGAAATCATCCTCGTGAGAGGGATTTTCGCCGACGCTATCTGACCCTGAAGCTGCTCCTGTGCCCCTCCGAGCCAAGCGTCCATGAACGGGGAAAGATAGTTTTCAAGTTCGGGATATGATGTGAGTATCGGGAAAATATCCTCGTATGGGCGGCATAGAAACTCAATCGCATGGGGGAAGGTACAATATTTGCCGTCCTTGTAAATGCGCAGAAACCAGATTATTGCTGCAAGCAATATTATCGGGGATTCCACAAAGAAATCGCCCTGCTTGCTCACCCACGTTTTGTTAAGGTTGAGCATTATGGTATATGCCGATTCGTATGCGTCGGAAATGTCGGTCATAAACTCCGGGGCAATCGGGTTGCACCGGTGTGAGCGCATCGGGTCGTCGAAGTTGATCACACGGAACTCAGGCACAACACCCTTGTATTTTTCCGTATGCGCGTTCAGATGATTCATTGCTATGACCGACAGGTCCGGAAACTTGAAGTCATAGATATAGGCGCTGTAACCCTTTTCTATGCACTGTTTTATATAATTGTTCACCACGGCGTATGATTTGCCGGAACCGGGAGTGCCGAGGACGATAGTGGCACGGAAGGGATTTACCACGTTTATCCATCCCTTGTTCCACCGCTTATTGTAGTAGAAACGAGTGGGAAGGTTCACTGAATAGTCGTTTGCCTTCAGCTCCGTCTCCTGCATGAAGGATTCATTCTCGTTGTTGAAACGGTCGTCCATAAGGTTGCCTTTCAGCATACGACCCATCCATACGCCTCCGAACAGTAACGCCACATATCCCGTTACGGTACATATTATATAGGAGTAAAGCCATTCCTTCTCCGGCATCCACCAGCATCCGAAATGGAGGAACATACCTGCGGTGATGGCGATTATTATATGTTTCCACCTGATGCTCTCTTTCTTGACCCCTTTCGTGCCGAAACACGAAAGGGCCAGAAGGAGAAGGGCGAACCATTTGGCGTTGTTGGGATTGTGGAACAGCCCGCAGGCATTGTCCAGATTGTTCAGTATCTTGTATGCGGTTGAATAGAACCAGCCGCTTTCCACGGTCTTTATGCCCGTGAACCACAGCATATTCGCGGCCACAAGCACAAAACTTATGCCGCGCATGAAATCCATTATTTTGGCTAACGCCCGGAGGTCGTCTTCCTGTTGGCTCATAATATATTGAAATTGAAGTTGAAAATTACAGTCTGGGGCCACGGCGCTTTTTCTTCTTTCGCCGCTGCATGGCGCGGTAGAAGGCTTCCTCCTCCGCATCGAATCCGGGGCCGGTATGGAAAAGGTCAAGACCGGGAATTGTGGGCATATAATCATCAGACGATGTGTTGCCCTGCCGGAATTGCCGTTGCGACTGACCTTGACCGTGCTGCTGACCTTGCGATGTTCCGGATGCTCCCGCGCCTCCTGATGTCTGTTGCCCTGCCGGATTGGATTGGGAATTACCCGAACCGGGTTGTTGAGTGTCAGGGTGCGGTTGTTCCTGACGGTTATCCGTCGGAACGGGTACAACCGCAGGTCTTTCTCCGGCTGTGAACCACTCTTCAAGAGCGTTGGCGGAGAACTGTCTGCCCAGACGAGAACCGTTAAGGACAGTCCTTGTATTGTGGTCTATGAATGTCGCGCCGTATATTCTTCCGGTATCGGTATGGCGCAGGACAAGGTCGATGTTCCTCTCGTTGAGCTTGGCGATGAAATCATCCTTGCCCGAAGATTCAGCCATAGCCTCCGATACAGCTTGCTTGGTCGGACGGATGTCGATGCGGTCTTTCGCCCGCTCCATCCGTCCGTCTATCGCCGTGCGGCTGGCGAACTTGCCGAGGCGGGAAGCCTTGAACGGCGATGCTATTGTATTGCCGTTGTCGTCAGTAGCGAAATAGACAAGACCGTGATATTCCCGTCCGTTGACCCTGCCGTCGGTCTGCTCACACCTGATATTATACAGTCCGAGTATGGCGTTATACTCGCCGATGGTCTGGAACTTATAGCGCATACCCACCATTTTGACAGTGTTGGCAACCTGCCGCTTGATGTCGCCGGAAGGGTCGATTTTCCTGATGGGCATATCGGGAGTGATTCTCTGACGCTCGGCGGTGTGAAGGTTGTACTTCCTCTCCAGCTCCCTGCATATATCCTTGCTTCGGTAGAAGTTGTTTCTGTCGGATACTGCCTTGCCGTCAGTCCCCACACGGAGGGCGACTATATGGATATGGTGCCGGTCGATGTCCATGTGTTTGAAAATCAGATAAGGCATATCTCCCAACCCCATTTTCTGCATATATTCGTGGGCCAGTGCCGTATAGTCGGTGTCGCTCAGACGGTCGTCGGGATGGGGATTGAGGGAAATGTGCATCATCGGTCTCTCTGTCTTCGTATGCGATGGCATCCAGCGCATGAAGTCCTCATATACACGGTGGATGTTCACCGTGCCGGAACCGTCATTATATATTTTATTGGTATCGAGCAGCCTCCCTTTCTCCTTGTTGATTTTCTCCCCGTTATAGCAGATTGCGCCGTAAAGGGAGTTACCTAACGAGATTTTTGCGACCATGCTTCATCGAATTGCCGGGCCAGAGAGACTATCTCCATACTGATTCTTACCAGCTCGGTGGTCTTCTGTTCCAGATTATACAAGGCTTTCATCGCCTTTTTCTCGTTGAAATTCTCCCTCAGCGTCTTCACGAGGAGCGCGTATTCAACACCGACAGTACGGTAAAGGGCGTTAAGCGAGGATAATTTATCTATGAACACCCGTGTGTTCTCGTCCATATAAAAGACCTTGAACGGCTTTTCAAACAGCACCATCTTTATGAACGCCGACATGGATTCTACCTGAACCTTATCATACATCGACATCAGTGTGGCCTGTTCGGTGGCAGTGAAGTTGACGGAACATCTGAAAACGGTGGTGTCGGCCTTCGGTTTTCTGCCGGCCCTCTTTCTATTGTCAGTCATAAGTCGTGCAATAAAAAGGGTAATCAAATCTGCGGAGCGCAGAATCGAGAATGGGGAGGGCGACTTCGGAGCCATCCCAACCCAAGCTCGCTTGGCAAGGGTGATGTGCTGCAAATTCAATTTGGTGCAGCACTTCACATACCTTGCCATGCCAATGTTGGCATAGTAAATCAGTAAAAATCAGATGAAGCGAATGTGTCCGTGCGCTTGCGATGAAATCCCGGAATCATGTTTGTCGAATCCCGGAATCGTAAGGATCAATCAGCCGACATGAGGGGTTGCAATGAGAAAAAACGGATTCCCGACGCGGCTGAAAAGCGTGTCTGAGGAATGTGTTGTGTGTATCTGCGTAACAAAATCGGGAGCTGTTGGTTTGCCGAGGGTGGAAATCGCCGGCAATCGGTCGGCAATCGTCGGCACTTTTGGAAAACTATAAATCTTTTTCTGAATGACCGTCGTTATGATTGCAGTTCCGGTCAGTCAAACGGCCGGTCATCCACTCCGACGGAAGGATGTGCTGAAAGTCATCCTTATGGCTGAAAGGTCATGCGAACATAAATATGAAAATAAAGATGAACAGACTCCCGGCTGTACCTCCATCCGGTCATGATTATGGCAGTAAGTTCATACTTCCTTACGAGTGGACAGATGAATGAATGTGTTTCTGTGTGTATTGAAGGTCGGCACAACGTCAGTTCATTCAGATGTATGCCTGAACAAACGGAAATACGGATGTATGACCGTATGAACATCTGAATGGCTGAACAGTCAGACGCATGAACGTACTGATGTACTGACGTAATGAAATACTGACGTATTGACGTATTGATGTATTGATGTATTGACGTATTGATGTATTGACGTATTGATGTACTAACTGATTGCAGACCTCTTATTGATTGTATGCCGGAGTGAACGGGCTGGCGATTTTCAGTTCACTCCACGGATAAGCCGGACATGGTTATCAAGCCGGACATTCCACAAGGCACGGGACAAGTGCCGCACGGCTGATGCCGTATTACATTACCCAATTCCATCTACTATAAATGCAAGACCCGATTTATGTGGCTTTCGCCACACAGAAAGGGGGAGCCGGCAAATCCACCCTTACGACACTTGTCGCAAGCTACCTGCACTATGTCCTCGGAAAGAGGGTGCTGGCTCTCGACTGTGACCCCAGACAGCACAGCATGATTGAGTACCGCGAGAAGGACAAGCTGCTGATACGGGAGAATTCCGTTGTCAAAAGGCGTTTCGCCAGATTCATGGAAAACTTCCGTGGAGATGCCTATGAGATTATCAAATGCTCTCCCGCCACTGCTCTCGACCATGCGGAGAAAGCGATTCAGGAAGGGGAACCGCCTGAATATGTATTCTTCGACATCACCGGTACGGTCAACGACCGCGAACTGGTGAACCTTCTGGCCGCGATGGATTATCTTTTCGTGCCGATCACTCCGGAGACCGGAGATCTCAAAAGTTCAATAGGATTCGCCCACAACGTGAACGAACAGATGCTCTTCAAGGAAGGCACCAATGTCAAGGGGATGTTCCTTGTCTGGAACAAGGTGCAGCCGAAAGACCGCAACAACCTCTGTCAGATCATCAACCGTTATGTGGCCTCTCTGTGCATCGAATCGCTGGACACCATCCTGCCCATGAGCGTGAAGTACACCAAAGACGGCGACACATCGGGGCGCTGCGGGATATTCCGCTCCACGTTCATGCCTCCGGACAAGAGCCTTCTGCGCAACAGTCAGCTCCCCGAACTGGTGGACGAGATTCTGGCAACCATAGAACCGGACTGATTATGGCAAGGAAAAGAGAACAAGGCTTCGATCCCGACAAGTTCCTTGAAAGATACGAGGAAAACGCATCGCATACAACATCTGCGTCCGAAACTCCGGTGCCGTCCGAAGCATCGGTTTCTTCCGAAAAAGCGGCGTCCGACAAGACCGTGGCCGACGGCATACCGCTATCCAACCGGGAACTTGAATATATGGAGAGTTTTATCCTTAAAAACAAGTACCGCCGCATAAGCCGCAAAGGGAGACAGGTGTACATAAGCGAGGAGTTCAAGCTCAAAATGCAGAAGATGATGCTTTTCTTCTCCGATGGAGGCTCGATTACGGAATATGTCAACAATGTGCTGGAACAGCATTTCAAGGAATATGACGACATCATAAAAAGGATGTTCAACGATTCATTAAAATTCTGATATATATGGCAACTGAAAACAATAGCGCCGCTGCGACAAATAAAAAAACTGCCGCAGTATCAGCAAAAGAGACGGATTCCTACCGATCACTGTTTCTGGAGCCGGGAGAAGTCGGGGCGAGAAAAGGTATATTCGTACCCCGTGAGCTGGTTGACAGGCTCAAAATGACCGTGCCGCTACTCGATGTGGATGGGCTGACAATCGGGGTATATGTAACACGGATTCTACTCGACCATCTGAAGGGAAACGCCGACATCCTCAACACCCTTATGGAGAAGGGGAAGAAAAAGACGCGCCTATGAACACAGCATCAATCCTGATTTTATGCGCCTTTGTCTATCTCGCCTTCGTGACATGGATGTTCCGGGGAAAGGGCAAGAAGCACGACACCAAAACCGGCGGTAAAAAAGAAACGCAAGAAACGGCGTCGGACAGCGACGGTGAGGAACCGAAGAAAAATGTAGTCACGGTTGTTCCGCAGAGCGATTTTGACTTTGACAAATTCCGGGAGGTGCTAACCGAATCTATGGCAGCAGCCATGACCTATGTGCTGAACGCCAAGATGGGGGATGTAAATCCGCAGGATGTCGAGTTCAAAAAGTCTGAAACGGACAGCTCCATGAACGGAGATGCAGGGGATACTCCCACTGATACGGATACGGCGGACGATACCCCCGACATGGACGACTTCGAGCCTGACAGCGTTTCCCCTCCCGCGAAAGGGGAATCAATCGACGAGATTGAGGCGGCGGTGTCCGTGGCGGCAAATCCTTCGGCGACACCTGAACAGAAAGCCGAGGCAGGGAGAGTCCTGACCGGTATGCGCGATGTGGTATTCATCGGCAAAATGATGGAGACCGACGAAAGAATCAACGCCGGGATAATGAACTGCATAGCCGAGAGTGTGCGGGCGGCGCATAAGAAAAAAATCGGCAGGCCGTCAGCGACAAGAGATC
>CABRLF010000141.1 GCA_902471685.1 uncultured Porphyromonadaceae bacterium
CCGTTCAGGGTATGGAGACCGCGGATATAGAGTTTTGTCTCGCCCCAGCCCGGTTCGGTAGATGCCTCGTAAGTCTGGACCCCGTTCACGACGGAGTTGAAGGCATTCTGAAGAACCGTGACAGGATATTTCTGGAGGTCGGTACCCTTTACTGTGGATGTGGCCTCGACCATAAGGCGGATGGGCTTCTCGTCGAATGCCACACTCATCATATGGCTGTAGGGATCTGTGTCGGGAGTGAGAGTGATGATCAGCTCCTTGTCCATTTCCTCTACGGGAACGATATTGGTTTCATAGCCGACGCAGGAAGCGTTTACCTCATCCTCGGGGAGCGCGCCCGTAATGGTGAAGTAGCCGTTGGCGTCGGAAAGCACTATTTTGCTCTGCTCGGATACGTTGACCACGGCGCCGGCGATAGGGTTGCCGTCAGGGTCAACAACCCGACCTTTGATTGGCTGGTCGGTGGCGGCATAGGTAGTCGCTGCCGTAGCCAGAAGCGCGGCCGCTGCGAACATGCGGACCGGTGCTGAGAAATGATTTATGATTGTGTTCATAATTTGTTTCTTGTATTATTGGCAGTTAATTACCAACCGGGATTGTTTTCGATATCTGTCTTCCAGATCTCCGATTCGGGGATAGGATAGAGATACATCTTAGATTCGAATACTCGCTGCTGAGCCACTTTGCGTGTAATGGTGCCGTCCATGGCTACATTGATGCCGTAGATCGGACGCGAGAGAGCTTCGACGGCGCAGTTCCAGCGGCGAACATCCCACCAGCGGTGTTCCTCGAAAGCGAATTCGACGGTACGCTCTTTGTGGATGAAGTTGCGCATTGCCTCTTTGGTCTTCAGGTCGGCACGGTCCGCTACATTACCTGTGATACCTGCGCGATGGCGGACTATGTCGAGCATCTCATAAACGGTTTCACATGGGCCCTGCACTTCATTGAGCGCTTCGGCGTAGTTGAGAAGTATTTCGGCATAGCGGATAATTGTCCACAGGCGATAGGCAGTACCCGTATGATTCGACGCAAGAATCGATGCAGGAATATATTTGCGCATGTAGTAACCGGTGGGTGTGGCGTTGGCATTCCCGGCGGGATTGTCGGCCATGCCGGGACGGACATCGATTGTAGACCCTACTCGCATTGTACCCCAGGACTGACCCTGATAGAGAACGGTAGCCTCAAGACGCGGATCGCGGTTGGCCCACATTTTTGCGTCGTCATAACCGCTTGCGGGATTGACGGTAGGACGGTCGTTTGTGTATACCGGAGCTCCGGTCACGTCATAATCGGTAAAAGGTGCTGAACCGTCGATCATGTCATACATGTCCACAAGATTCTGCGAGGGGCAGTTACCGCCGTTGCCGCCTTCTCCGACGGGAGTGTCGTCGGTTATACCTGCCCAGCCGATTGTAACATCGTTGCGGTAGAATATAGTCTCGTTATTGTTTCCGGTGTAGGCGGTTCGGAGCACGGCATTGCCGTAGTTTTCCATTGCGGAGACGTTATCTTCCTGGAAGAGGCGGTAATTTCCACCGAATTCATCGATGAATTCTTTTGCCGCGTCGGCAGCTTCCTGCCATGTGATGCCTGATTCGGATGAGTAACGGGGCGAGGCCATATAAAGAAGAATGCGGGCCTGAAGAGCTTTCGACATTGGCTGTGAGAGACGGCCGTAAGTGGCGTTCTTCGATGCGTCGTCGTAGCTCAGAAGATCAGGCTGGGATTCCTTCAATTCTTTGAGAATGAAGTCGATCACATATTCCTTGAGGGTAGGACGCTTCGTGTACGGAGTGATCATATCTTCCGAAGGATCGAGTACTTTCGTAATAATAGGCAGAGGCCCGTAGCGGAGGAAAAGCTCCCAGTAGAACCATGCGCGGAATGTGCGTGCCTCGGCTCTGTATGTGGCACGGATGGCTTTGTTCTGCTCTTCGGTCATTGTGATGGCAAAGGGAACGCGGTCCATATCCTGGATCACACGGTTGCACTTGCGGATACCGCGGTAGCGCGATTCCCACACACTTTCGAGCTCGGGAGCTCCGGCAGTGCCGTAGTAGTTGCCGATATTGAAAGTAGTCAGAGTGCCGCCTCTGGCGAATGAAGTCTCTGCGAGGTCGGTGGCAGCATCGAGCCATGAGCCGTTGATGCGGTTGGCGCCGTGCAGCAGGAAATTGTAGGTATCCACATGGAAATCCTCGAACATTTCCCAGTCGGCGTAGGTCTTGTCCTCGGTAAGCTCGTTCGAAGCCTGCTTGTCGAGGAAGTCACTGCAGCCAGTCATAGTCATGGTCAAGGCTGCGAGCGATACCGCGAATGTATGCTGAATGATTTTATTCATGATATTACGGATTTTAGAATTGGAGGCTTACGCCGAAATTCATTGTGCGGCAGATCGGGTATTTGTTCGAGCCGTTGCTTTCCGGGTCGGTAAGACCGTCGAGATGATCCCATGTGATGAGATTGTTGGCATTGACAAATACGCGGGCCTGAGTCATCCACACATGTTTGATCCACTTTTCGGGAAGGAGATAGCTGAGTTCAACATTTTTCAGACGGCAGAACGAACCGTTCTTGAGGAAGAAAGAGTTCTGACGCTGATTGTGGTTGCCGTAGCTGTCGTAGTGGAGAAGGGGATACTTGGCGCTTGCGAGGTTCTGAGCCTCTGTGAGTGCAGGATTCCAACGATCGAGATGATGCTCTTTCACTTTGCCGCCGGATACGAAAGCATACATGGCTTCGGCATCATAGTAGCGGCTCACATGGTCGACGCCCTGGAACATCACAGAGAGGCTGAGACCTTTCCATGATGCGCTCAGCGAGAGAGCATAAGTGTTCTCGGGCAGGTCGCTCAGACCGATATAAGTCTCGTCGCGGTCATCGATGAAGCCGTCGCCGTTCATATCGCGGTATTTGAGGTCGCCGACCTTTACATTTCCGAATGTCGAGCGCGGGAAGTTGGGATCGGCGAGGTCGGCCGAGGTTACAAAACCTTCGGACAGAAGACCGAAGTACTGGTTGATGGGATGACCTTCTCGCTTGCGGTATGCAGTCTTCGATGCCGGCTCGTCCATGGCAGTAATTTTATTCTTGGCATGGCTGAAAGTACCGGTGACGCTATACTGGAAGTCGCGGCCGATGGTATTGTTGTAGTGGAGTTCGATTTCGTAGCCCTTGTTTGTTGTCTCGCCGAGGTTGCCGGCGGCGGAAGTGACGCCGAACCAGAGGGGACGGGAGAGGAAGTCGGTGAGAATGTTGTTGCGCTTCTCGTAGAAGAGATCGATGTTACCGGTGATATGGCTGTTCAGGAAACCGAATTCGAGACCGACATTGTATTTGTGGGCGCGTTCCCATGTTACCATATAGTTGGGATACTGCTGCTCGAAGATACCGCCCTGACCGTTTGTGCCGAAGTAGTAGTCGTTCGAAAGCTGTGTCCATTTCTGCTCGTAGAGGAAGCGCTGGCCGGAATAGAGGTCATTACCGACTTCACCGTATGATGCGCGGATTTTAAGATTCGAGAGCCATGTCTTGGAGGGAGCCATGAATGCTTCTTCCGACAGACGCCAGCCAACAGAGAACGAGGGGAAGAAACCGAAGCGCTTGCCTTTCTTGAAGTTTTCGGAGCCGTTGTAGCCGGCATTGAATTCTGCCAGATACTTGCCTGCATAACCGTAGGTGACGCGGCCGACGATACCCTGATAGCGCTTTGCGAGTTCGGAATTCTTACGATAGTCATTCTGCATGTAGAGAGCCATGCCGGTCACTTCATGGTTGCCGAATGTGCGGTGATAGTTGACCTGAGCCTCAAGGTAGAGCTTGTAGATGGTGTTATGATCGCTGGTCGCGGCGAGAGTACCGTCGGTATTGAAACGGTTGTATGCGTCGATGCTCTCGTAGTTGGCACGGTCGTTGAGCTCGTATGTGGCGAAAGTCTTGCTGTAGAGATTACGATGATAGTTCTCGTAGTCGAACGAAGCCTGTGCCTTCACCGAAAGACCCGGTGTGAGTGCGTCGAGCTTGTATTCGGCGATGAGGTTGGTCTCATTCACGGTGTTGGTGCCTTTGTAGTATCCGCCTTCCGCAAGAAGTGCGTAGGGGTTGCCCTGATACTGCGACGAACCGGAATAGAGGGTCTTCATTTCGTCGCCGTTGGATACCTGATAGGCCACCGGGAAGAGCCATCCGGGGATGTGGTTGATCTGATAGAATAGATTCGAATACTTTGAGGTTTCGTCCGAGTTAGGGCCTTTGCGGGTTTCGAAGCGTGTTCCGAAGTTCACCATCACTGTAAGGTATTTGGTGAGGAAGAAGTCGGCGTTCGCACGGAATCCGAAACGGCTGAAACTCTGAGAGGAGCTGTTCCCGTATGGATCGTTCGAAAGATTCTTGAAGATTGACTCCTGATCATAGTATTCGAGAGAAGCATAGTAGCGCATACGCTTTGTGCCGCCGCGTATGTTGGCGTTGTAGCGCTGTGCCGGAGCCGAAGAGTTGAGAATCTGGTCGTACCAGTCGACATTCGGATAGAGGAGTGCGTCAACGCCGGAGAGCTGTCCTGCAGCCGACTGACGGAACATGTCGATATCCGAAGCGGAATACTGCGAGGGAAGGCCGTCGTTAGCGAGGGCTTCTTCCAGAAGAGTAACGCTGTTGTAGCTGTCCAGATATGTGTCCTTGCGTGTCGGGGTCTGCCACTGCCAGTTTGCGGTGAGCGAAACGACGGGTTTCTGTTCCTTACCGCGCTTGGTGGTGATAAGCATTACGCCGTTCGCACCGCGGACACCGTAGACGGCAGTAGCGGATGCGTCCTTCAGAACGGAGATGGTCTCGATATCGTCGGGTGCGATCTGAGAGAACGAGCGTTCGATACCGTCGACAAGAACGAGCGGCTGGGCGTCGCTGGCGAAAGTGGCACGGCCACGGATGAAGATCGAGGCATCGTCGGCGCCCGGGGCACCTGATGTCTGTGAGGTAATCACGCCGGGAATCTTACCGGAGATTGCCTGAGAGATATTTGCGGAAGGAGTTTCGAGGAGGTCGTCGGCTTTAAGCTGCGAGATAGCGCCTACAACCGATTCTTTCTTCTGCTGGCCGTAACCGACAATCACCACTTCCTCAAGTGCTGCTGTCGATTCTTTCAGGACCACTTTGATACTGGTACGTCCGTTGAGCGCGACAGTCTGCGATTCATAACCGATATAAGATATTTCCAGCATTGTTTTATCCGGATCCTGTACACGTAGAACGAAGTTACCGTCAATATCGGTGACAGTGGCCACTTTCGTACCCTGTACTACTACGGAGGCCCCGATGAGAGGTTCGCCTGTGGAATCTTCAACCGTACCGGTCACCTGCGTCAGCTGTGCATGCATTGTTATCGGGCAGACGAGTATGGCCAGAACAGCAAGAACCGCTTTGAAAGCAGCATTCCGGAGTCGGAGAGCTATTCTCCTTCCCGAGTGCGCTGTACTGCGTTGTTTGTTCATGATTGGCTATTTAGATTTTAGGGTTTACAATTAGAGAACCGGTTTATAGGTGTAGCACTCTTCGGGATACATCTCGAAGTGAGAGCCGTCGCAGATGAGGAATGCGCGGACGGTCTGAGAGCCGTCTCCGCAGTTGCCCCAGATGCTTTCCTTATATATAGTTCCGTTGACAGCTTTGGCCACACTGGTATATGTTGCCTTTTCAGCCTCGCGCACGATGTCGATGCCGACGTGTGCGCCTTCCATATCGAGTCTGAACTGATCCCAGTTGCCGTAGCCTTCGTTGGACCAGTTATCTCCGACATAGGAACCGCCCCAGCCGTAAAGGTCGGAACGTACAACGAAGTATTCTTCGTAGCCGTCGCCTCCGCGTTCAGCATCGGTGCAGAGACATAGGTTCCAGTTGTTCCAGTTGCCGCCGCCGCTGGTGAAGTTGTCGAAGCCAAGATGGAGATTGAGGTTCGACGGGATTGTGAAGTAATCCGAGAATTCGGTCCACCATGCTGCGGAGCAATCGGGTGCGCCCACAGAAACTGTTCCTACGTTCTGATTCCAGTATGCATAGCATCCTTCGGCGTTCATTTCAAGATAAGAACCGTCGACAATAAGGAATGCACGGGCGATCTGTGTGCCGTCGCCACATTCGGGAACTGCGAACACTTCCTTATATACGGTACCGTTGACAGCCTTTGCAACTGCTGTGACAGTGACAGAAGCACCCGAACGAACGATATCGAGGGTTACTTTTGCGCCTTCCATATCAATACGGAACTGGTCCCAGTCGCCATAGCCTTCGTTGGTCCAGACGCCTGTACCGTAGGTGTCGCCCCAGCCGTAAAGGTCGGAACGGATAACAAAGTATTCGGCATAGCCGTCACCTCCGCGTTCGGCATCGGTGCAAAGACATAGATTCCAGTTATTCCAGTTGCCGCCACCGCTGGTGTGGTTCGTAAAGCTCAGGCGCAGATTGGTATCTGCCGGAATACGGAAATAATTAGAGAATTCGGTCCACCAGCCTGTGGTGCAGTCGCTGGCACCGATGTTGTAGGAAGGATCGCCGACGCGGTACTCGAATGTACCGAGATCGATGCCGCCGGGATTATCGGGGCCTGATTCGCCGTTGAGACGGGCACGCGCGATTTCCTTGTCGGTAATTGTATTGCGGTAGAGCTTTATGTCGTCGATAAGAAAACGGCTCTTTCCTTCTTCACTGCCGATGGTGAAAGTGGCTGCATTATTCATGAATGCCACCAGCCGCGAGCAGTCGAAATCAGTAACATTCTTGCTTACTTTTCTCATGCCGTCGACAAAGAGGTCATAGCCGTTCTGACGGACGATGAGAGCGACGTAATTCCAGTAGTCGGGCTTGAAATATCCCGATGTGTATTGAGCAGGATCATTGTCGCTCCAGGGACCGTCGACGCCGTCGTAATCGAGCCAGCCGTTTGCAGTAAATTTAAGAGTCTGGGTGCCGTTCTCATTCACAAAAGTGAAAAGAGGACTGGTAAGATCCTGCGCCGCAACAGTTTCGTTGCCTTCTTCGTCGACAGTCACTTCCGGCATCTGGCGGACCCAGAATGTGATTGAGGCTGCTTTCTCACAAGTGACGGCACGCATGGGATTGTTCATCTCGACCCATCCGTTGTTGACATCGAGTACATGACCTTTGTTGTCATCCTGAGCAAGGACGACGGTCTGGTCTCCATTGTTGTGAACCTTGAACAGAACGGGATCTAATGCGGCGACTTCGAAGTCGTATGTCGCCACATTTTCAAGCTTCGGTGCCGTCTGGACTCCGGCCGGAGGATCGGTCTGACCCCAATCCGACGAACAGGACGGACCTGACAGGATGGCAGCCGCTGCAACAGCGGGCACATACATCCGTTTACTGATTTTCATAGTGGTTGTGGTATTAAAATAAGATTTAAGTATAGTACTCCCCGTTTTTCGACAGGGGGTTAAACTTCAATAATTTTCAGAACAA
>CABRLF010000142.1 GCA_902471685.1 uncultured Porphyromonadaceae bacterium
CGTGCACAGTGATATTCTGCGCCTGTGATAATACCGCTACGATGAGCAGCAAGATCGCACTGAGAATTGTTCTTTTCATTAGTATTGATTTTTTGTGTTAATTTTTCTGCTGCAAATTTAGCCGGCTGTCAATGAGAGGACTATAACAAATGTTGCGCGGCCTATCAAATTCCGGTCAATGCACGATTTTTGATAATATATGCACGCTTTTTAATCGTCACGGCTAAACAAAAACGCAGCTCATCACAAAGTGACGGGATGCGTTTTATGTCAGCATAATAATTTCGGGTTATTTAGCCAGACTGTTTCTGACCTGCGAAGGAGTCTCGCCATAGGCGTCGCGATAGCATTTGGTGAAATAGGCCGGTGTGGAGAAACCTATTTCGTAGGCAATTTCGCCTATGGTCTTTTCGGTAGATATAAGGAGGTCACGGCCACGCTGTAGCCGTAGGCGCCGGATAAGTTCCACAGGAGCATAATTGGTGAGCGCCTTTATCTTGCGGTAAAACTGCGAGCGCTCGAGGCCCATCTGCGAGGCGATCATATCGACACTCAACTCCGGATTTCCCATCCCGGCCTTGAATATTTCGAGGAACCGGTTGTAGAATTCGTTGTCGATGTCGCCGGTAGGAAGAGTTTCGGCGCCAGAGTGCTTCCCGGCTTCCTTGGTCTTGGTTGAGGCAGGACGTGAGAGCCAGAGATCCCTGATGCGTTTACGGTTCATTATCAGACTCGCACATCTCGATTTCAACACATTGAAATTGAACGGCTTCGAGAGGTATCCGTCGGCACCGCTGTCATAACCCTGTACGCGTTGTTCGTCCATAGAGCAGGCAGTGAGCATCAGGACCGGAATATGCGACGTTGATACTTCATTCTTTATATACCGGCAGCATTCCAGACCATCCATCACAGGCATCATCACATCGCATATAATCAGATCGGGCACGTATTTAGCGGCCATCCTCACGCCTTCTTTGCCGTTGGGCGCAGTAATTATATTGTATTCGGCACCAAGAAGTTCGACTACAAGTTTCTGAATGTCTTTATTGTCGTCGATAATAAGAACGACTGGCTTGGCGTCGTCTAACGAAGGGTTACTTTCTATAGGGGCCAGTTCAGTTTCGGCATCGGTGTGTCCTATTCTTTTCTCCGATATGGCAGTGGTTTCAGCGATATGCTTGATCGGCAATGACACGGAGAAGACCGAGCCTTTGTTAAGTGTACTCTCAACGCTGATAGTGCCACCATGCAGTTCAACGAATGCCTTCGCGAGCGACAGACCTATGCCGGAGCCATTGGGATGGATGCGGTCGACCTGATAGAAGCGGTCGAAGATATTTCCGAGGTCACGTTCGCTGATGCCCTCGCCGGTATCGGCGACACGGAATGTGAGCGTATCGCCTGCGCATTCGTACGATACTTTGATCGAGCCGTTATTGGGCGTGTATTTCAGGGCGTTGGAAAGCAGATTGAAGAATACGCGTTCGATTTTTTCGATATCTATGGCCACGGGCTTAGGCGTGTCTGGATCAGGCGCATCAAGTGTGAGCTTTATATCACGCTTACGGGCAATGGAATAGAACGATTCCATCCAGTCGCGGATCGCCTGATTGAAGTCGACTTCCGTAAGCCGGATATCCAGTTTGCCATTCTCGTATTTTCGGAAGTCAAGAATCTGATTTATAAGTCGCTGGAGAATCCTGACGTTTTTGTTGGCGATTTTCATCAGAGTCGATTGCTGCGGCGTGAGATTATCGGCTGCAGCAAGTTGTGCGACCGGCTCGGAAATGAGAGTCAGAGGTGTGCGCAGATCGTGCGAAACATTCGTGAAGAACACCAGTTTGGATTGTGTCGCGGCCCGAAGCTGCTCGTTCAGCTGCTTCTGCTTGTCGCGTTCTTCCTCAAGCAGACGGTTCTGCTCCATAAGTTCTTTCTGGTGACGGCTGCGCTGCCAATAGGCGCGAAGGAGAAGGAAGCCGACGCCGAAAAGCAGGATGATAATGGCTATACTGGCATAGAACAACGATGTCTGCGATGAATGCTGCGCCCAGTAGTCGTCGATCTGAGCTTTGAGAAGACGCATTTTTCCGGTTTCCTGCTTCAGCGTCTCGTTCTGCAACAAAAGGATGTCTGCATTGGTCCTGTCGACGGCTGAGGATGCCGGGAGTATCGTTTCCTTATCATACGGCTCATTCCTGAGGATGGCAAGAGCTGTCTGAATAAGCCGGTGTCCTTCGGTAGGATATAAAAAAGTGGCATCGATGATGCTGTCGGCCACGGCCTGAATGCCGATATTCGGCGCTGCATCAATTCCGATAATGCGGATATCGTTGCGTCCGTATCTACGGGCGACTTCCGAAGCCCCGATCGCCATACGGTCGTTATGGGCATAAATCAGATCTACATCGGGATATATCTTCAGAAGCGAATCGACCACAGGAATCGCGTCTTCCTTGTTCCAGTTTCCGGGCACACTGCCCAGAAGAATGCCCCTGTTACGCTCAAATTCATTGACGAACCCCGCATGACGGCCTTCGGCGGGCGTAGAACCTCTAAGACCAAAAATCTCAATGGCTTTCGCCCCCGTACCTAAGACATGAATGGCATAATGTGCTGCTGATTTTCCTATGCCTTCATCATCGACACCGATACGGGCCGTATACGAATCGCCGTTGATGTTTCGGTCGAAGATAACTACCGGCATTCCGCTCTCGTAGACCTTTTTAATTATCGGGGTAAGAGCCGCGGCCTCGTTGGGCGAGACGATGATGATGTCGAATCCGTTATCTACGAAATATTTTATATCCTCGATCTGTTTTTCGTTACTGTCGTCGGCCGAACGTATTTCAACGACGGCGTCTTCGTGAAACATAATCTCACGGTTTATCTCGTCGTTCATCTTCGTGCGCCAGTCGTCCTGGCTGCACTGCGACACGCCGATCTTATATGTCTTGCTTTCGGCGCAACCGGCCAAAATGAGTAAAAATGAAAATAAGATACCGTCTAATAAGTGCCTTTTCATTATCCATGATTTGTTTAAGGTCACACAAAGTTAATCATAATCCTATGAAAAAGAGTGTATAAGCTATAAAAAATCGGGCAATACAACATTTTTGATATCCTATGCACGATTTTTTATAACGGCTCTTTTGGTTTTTGTCGTAGTTTTGCAATGCCGAAAGGGAAAACAGCGGGTACAAGGACTAAGGTAAGGAGATTGATAAAACTGAATGAAAAACTAAAAACATAGAAACCATGAACGCAATTTTTAAAGCTGTGACACCCCTGATGATGCTTGGCGCTTCCATCACTCCTCCGGCGTCAGCCGCCGACAACGTGGAAGTGAATCATCTGGGAGTAAACAATACCCTCGTAAGAGTAACGGGCGACAGCAGATATCTCCTGCTGCCCGTACAGGAATCGAACGACGACGCACACATTGAGGTGCTCGTCGACGGGAAACCCGGACGCACGATATACGTGCGCCTTGCAAAAAGTAAAGTGGACTACAGAATCCCTTTCGACCTTACGCCCTATAAGAATCACAACGTACTGCTGAATGTCATCACCACTCAGGACCGCTCCAACATCCGCGAGGCCAAAGAGGATGCCTGCTGGAAAAATCTCAAACTTGCAGATTCATTCGACACGGCAAACAGAGAATACTATCGTCCCGCTTATCACCATACTCCACTCTACGGCTGGATGAACGATCCCAACGGCATGTTCTATAAAGACGGTGAATGGCACCTTTATTATCAGTGGAATCCCTATGGTTCAAAGTGGCAGAACATGACATGGGGACACTCATCATCGAAAGATCTCATCAACTGGAAGCATCATCCGGCGGCAATCGAAGCGAACGGCCTCGGTGCGGTTTTCAGCGGCAGTTCTGTAGTCGACGCCGACAATACAGCCGGATTCGGCAATAACGCGGTCGTATCGCTCTATACCTCGGCCGGAGCAAGTCAGATCCAGAGTCTTGCACACAGCGAAGACAACGGTGAGACTTTCGAAATATATCCTGGCAATCCTATTATCACCCTTGAAAGCGAAGCTCGCGATCCGAATATGTTCTGGGATGAAGCAAACAACCTCTGGGTGCTTACTTTGGCCCATCCTCTCGAACACGAGATGCTTTTCTTCACATCGCCCGACCTTAAAAACTGGACGCTGCAAAGTGCCTTCGGAAAAGGCATAGGCGCACAGGATGGCGTCTGGGAATGCCCCGACCTCTTCAAACTGAAAGTTGAAGGCACTGACGATGAAAAATGGGTGCTGGTATGCAACATAAACCCCGGGGGACCTTTCGGTGGCAGCGCCACGCAGTATTTCGTCGGTGAGTTCGACGGCCAGACTTTCAAGGCCGACACAGATGCAGCTGGAAATATCCCCACAAAATGGATGGACTTCGGCAAAGATCACTATGCGACCGTAAGCTGGAGTGATGCCCCGGATAACCGCCGTGTTTTGCTGGGATGGATGAGCAACTGGCAGTATGCAGCCGAAGTGCCGACCATGCAGTTCCGCAGCGCAAATACTCTTCCGCGCGAAGCCGGACTCTTCAAAGGCGTGGACGGACAGATCTACCTTTCTTCAACACCTTCGCCCGAACTCATTGCGCTACGTGCCAAAACCGCTGTTAATGTCCGCAATAAATCGGTAGGACGTAAGGTCCGTGAATTCTCGCTCCCGGCAGCAAACAACGGAGCCTGTGAAATTGTCCTTGACCTCGATTGCCGAAAAGCAGACGCAGTGAATATAAACATTGCGAACAACGAGGGCGAATTCGTAACTCTGAAATATAATCCTTCCGATCATACCCTCGCCTTCGACCGTTGCAAAAGCGGCATAGTCGATTTCAGTCAGGATTTCCCGGCAGTGACCGTCGCTCCGACTTTTGAAAACAACAAAAAAGTTTCGCTCAGAATATTCATCGACCGTTCGAGCATAGAAGTGTTTACCAACAATGGAAAATCTGTCATGACAAATCTTGTATTTCCCACGAAACCCTATTCGACCATATTGGTATATGCCGATGGCGGAAATGCAAGAATTGAAAATCTCAAAATATATGAGGTGAAAGGTTAAGATTTAAAGTTTAGATAACAGACCATTCATATAAACCATTCACTTTCCGCTCTCAACTTTAAGCTTTACCCCCTAACCTTCAACCTTTTAACCATATACGTACACTATGGCAACGACACAATCGCTGGTAACAAACCAGAAATCATTTATGCTCCAGATAATTCCTGTGATGCTGTGCTTCTTCGTCATGGGGTTTGTCGACCTTGTCGGAACAGCTTCCAATTATGTGCAGAAAGACCTTGCACTGACCGACTCTCAGGCCAATCTCTTCCCTTCGCTCGTTTTCTTCTGGTTCCTGATTTTTTCTGTGCCTACCGGTATGCTGATGAATAAGATCGGTCGTAAGAAAACCGTGCTCATAAGTCTTATCGTGACAGCCGCGTCACTTTTCATCCCCGCATTCGGCGACAGTTATGCCGTCATGCTCATCTCTTTCTCTCTGCTCGGAATAGGCAACGCCATTATGCAGACCTCGCTCAATCCTTTGGTAACCAACCTTATCAGCGGTGACAAACTCGCATCCACACTTACTTTCGGGCAGTTCGTCAAGGCAATCGCGTCTTTCCTCGCCCCGATCATTGCCGCATGGGGAGCAACCACCGTTTATCCCACATTCGGACTGGGGTGGAGAGCATTGTTCGTGATCTACGCCATAATCAGTTTCCTTTCAATATCTCTCCTTGCTGCCACTCCTATCGATGAGGAAAAACCCGACAAGGCAACCGGAGTCGTCGAATGTCTCCGTCTGCTCGGCCGTCCGTTCATCTTCCTCTGCTTCCTCGGCATCATGTGCCATGTCGGCATCGACGTAGGCACGAATACCACCGCTCCCAAAATCATCATGGAGCGCCTCGGTCTGCCTCTGGAAGAAGCCGGATTCGCGACAAGCGTTTACTTCATTTTCCGTACTGTAGGCTGCTTCCTCGGTGCTTTCATCCTGCGCACCCTGTCGCCCAAGATTTTTTTCGGCATCAGCGTTCTGATGATGCTCGCAGGTGTGCTGATCCTTTTCTTCTGTTCCGCGCTCACACCTCTATATATCGGTATAGGTCTTATCGGCTTCGGGAACTCCAATATTTTCTCGGTCGTGTTCTCTCAGGCTCTTGTCTATACCCCTAACGAGCGCAACGAGGTCTCCGGGCTCATGATTATGGGCCTCTTCGGTGGCACAGTATTCCCGCTTGCCATGGGCTATGCAGCCGATGCTGTCGGTCAGGCCGGTGCCGTTGCCGTGATGACCATCGGGGTAATATACCTCATGTACTACACATTGAAAATCAGAAAAATCTAAACTTTAACATTTACCTATAAACCTTTAAACTTTTGTATAGTCATGAATGATATAGTAGTAGGAATGGGCGAGGCCCTGTGGGACGTACTTCCCGAAGGAAAGAAAATCGGCGGTGCGCCAGCCAACTTTGCATACCATGTTTCGCAGTTCGGTCTGCCAAGCTGTGTGGTGAGTGCAATCGGCGATGATGCACTTGGCAAAGAGATAGTTGAAAATTTCACCTCCAAAGGGCTCAACCATCTTCTTCCGGAAGTTCCCTATCCCACCGGCACAGTACAGGTCGAAATAGATCAGGCCGGTATTCCGCAGTACGAAATAAAAGAAAACGTGGCATGGGACAATATTCCCTATACCGCACACCTCGAACAGCTTGCCGAAAAGACCAAAGCCGTATGTTTCGGCTCGCTTGCCCAACGCAACATTGTATCGCGCAACACCATCAACCGCTTTCTCGACGCCATGCCGCAGACCGATGATACTCTTGTCGTCTTCGATGTCAACCTCCGTCAGGGTTTCTACAACAAGGAAATCCTCTGCAATTCCATGAAGCGCTGCAACATTCTGAAGATAAACGATGAGGAGCTTGTGACCGTAAGCCGTATGTTCGGCTACCCCGGCATCGACCTTCAGGATAAATGCTGGATTCTTCTCGGCAAATACAATCTCAAGATGCTCATTCTCACATGTGGCATCAACGGAAGCTATGTATTCACCCCCGGCAACGTATCGTTCCAGCCAACACCAAAAGTCGAAGTTGCCGATACCGTAGGCGCCGGCGACAGCTTCACCGCCGCATTTATCGCCTCCATCCTCAAAGGCAAAAGCGTAGCCGACGCTCATGCTCTCGCCGTCCGCACCTCGGCCTATGTCTGCACACAGAAAGGCGCCATGCCCATTCTCCCCTCGGAACTGACCGCATAATCATTCCTCCAATAAAACCCATCGGCTCCTCGCTCCCGGTGATCGGGAATCGGGGAGCCGATATATTATGATTTCATCACAGGTCCGCAGATTTTAAACCATAACTCGGAATCCTATCCACGTAACATAAAAGCGAGTTGTCTC
>CABRLF010000143.1 GCA_902471685.1 uncultured Porphyromonadaceae bacterium
ACGTCCTCCATCGGCACTGCGGCGTGCCGGATCTATAAAAACCGTATCGAAACTGCGTCCTGACGCTATGCATTCTTCGACGAAATCCCGACAATCGGCACAAACCACGCTCAGATTGTCGGCTTTCAGTGCCGCCGCATTAAACCTCAGCGCTTCAGCCTTGTTTTCATCACGCTCCACCGCCACGACCGATGCAACACGCGATGCCGCATGCAGGGCATCTATACCCAGCCCCGCCGTGAGGTCAGCTACCGCGAGTCCTTCCGGAGTGAGAGACGAATGGAATTCCGCCAGAAGATCGGATGTGCTCTGCTCTCCCGCCAGAACTGAAGGAAAATAAAAATCAGGAAAAGAAGTCAATGTCTGTTCCAGTTTCTTGCCAAACTTACGGCGGCATTCTATCTGAGTTATGGCACAGCCATATTCTTTTCCATATTTAAGACGCAATTTTGCCACATCGTCGGATAAATGTTCCATTATCCAGTCGAAATATTCTGTTGTCAACTCATTCATTGCCATAACACTGATAGATTATTTGTTCTTTGTTGTACGCCTGCGGCTACGTTTCTCGGCGCCACCACTGATTCCTTTTTTCTCAACATAAGCCTTCAGTTCGCTATAATTGCCCCTGAAAAGATTTATGTCCACTTTATGATGGATTCCCTTACATTTTCCCGACTCTGTAAACTGCCATATTTCCCAATGACGCGCCGACGGCTCATTACCATATCGCGCAATCCAGTAGTCGTAATCATCAAGTCCATGTCCCTTGATGTAATCGATGTAATAGTTATTGTATGTATAGATTATCGGACGGACACCGTAATGCTCACCAACAATCTTCAACCATTCTTTTGCAAGCCGGATAACCTTGGAATGATCCTTTACCATAATATTCTTGGGGATTTCCAAATCAAGCACGGGAGGAAAATCACCCTTCTCCAGAGGAGTGTTCGCAATGTAATATTCAGCCTGCTCACGCGCCGAAGAATTGACCGAAAGGAAATGGTAAGCCCCACGGATTATACCCGCTCTTTTCGCTTCGGAGAAATTATAACTGAAAGTCGGGTCTATAATTGTGGTCCCTTGCGTCGATTTCATAAGAGCGAACAGCACCGGCTGGGCGTATTTTGCTTTTTTACCACCGCCGGGCACTACAGCTCCGGCAGAATTGGCACTGAGTTGCAAACCTGTCCAGTCTATCTTCTTCTGATATTTGGAGACATCTATTCCATAGACCTTCTTGCCGCTGATAAAATTCTTTCCGGGCGTTTTCTGAAAAATTCCCATCTTCCAGATTCCGAATTCAATCGTCCCGTCAGCAAAGTCCATCCGACCCATGCCGTCCTTATAGCCCATCTTCCAGTGACCGAAATAGACATTTCCGTTGGTATACCTGCATATTCCGAATCCATTCTGCTTTCCATTTTTCACGCCGCCGGAGTAGGTATAGTTCGATGCCCGCAGCTCTCCGGCCACAGCATCAGTGGCGATTGAAAGAGAGATCACCAGTAAAAAAAGACATATGATAAAGCAGAATCTATTCATTACTTTGGTTATTAACTGATTATCTCTAAAAGAGAATCCCGGCGGCAAATACCGTCTACAAATATAGACATTTTTGGCGCATTTTCGGCGAGCATAGTGTTGACTAATTGATGTACTTTTCGTATTTTTGCTTTGATTTTCTCCCATGAACGAGATATTCCACATATTACCACGCGGCATAGCAATCGGCTTGCTCATATCGGCACCCATGGGTCCGATAGGAATGCTCGTCATACAACGCACCCTCGGCAAAGGGCGCTGGCCCGGTTTCTTTACCGGACTGGGGGCGTCGCTCAGCGACCTTATCTACTGCCTTCTCACTGGGTTCTGCCTCAGTTTTATCACAGACTTTCTTGATTCGCATCAGCTCGCAATCCAGATTATCGGCAGTCTCGTAATCGCTGCATTCGGCGTCTATCTTCTGAAGAAAAACCCCACACGTGCACTGAAGACTCAGGACGAAAGGGCGACCAATTACTGGAGCGACTTCGTCACTGGCTTCCTGCTCACTTTCTCCAACCCGCTGATTCTCTTCTTCATAATAGGACTCTTCGCACGGTTCAATTTCTTCCTGCCAGAGTTCGGGATCCATCACTACATCATAGCTTACCTCACAATTCTGGCAGGAGCCGTACTCTGGTGGTGGGGGATTACCACACTTGTCAACAGGCTTGGGAAAAGAATCAATGTCAGATCGCTGAAACTTATCAACCGCATCATCGGCCTGCTGCTGGTATGCATGGCCATAATCGGTATGGGAATGGCTATATACGATTTATTGGTCTGAATATGAGACACCCCAAGAGAATTATTCTCACAGCAGTTCTGAGCCTCGCGTCATTGACTGTACCGGCGCAGCCCGGCTCTGTCGAATACAGGGTCAGCGCTATTGCGAATGTCTCGACAGGCGATTTTGCGCCATACATGGCTGCGTCATGGAACTACGGGAAGGTGACCGGCGCCTCCGGTATATGGCACGACGGTCTTCTCTCCAAACGCCTCGACATGAAGTCCCGGTTCAGCTGGGGTGCCGGATTCGAATACATGCTCGGCTACGGCAGCGCCGCAGAGTATACCCGCTTCACCGATGCCAAAACATGGGGCACAGAGAGCCGCAGACAGGCGCCGGCACGCATACAGCAACTCTATGCCGAAGTGAAGTACCGTAGCGTGTTCCTCACCGCCGGCATGAAAGAAATGCCTTCGGCAGGAATAGTCGACGATGCACTCTCTTCCGGAGACATCACCCGGAGCACTAATTCGCGGCCCATTCCGGGCGTGACTGCCGGATTTACCGATTTTCAGGATATCCCGTTCACAAACGGCTGGGTGCAGATCGACGGCGAAATAATATACGGCCGCTTCACCGACAGCAAATACCGCCGGGAAACTTTCAACTACTGGATGGGGGTGCTCAGCTACGACAACTGGTATACATACAAGCGCTGTCACTTCCGCACTAATCCTGACAAACCACTGTCCGTCACTGTCGGCATGCAGGCGGCCGGAGAATTCGCAGGACTCTCGCGCACATACCGCTTCGGGGATGTAATCCTTGAGGACAACCGGGGCTTCCGGTTCAAAGATATATTCGACATGTTCATTCCCCGCGAAGGCAGCGGAGAAGGTTACTATAAAGGAAATTCCCTCGGCTCGTGGGATTTGCGGGCCAGATACCGGTTCCGTAACGGCAGTGAGCTGGCATTCTACTTCGAAGGTCCCTGGGAAGACGGCTCAGGCATAGGCCGCAAAAACGGCTGGGACGGATTGTGGGGACTGCAATTCAACTTCCCCAAAAAAGGAATCATATCGAAAGCCCTTGTCGAATACTTCGACTTCACCAATCAGTCCGGTTCTATCCACTGGGCTACGGGCGACGCGCCCGGGACAAGCATAAAAGACGAGATCACCGGAGCAGACAACTACTACAACAATGACTTCTACGGTCCTTATTCCAACTATGGCATGAGCATCGGATCGCCCTTCGTCGTGTCTCCTCTCTACAACCTCAACGGCTCGCCGGGTTATATTCACAACCGCGCCCGCGGATTCCATGCCGCCGCCGAAGGTTGCATTTCGGATTCGTGGCAGTACAAGGCAATGGTCAGCTATCAGAAAGCCGGCGGCTCGGGACGCATTCCCGCACCAGAATTGCTTCATGACACCTCCGCCATGATTCAGATGCAATGGAGGCCGGCACGTGTTTCCGGACTGAATGTCAAGGCTCTGTTAGCCATCGACTCGGGCAATCTGCGCGGCAATAACTTCGGCGCCATGGTTTCAGTTTCTTATTCAGGTTCCTTCAATATCAGAAAATGAAACAGCTTGCGTTCAGAATATTGGTCATCATCATCGCAGTTGTTGCGACAACGGCATGCACGCAGAACGACGGGCGTATCGGCACGCTCTTCGGCTCATGGAGTCTTACGGAGATGACCTGCGACGGCAAGCAGGTTCCGATTCCGGAAGGTGCAACAGGCTCGACCGTCTCGTTTCAGGGCGAAGTCGCTATTTTCCGTCTTCTTTACGGACCGGACTATTCCGATAACAGCACCTGCACATGGACAAAAACCGAAGACACGGTTGTATTCAATTTCAACCACTCATCCGGCGACGCACCCGGCACAGGGCATTATGCTCCGCCCTCATGGCTCGGATTCTCAGAAAAAACTATAACAATACATATTACCGAACTCAACGACAGCCATTTCTGCTTCGGGTATACCGCAAGCGAAGGACATGTCTATACTTATAAATTCAACCGCACATGGTAAACAGCAACGGAAAACTCGCACTCGTCACCGGCGCTGATGGTTTTATCGGCTCACATCTCACCGAGGCGCTCCTTGCCCGCGGATACCGCGTCCGCGCTCTGGCGCAGTACAATTCCTTCAACAACTGGGGATGGCTGGAGGACGTCGGTCCTTCCGACGGCCTCGAAATTGTATGTGGCGATGTCCGCGATCCGAATTTCTGCCGCGAGATAGCCCGGGGAACGGATGTCATTTTTCATCTTGCCGCCCTCATAGCCATCCCCTATAGTTATATAGCTCCGGACAGCTATGTCGACACAAACATCCGCGGCACTCTCAATATATGTCAGGCAGCCCGCGACGAACATGTCGGACGCCTTGTCGTCACTTCCACAAGCGAGGTATACGGCACAGCCATGTATGTGCCTATCGACGAAAAACATCCCAAGCAACCTCAGTCGCCGTACTCCGCCACAAAGATCGGAGCCGATGCAATCGCCAAAAGTTTCTACAACGCTTTCGGTCTGCCTGTTGTCATAGCACGGCCTTTCAACACATTCGGTCCTCGGCAAAGCGCCCGGGCAATCATCCCCACGATTATCACTCAGATTGCATCCGGGAAAACGAAAATCCGTCTCGGCGACCTCACTCCCACACGCGACTTCAATTTCGTGGAAGATACAGCAGCAGGTTTTATAGCTCTGGCAGAAGCAGACGGCATCGAAGGCATGGAAATAAACATCGCCACCGGCAAGGAATATTCAATGGGGCAGACTCTCGAAATGATATCGGAACTGATGGGACGCCCCGTAGAAAAAGAGACCGACCCGGAAAGACTGCGTCCTGCCAACAGCGAGGTCAACCGTCTCTGCGGCGACAATACTCTCATTACAACCTTGACCGACTGGCGCCCGCGTTTCTCGTTCGAAGAAGGGCTGAAACGCACAATCGACTGGTTCGTCCGGCCTGAAAACCTTGCCAAATACAAACCCGACATCTACAATCGATGAAGACCCACGGCACTGTATCATTCCTCTTTCTCGGAGGCGCCAAACGCGTGACTATGGCCCGCATGTTCCGTCAGGCATGCGCCGACCGAGGTCTTGAATGCAGAATCACCGGCTACGAACTCGATGCCCATTCGGCTCTTGCAGCCGAAGGAGATATTGAAGAAGGTCTGCGCTGGTCCGCTCCTGATATTTTCGATGATCTCGATCGAGTATGCGATAAAAATAAGGTAGACATTGTCGTGCCGTTTGTCGACGGCGCTATCGGCATTGCATCGCAGTTTGCCGCCATGCCGCAAAGCGATGTTTTCTTCCCTGGCAGTCCGCGAAACATTGCCGACAGGATGTTCGACAAAGTGGCTGCAGCCGAACTTTTCGAGACACTCGGGCTTCCTATTCCGCAGACTTACCGCGAAGGCATGCCTTGCGGCTGCCTGATCGCCAAACCGCGGTTCGGCTCTGCCTCGAAAGGCATAATCATGATCAACACGCTCTCCGACCTATACGCGCTCCGAGGCAACGAATCCAAGTATCTCATCCAGGAGCGCATCGACCGGCGCGAGGAAATCACTGTCGATTGCTACGTAGGAGTCAGGACCGGTGAGATTGTCGCTGTCAGCCCCCGCATCCGCGGCGAAGTCAGCGGCGGAGAAGCCGTACGGTCCGAAACCATCGATGATCCCGAAGTTGTTTCAATCACAAAAAAAATACTATCAGCCACACAGCTGAGAGGCGCTGTAACAGTCCAGTTTATCCGCGACCTCGAAAACGGGCGGCTCCTGATAATGGAAATAAATCCTCGTCTCGGCGGCGCTGCTGTGACATCAGTACACGCGTCCGTCGATTTGCCCGGTCTTATCATAGACGATGCTCTGGGGCTGCCATTGAAAACACAGACACCGGTAGCAGGAGTCGAGACAGTCCGCTACCTCGCAGATGTTGTGTTCTATCCCGAAAAATAAAGAAATGAACGATAACCACGTGATAATCATTGCCGAAGCAGGCGTTAACCATAATGGCGACATAAACCTTGCCAGGTGCATGGTGCGCGAAGCCAAAGCCTCCGGTGCGGACTATGTAAAATTCCAGACGGCAGTTCCCGAACTCGTCATCTCGGCATTCGCGCCGAAAGCCGAATATCAGAAAGAAACAACAGGAAGCGGCCAGAGCCAGCTGGAAATGTGCAAGGCCATTCATCTTCCCCTTTCGGACTACAAGGAGCTGAAAGATCTCTGCGATGCCGAAGGTATTGGATTCATGAGCACGCCTTTCGATCTTGTGAGCATCGACTGCCTCGCAGCACTCGACATGGACTACTGGAAGATACCTTCAGGCGAAATCACCAATCTCCCTTATCTCCGCAAGATTGGGAAACTGCGCTCGAAAGTGATTATGTCTACCGGCATGGCTACTCTCGATGAGGTCGAGGAGGCTGTAAAAGTCCTCGAAAAGGCCGGAACGCCCCGCTCCTCGGTGATTCTGCTCCACTGCACCACACAATATCCGGCACCATATGAATCGGTCAATCTCCGCGCTATGGATGCACTTGCCTCGCTGGGATGCGCTGCCATAGGCTATAGCGATCATACTGTAGGAACTGCAGTATCAGTCGCCGCAGTCGGTCATGGCGCAAAAGTTATCGAGAAACACTTTACTCTTGACCGTACTCTGCCCGGTCCTGACCACCGTGCATCGCTCGAGCCTAAGGAACTGAGTCAGCTGGTTGATGAAATCCGTATAGCTGAAAAAGCCCTCGGCAACGGAGTCAAGTCTGTAGCCGATGCCGAACGCCCGAATATAGAAGTGGCCCGCAAAAGCATTGTCGCCGCACGACGCATAGAAGCTGGAGAGATTCTCTCAGAGGATAATATCACTGTCAAACGTCCGGGCAACGGCATTTCGCCCATGCTTTGGGATTCTGTTATCGGCACCCGCGCATCACGAGATTTCGAGCCCGACGAACTGATTGAACTTTGATTTATAGGTCTGTCTACGCGACAGACTTGCCTGATTTAAGTCAGGATAGAATTATCGCCGGAATGCATTCCGCAGACTT
This sequence comes from uncultured Porphyromonadaceae bacterium, assembly GCA_902471685.1. Taxonomy (GTDB): domain Bacteria; phylum Bacteroidota; class Bacteroidia; order Bacteroidales; family Muribaculaceae; genus CAG-873. The sequence continues at coordinate 7,365 of CABRLF010000143.1, forward strand.
TCATTTGAGCTGCGAAATGCAATTCCGGCGAT
>CABRLF010000144.1 GCA_902471685.1 uncultured Porphyromonadaceae bacterium
CCGATCTCCGTGACAGCAAATATAGCCAGACTCTCACCGGTTTCGGACTAACTCCGGAAGGAATTGAGAACAATCCGGTGATGTATGAGCTCACCAGCGAGCTGATCTGGCGTCCCGAACGCTTCTCCAAACATGACTGGCTGAAAGGATATGCAGAGGCCCGCTATGGCGCGTCGGATCCGGCTGTAGACATGGCATGGGCGATGCTTGGCGAGACTATCTACAACTGCCCGTGGGGAAACCTCCAGCAGGGCACTACCGAATCTGTGTTCTGTGCGCGTCCTTCGAAGAACGTATGGCAGGTGTCGAGCTGGAGCCGTATGGCGCCCTATTATAATCCCCAGGATGTGATCGATGCCGCTCATGCCTTTGCCGGTGCTGCTCCACGTCTGCGCAACAATGAGAACTACCGGTTTGATCTTGTAGATATAACCCGTCAGGCAGTGGCGGAACGCGGACGACAGACTTATCAGGAGATGATCAGTGCTCTGAATGCAGGTGACAAGGAGGCATTCAAGTCCGCTTCCGACAAATTCATGACTCTTCTGCATAATCAGGACCGACTGCTGTCGACACGCCCTGAATTCTCTGTCGCCACATGGATCAATGACGCACGGGCCATTTCGCCCACAGAGGCCGACCGGGACAATATGGAAAGCAATGCCCGTCACCTTATCACAACCTGGGGCCCGCGTGTGGCAAGTGAAGACGGCGGTCTGCGCGACTATGCGCACCGCGAATGGGCCGGCTTGCTGGACGACTTCTATGCGCCGCGTTGGGAAGCTTGGATCGGTGCCATGCTCCGTGGCGACGAAACCCCGATCGACTATTATGCTCTGGATGAAAAATGGGTCAAGGCCCGCAATGACTACAGCGTGCGGACCGACGCGGACTGTGTCGATACGGCTTTGGAAGTCCTTGCAGAGCTATAACTGATGTCTGTTCTCGACCGTCTGCTGTCCTACGTCATGCCGCGTGTGTGCGAGGTATGCCACGGGACTCTGCTCGGCGGCGAACAATATATATGCATGCGGTGTCTGGCACAGATGCCGTATGCTTTTTCACGGCCGGCTCTGAATCCTGATATAGGCGGGATGCTTACCAATTCGGCTATGCCTGTCGGTCTTGTCCGGCAGTGGTATCTTTATGACCCTTCGTCGCCTTTCGCCGATGTGATAAGGTCGGCGAAATACAGGGCTATGCCGGCCATGGCACGTGAACTCGGACGGCTTTTTGCCCGCGACCTTCTTTCGGCGCAGTTATTCCCCGGGGAGCTACCTCCGGGCGAGATAGACGTGCTCCTGCCGATGCCCATGTACCGCACCAAGCTTATACGCAGGGGGTACAATCAAGCTCGTGAGATCTGTATCGGCATGAGCGAGGTACTTGGAATTCCTGTTGGTGACAATCTTATCGCAGTCAAGGGGCATGGCACTCAGACGCATCTCAGCCACGAACGCCGCGCAGCCAATATCCGCGACTGTTTTGCAGTGGTCCACGGAGAGGAACTCGACGGGCTGAACGTGGCTGTTGTCGACGATGTAATAACCACAGGCGCCTCGATGAGCGAGTGTCTGCTGGCTCTTTCGCGCTCTGCAGGCAGCGCCCGCTCCGTTTCTGTCCTTGCGCTCGGACTTTCGGTAGGCAAGGGCGGAGCATAGACGAACTTTTTATTGCCGCATTTTGTTTTCTGTAAAACCCTTAATCCGCGAAAACAATGTTAGGTAAAAGATTTTTCCCGTTTGTAGTGGCGCTGTTCGCCCTTGTATTTTCCGCATGCTCCAATGATTCCGACGATGATATATCAGCCAGTTTCGATCAGCTGCCCGAGCAGGCTCAGTCGTTTGTCAAGCTGTTTTTTTCATCTTATACCCTCCAGTCGATAGAAACGTCTTCCGATGGCTGGGAAGTGAACTTCACTAACGGTACAGAAATAGACTTCAACAGCGCAGGTTCCTGGACCTCGATAGACTGTGGTCCCAGAGACACGGTACCATATGATCTGGTTCCGGTGAATATACATACTTTTGTGAAGGAAAACTATCCTTCGGCCGGAGTAGTCGAGATTTCTCGCGACAACAAGGGGTATGAGGTGGAACTGTCGAACGGAATTGAAGCTTCGTTCGATTTACACGGATTCTTCCTGCATTACGACTGATTCTTACCGGACCGCATCCCTTTTCACAGGGATTACCAATTCTCCGCCGGATTTGATTTCGTCGTGCGTTATGAACGGACGATAATCAGGTACGGCGGTTGTCGTTGTCCTGATGGTGAACGGAAGTCCACCCTCGGGGCGGATTGTGATGCTGTCGAACGCCGGTTCTCCCAGCGCATATTCAGGATCTGAAGGACATACAGGGTAGAGTCCCATGGCCGAGAAAACATACCATGCGGACATCTGTCCGGCGTCGTCGTTTCCTGAGAGGCCGCCGGGTTCATCGAGATATTCAGTTTCCATTATATGACGCACCTGGGCGGCTGTCTTTTCGGGACGCCCGATATAGTCGTAGAGATAAGCAACCTGATGGCATGGTTCATTGCCGTGCCAGTAGCGGTGGCAGCTGAACATCGAGTCAAGTTTGGCTTCGAATGCTTCGGTGCCTCCAAGTGCGGCAACAAGGCTGTCCACCTCGTGAGGAACATACCATGTATAATGGCATGGCGCGCCCTCGGTTATGAACGGCTCGAAATCGAAAGGATCTGTGTCGGTTGCAAACGATCCGTCGGCGTGGCGGCCGTTGGCATACCCTATTGACGGGTCTATTACATTGCGCCAGTTTTTCGAGCGTCTGAGCAATTCGCGGGCATCATCGTCTTTCCCCAGAAGTCCGGCTATCTGAGCAAGTGCATAGTCGTCGAGAGCATATTCAAGAGTGCGCGAAGTCTGCTCATTCTTGTGGAATGCCTCGTTGACACCGTCTTCCAGAGGTATATATCCGTAGCGCAGATATGATTCAAGAGCACGGCGCCCCATGCCGTCGGCATATTCCTCGAAAGTGGAGGGAGATTCGAAGGCATTCTGCCGCAGATATTCATATGCTGTTTCAAGATCGAAATTATCGACTCCCTTTACAGCCGCATCGGCTATTGAGGCGGCGCAATGGTCGCCGATCATGGCTGCTGTGTAGCTGTCCCAGCAGGGGAAAATAGGCATCCAGCCGCCTTGTTCGGCTTTTGTGACAAGTGACTGCATCATTTGGCCAGAGCGTTCCGGCTCGATAAGGGTAATGAGGGGATGTAGGGCGCGGTACGTGTCCCACATGCTGAAGTCATCGTAGTATTCCTCACCGGGGTTGAGTTTTTTGATTCCGGAACCGGCGAATCCGGCGTACGAGCCGTCGACATCGTTCACCACACGCGGCAGAAGCGAAGCGCGGTAGAGCGAGCCGTAGAATTTACGCCGGTCGGTATCATTGCCGCCTTCGACGGTTATTCGGCCGAGGCGTTCATTCCATTGCGCAGCCGATTCCGAGCGTACTTTGTCGAAATCCCAGGCGGGTATTTCGGCGTCGAGATTGACGCGTGCGGCTTCAACTGAAGTGAAGGACGATGCTGCCTTGACGCGGACAGTGGTCTGCGCCGGTACGTTGAAACTGAAGAACGCTCCCATATCGGTTTTGCCTGATATGCTGTCACTTCCGGTTGCTGTAGAATCGGCAGCAAAAATCCCCGATTCGGTAATCTCGATATCGGGATCGAGACGCACTACGAAATATCCGGAGAAACCGGCGGGTTGTCCCCAGCCCTGATAGATGCGGTGAACCGGGTTGCAGCCGTAGATTTCATGACGTTCGGCATCGTAGGCAACATATCCTTCCCCTTCGTCGGAATTGGAATTGACAACGAGATGCCCTGTACCTTCGTTATTATATGTGAAGTTGAAAATAGCCGAGCGCGAAAGTCCGGTCATTTCGGCCTCGATATTTTCGGAAGGAAGAGAGACACTGTAGTAATCAGGCCGTGCCACTTCGGTGTCGTGCGAGAATTTTGTGGCGCGGCTTTCAGGAGCCGTACGGAGATCGCCCGAAATCGCAGCAAGAGTCATAGAGCCATAGTCCTGAGTGCAGCCGCCTACAATCCAGTGGCTGTTGCGGAACCCGAGAAGTGTGGAGTCGGCATAATAATACGGTGCCACGCATTTGGCTTCGGAAGAACGTGTCTGCGGTGTCCAGAGATTCATCCCATGCGGTACGCCGACTGCCGGAATCGTTTGTCCGTGCTCTTCCGACCCTTTGCCGAAGAGTCCGGCCGTGCGGGTCGTGGCCGAGGCTGTGCCGACGCGTGTGTCGACATAAGACAGATAATCTTCCTGCGGGCTTTCGGCTGTACATGCAGCTGCAGCTATGGCCAGTGCTATGATGTAGATGCTTCTTTTCATGGATCGGATAACGTTTCTGCAAATTTAGTCATGATTTTGTAGAGTTGCAAAAAATTGCTTAATTTGCGTATCGTTTAGAATTGCAATGGAAACCAAAACTTCTGACAAACGCCTGACGGCACTGGACGTGATGCGCGGCATAACGATAGCCGGCATGATTGTTGTGAACAATGCCGGAGGCCCTTACAGTTATGACGTGCTTCAGCACAGTGAGTGGAACGGTCTGACACCCTGCGACCTCGTCTTTCCCTTTTTTCTCTTTATCATGGGTGTAACGACTTATCTGTCGTTGGCCAAGTCGGCGTTTACGCCGTCGTGGATTATGCTCAAGAAAATTCTCCGCCGTACAGTGCTGATATTGCTGATATGCTGGGCTTTGCATTGGTTCGACAATGTATGCTCTGGCCGTGGATTCTTTGATTTCGGCCATTTGCGCCTCACCGGCGTCCTCACGCGCATAGCACTGTGCTATGGCATTGTGTCGCTGATGGCGCTCTATGTCTCGCGGAAAGGTATGATATGGATAGCCGCCATATTGCTCGCGCTCTATGGAGCACTTCTGCTGCTGTTCAACGGATATATAAACGACCTGACTAACATAAACACTGTCATCGACCGCTCGATTCTCTCGGAGGGTCATCTCTATGTGAAGCGGCCCGTCGATCCTGAAGGGCTGCTCGGCACGATTCCGGCTCTGGCGCATACTATAATAGGTTTCTGCTGCGGCGCTCTCATCAAGAGCCGGCAACCGCTTGCCGACCGGTTGCTGCGTCTTGCCGTCGTAGGAGTTGTGCTCATGCTCGCCGGGTATCTGCTCACCATATGGCTGCCTCTTAATAAGCGTATCTGGTCGCCGAGCTATGTTCTTGTAACCTGCGGTATGGCATCGGCTTTGCTTGCAACCCTTTCGTACTTCATCGATATGCGCGGTGACGGCAACTGGTTCACATTCTTCCGGGCCTTCGGCGTCAATCCGTTGTTTCTATACGTAGGCAGCGAAGTGATTGCTGTGATATTAGGCTCGTCGGGAGCCAAACCTGCAATCTATGAAGCCATTCTGTCGGATGTGCCGGATCCATACGTGGCTTCCGCCTGCTTCTCAATCGGCCTCATGCTGCTGATGGGCGCTATCGCATGGCCGCTCTATAAGAAGCGTATCTATATCAAGATCTGAGACGGACTGAACTCCGGCCGGATTGTTGTTTCTTTTCCAAATCGGCGGACAAAACTATCGGAATGTCAAAAAAAATGCGTAACTTTGCCGCCGAATAGGCAAAGTATGCCCATACGCATACTCAATACTTTGACAATCAAATATAAACCTCTATAAAAATGAGAAAGAATATTGTAGCCGGCAACTGGAAAATGAACACTACTGTTCCCGAAGGTGTTGCCCTGGCAAAAGAAGTTAACGAAGCGCTCAAGGCCACTACGGTCAACTGCGACGTAATCATCTGCACTCCTTTCACCCACCTCTGCCCCGTGGCAGGAGTCATCGATCAGAATATCCTCGGTCTCGGCGCTGAAAACTGCGCCAACCACAAGAGCGGTGCATATACTGGCGAAGTGAGCGCAGCCATGGTTGCCTCCACCGGTGCCAAATATGTTATCCTCGGTCACAGCGAACGCCGCCAGTACTACGGCGAGACCAACGAAACTCTCCGCGAGAAAGTAGCTCTCGCTTTCGAGAACGGTCTTACCCCCATCTTCTGCATCGGTGAGGTTCTGGCAGAGCGTGAGAACGGCACCTACAACGAAGTAGTTGCAAAGCAGGTAGAAGAAGGTCTCTTCAACCTCAGCGCCGAAGACTTCGGTAAGGTTATTCTGGCATACGAACCCGTCTGGGCTATCGGTACCGGCAAGACCGCTACCGCCGATCAGGCAGAAGACATGCACGCACATATCCGTGCCGTCATCGCTGCCAAATACGGCAATGAAGTAGCTGAAAACACCTCCATCCTCTACGGCGGCAGCTGCAAGCCCTCCAACGCAGCCGAGCTTTTCGCCAAGCCCGACGTAGACGGCGGCCTCATCGGCGGCGCGGCTCTCAAGTGCGCCGACTTCATGGGCATCGTAAAAGCTTTCTGATAATTTCACAATCTATAAGCGTCGGGGATGCTCCCTGAGTGTCCCCGGCGTTTCTATCCCTTAATGCTTATGGCTGCACACTTGCGTTCTTTCATATCGGGCATAGCCATTGCCGCTATGATGCCGGCGTTTGCGTCGGATCCCGACACTGTTTCGATATGCGGGCATATCACAGCCGCCGGCCATATCACCCTCAATCAGCCCGCGGCACTGGCGCGGCTGCTGGAGTATGTGCCTGTGGCAGACCCTGACGACGTATCGGAAAGAGACATGCATAACCGTAGTGCGGCTACACGCAGCGGATACCGCGTTCAGGTTTTCGACGACAATAATCCGCGCACGGCCCGAAGCAACGCCGAAGCCGCACATCGTCGTCTGTCGGCGGAGTTTCCGGAGATGCGCAGCTATATATCCTTCAATTCTCCGTACTGGCGTGTGAAGGCAGGCGATTTCCGCACCCGTGCCGAAGCCGAGGCCGCGATGGCCGAGATTCAGCGCCTTTTTCCCGGCTATGCCGGATATATCCGAATAGTTCGAGATAAAATTAATGTTAATGATTGACATGCAGCAGCTTGACGAATCTGAACGCATTGATGCCATTGCATCGCATATCCGTGAAATCCTTACTCTGTTAGGGGAAGATCCCGATCGGGAAGGTCTGTTGAAGACGCCGGTCAGGGCCGCGAAGGCATTATGGTTTCTCACATCGGGATATCGTGCCGACGCCGACCAGGTGATGCATCAGGCTTTGTTCGAGCAGGAGGGCAACCGGCTTATTGTGGTGAAGGACATTGAGTTCTACTCCATGTGCGAGCATCACATTCTTCCGTTCTTCGGGAAAGTAAGCATCGGATATATACCCGGCGATAAAATAGTGGGACTGAGCAAACTGGCGCGTATCGTCAATGTAGATCGGA
>CABRLF010000145.1 GCA_902471685.1 uncultured Porphyromonadaceae bacterium
ATGCGCAGGCGGCCGCCATAAGAACGATATACTTTTTCATTGCAATTATTTTGATTTACAAAAGTAATAAAAAAATTGGAAGACCGACAAGCACTATTTCCGATTATTCGTTTCATGCGGTATATAGTTATCAAAATGACACTTAGGAAGGGTATGACACGGCTGAAACTCAACAAATCGTGACAATATGTAAGATTTACATGGTTAAAATAGGTTAATTGCTATTATCTGTCCCGGATTTGTTTGTATTTTTGCGCCACGAAACAAAGAGAAAACCTAAAATAATCGTTAGATATGACAGGCCCCATGCCGTGAGGTGTCGGGGCCTGTTTTATGTATTCCGGCACTGAAGTATTCCCTCCGCCGCGAGATTCCCTGTTAAATTTATGTAACTCATTTGTGCGGTCTCCTCAGTTTTTGTAATTTTGTCTTCTAAAATGCACAAAATGAAAAAACTACTCATACAATTCATCCTGCCGATACTCAGTGTGTTCACTCTTGCATCGTGTCATCACAACGACGGCCCGAAGATTCCGGAGACAGCGGAGCGGACTGTGCTTGTCTATCAGGTAGCCGGCAACAATCTCGGCAATAACGACTGGGACATGGCCGATATCAAAGAGATGCGTCAGGCGGCACAGGCCGGTGCCATCGGCCACAACCATCTTCTGGTATACAACTCCCGCTGGAGCGGCACAACGCTTGTCGAGATTCTTCCCGACCGCATAGATACCATCAAGGTCTACGACAACTCGGCGCTCTCGGTCAGCAGCCAGCGCATGAAGGAAGTACTCGCCGACGTCCGCAAGCTCCGCGCCGCCGACGGCTACGGACTTGTGCTCTGGAGCCACGGCACCGGCTGGATTCAGGACGGTATATCCGATCCGCTCGACAATCCCAAACGCTCGTTCGGATCTGAGGACAATGGCAAGAAGATGAACATCACCACTCTTGCCCGCACTCTCGAAGACGAGAATCTGGAGTTCCTCTACTTCGACTGCTGCCTGATGGGATCGATAGAGACACTCTACGAACTGCGCGACGTGGCCCCCGTGATAGTGTCGAGCCCCACCGAACTGCCGAATCCCGGCATGCCGTATCATCTTAACGTAGGACCTTTCTTCCGGAGCGGGAGCGCCGATATCCTGACAGCGGCACGAAATACTTTCGAGTACTACAACGCCATAAAGGATCCCATCGACCGCACATGCTCCATGACGGTCATCGATCCGTCGAAACTCGAGGCACTTGCAGCGGCGACCAAGGCTATCTACGAACATGCGACCGACATATATCCTTCCGACTTCGAACCGCAACGCTACGAAGACGGCGTGGTGCTGCCCTATAAGTACTACGACTTCCGCCAGTATGTCAACGCGCTCTGCACCACCGCTACGGGCGAAGAACGGTTCGAAGGCGCCTCACAGCTCGCAGCCGAATTCAACCGCGCTTTTTCCGATGTCGTAATTTACTTCGCGGCCACCCCCAAGCTGTGGAGCCTCTTATCGCTCGCCGATGCGACCGGCCTCACGACCAACATACTACGGAATGCGGATGACGCCCTGAAAGGCAATTACAGCACCCTCGGCTGGTATACCGACGTAGCATCATCACTTAAACTCAAATGATTGAAGGATGATAAATCTTCAGATAGCATCTCCGGCGCTGCCCGACTCGATATCCTCGCTTCAGAGCGACGCATCGATGATCAAGACTCTCTCCACCGACGAGCTGATTGAAAAGCTCGTCAACTACGTTGTCTCTTTCTCGATCAATCTCGCCATTGCAATCGCGGTCTTCTACTGCGGCAAATGGATCATCAACCGAATCTACAACCTCATCAGCGGCATATTCGTACGCCGCAGTCTCGACCGTTCGCTTGCCACGTTCATCCTGAGCATGGTGCGTATAGTGCTCTTCTTCATCCTGATAGTAATAGTCATCGGCATCCTCGGCATCGAGACCTCGTCGTTCCTGGCGCTCTTCGCATCGGCCGGCGTCGCCATCGGTATGGCCCTGAGCGGCACACTCCAGAATTTCGCCGGGGGCGTGCTGATCCTGCTCCTCAAGCCCTACAAAATCGGCGATTTCATTGAAGCACAGGGTTATTCTGGCACCGTGCAGGAGATACAGATTTTCCATACCATCATCACGACGGGCGACAACAAGGCGATCATCATCCCCAACGGAGGACTTTCGACCGGCTCCATCAACAACTACAGCCGCGAGGACTACCGCCGCGTCGAGTGGACCGTAGGCATCAGCTACGGCGACAGCGTCGACGCCGCCCGCGCCAAGATACTCTCCATTCTTGCCTCGGACGACCGGATAGTGAAGAAATACATAGCCGACGACCGTGCCGCCCGCGGACTCAAAGACCCGCATCAGGGCGAATCGGGCAATTTCAAGGCTATTCCGGCCGACTGCACGCCAACTGTGACAGTCGGCGCCCTGTCGGCCAGCTCGGTAGACCTTACGGTACGCGCCTGGACTCCTTCGAGCACTTACTGGGCTGTGTTCTACACCATCAACGAACGGATATACAACGAATTGCCGCAGGCCGGCATCTCGTTCCCCTTCCCGCAGCTCGACATTCATACGACACCAGCTAAATAAATCACATACCAATGCGTTATCTACCTTTAGTTTCCATGGCAATTCTGCTTGGAGCCTGCGGCAAACAGCAGGCAAAAATGGACTATCCTGTCGCACCGGCCGACAGCACGACCTACGAAGTATTCGGCATGACAGTGAGCGATGCTTACCGTCCGCTCGAAAACGACACCGCCGCCGCTACCCTCGAATGGGTAAAGGCTGAAAACGAGCTCACCAACGAGTATCTTTCGCAGATTCCGTACCGTCAGGACCTCCACGCACGGCTCGACGAGCTGAACCGCTACAGCCGCCGCGGCGCACCATGGAAAGGCGAGGACGGCATGTGGTACTGGTCGGCAAACGACGGCCAGCACAACCAGTCGATAATCTTCCGCGCCGCCACGCCCGACAGCGAGGGCGAAATTTTCCTCGACCCCAATGCACTGAGTGACGACGGCACCGTGGCCCTGACCGGCCTGAGCCAGAGTAAGGACGGAAAATATACCGCATACACCATCTCGCGTTCCGGCTCCGACTGGACCGAAATCTATGTGATGGACAACAAGACCAAAGAACTCCTGCCCGACCATATCGAATGGGCCAAGTTCACCGGCGCCGACTGGCTGGGCGACGGATTCTACTACAGCGCCTACGCGCGCCCCGAAGCCGGCAAGGAATTCAGCAACGCCAACGAATACCACAAAGTATACTACCATAAACTGGGCACACCTCAGGAAAGCGACGAAATCGTATACGAGGACAAGAACCAGCCGCTCTACTTCCATAGCGCAGCCGTTGCAGACAACGGCTCCATGCTCGCTATCCTCGGCGGCGGCCAGGGCATAGGCGAATCGGTAACCGTGAAAGATCTTACCCGCCCTGGCAGCAAATGGATCACCATCGAGCCCACTCAGGACGTGACCAACAACATCATCGACATGAAGGACGGCAAGGTATATCTTTTCACCTCCGCCGATGCACCGCGCAACCGTTTCGTGGCTGTCGACATCAACAAGCCGGGCCGTGAAAACTGGACCACCATCATCCCCGAGGATCCCGACGGCGGCGTCCTCACCTCCGTACAGTTCGCCGGGCCCGACAATCTCATCGCAGTCTTCGACCGCGACGCCTCGAATCACGCCTACGTCTACGACCTGACCGGCAAGATGATCCGCGAAGTCGAGCTTCCCACCTACGGCACTGTAGGCTTCTCCACCAGCCCGAAAAACAAGGACGTATATTACTCGTTCTCTTCTTTCGTATATCCTTCGGCCATCTACAGCTACGACCTCGAGAACGGCGACAGTAAACTCTTCTATGCCGCCGACGTCAAAGGCCTCAATCCCGACGACTATGTCACCGAGCAGGTATTCTACCCCTCGGCCGACGGCACAAAGATTCCCATGTTCCTCACCTACAAGAAAGGACTTGAGAAAAACAAGAAGAATCCTGTCTACCTCTACGGTTACGGAGGCTTCAACGTGACCCTCAACCCCGGCTTCAGCGCCAACCGCATAGTATGGCTTGAAAACGGCGGCATCTACGCCCAGGCCAACCTCCGCGGCGGCGCCGAATATGGCGAAGACTGGCACATGGCCGGCACCAAGATGAACAAGATGAACGTATTCAACGACTTTATCGCCGCGGCTGAATATATGATCAATGAAGGCTGGACCACACCCGAACTCATGACAATCGAAGGCGGCTCGAACGGCGGTCTGCTCGTAGGCGCAACCGTCAATCTGCGTCCCGACCTCTTCAAGGTGGCCGTTCCCCGCGTAGGCGTGATGGACATGATGCGCTACCACCTCTTCACCATCGGCTGGAACTGGGCATCGGACTACGGTACCGCCGACGACAACGCCGAGATGGCCAAATATCTGCTCGACTACTCGCCTATCCACAACATCCGCAACGACGGCACTCCCTACCCCGCCATCCTCGTCACCACAGCCGATCATGACGACCGTGTAGTTCCGGCTCACTCGTTCAAATACGCCGCCACCCTTCAGGCTGCCAATACCGGCGACGCGCCCAAGCTTATCCGCATCGACAGCAAAGCCGGTCATGGCGCAGGCAAACCCGTTGCAAAAGTTGTCGACGAATATACCGACCTCTATTCCTTCATCTTCTACAACCTCGGCATCACACCCGTAGAAGCCAAGAAATGAAACTCATCCGCTCCGTACTGACATTCATCCTTCCGGCCCTCCTTTTCGGGGCCGGGGGATGCTTTACGGGCGTGGAGAGCACTCCCCGCATCAAGGAATCGGACGTTCGCCAGCAGCAGGCCGACGGCATCACACCCGAGCAGCGATTCCTTACCGGCATATCGCCGCTCCCGCCGCGACAGTGGACTCCGGAGCGGAAATGGCTTGTGGCAAACGACCGCATATCGCTCATCTTTTCCCATAAGTCGGACAATACCGACAATCTCGCCCGCCACACAGTCCGCTTTGAAGGCATAGCACCTGCCACAAGTCTCACAGGCGAGGATGCCGGCGAAATTCTGTTGCGGACCGACGACGGACGACGCCTCTACTACCACGTGCCGGGCCTGACTTCATCTAAAATCGACACCCTTTCGAGTCTGGAGATACCGTTTACGGTCGATCTCGATATTGTGGCGAGAATCGATTCGGCGGTTACGGGCCGCAAACTGTTCATCCGCACCCCCTCGTGGTACTCACCCGCAAACCGCGAACTCATCCAGGGCTTGCGCCACATCGAGGTACAGATCGACAGCGTGACTCCCGGGAACGAGAATTTCGCAGCCGCGGTCTATTTCTCGATTTCAGACCCGAAAATCCTTGAACACCTCAAAGGAAACAGACACGAATACATGGTTTTCATGAGTGTAGGCAACAGCCGCGCCGCGACCCGCAATTTCGACACTCTCTTCTCTTTCACCGATCCGCGCACAGCGTATCCGGAAATAAAGGACGACGTATGGGAACTTATAATCCGCTCCCGTATAAATAAAAATATGACCCGCGACGAAGTACGCCTCGCTCTCGGCTCCCCGGCATCGGTTGAACGTGTACCGACCTACGGCGGCATGATCGAACGGTGGTCATATTCCGACGGCGTTTTCGCCGTTTTCGAAGACGGCTTCGTAACCAGATTCAGACAATAATGATTCTCAAATTTTTGGGCACCGGGACCTCAACGGGAGTGCCTCAGTTACGCTGCAACTGCGCTGTATGCCGGTCATCCGACCCTCGCGACAACCGGCTGCGTGCCTCGGTCATGATTCAGAACGAACCCGGCACTCCATGGATACTCATTGACTGCGGACCGGATTTCCGGACCCAGATTCTCCGCGAAGGCTGCCCCGACCTGAGCTGTGTGCTTCTCACCCACAGCCATTACGACCATGTCGGGGGCATCGACGACCTTCGCCCATACACCCACACCTATCCGGGCGAGCATTTCCCGGTAATATGCCGACCAGACGTAGCCACCGATCTGCGCAACCGCGTGCCCTACTGTTTCCGTGAAAATCCCTATCCGGGCGTCCCTCAGTTTGATCTTCGGGAACATAAGCCCGGCGACGAAGTTAAAATAGACTCCGGCGAAGGTTTCCGCCCGCTGAAAATCAAACTGCTCGAAGTACTTCACGGCAAACTGCCGATTCTCGGGTTCCGCATCGGGAAACTGGGTTACATCACCGACGCGAGCTATCTTCCACCGGAAACCATAGAGGCCCTGCAAGGACTTGATACTCTTGTCATAAACGCTCTCAGAGAAAAAAGCCATCCATCACATCAGAACTTAAAGGAAGCTCTCGACGTTATTAAATTGACCAGACCGCACAGAGCATACCTTACGCACATGAGCCACGAAATCGGCCTCGCCGCCGAAATCGACGCAAAGCTCCCTGCAGGCGTACGGTTTGCCTACGACGGTCTTGAGGTCGATATACTTAATAACGACTGATATGAATCTGAAAGTAACCTACCTCGACAATTCCGGCTTTCTCCTCGAATTCCCCAAGATTTTCCTCGTATTCGACTGCTACCGCGATCCGGCACACGACGTTGAAAAAGCTCTCGCCCATCATCCTGACAAACCGGTGATTTTCTTCGTCACGCACCACCACCCCGACCACTTCAACCACGACATCTTCAACCTCGGCCAGAGCCACAAGCGGCTGTATGTCCTCTCCAACGACATATTCTCGAAGGAAGTACGGGAGGATCTGCCAGTCGACTGGATGAGCGCCGGCGACATCATCGAAGGCCTCCCCGAAGGAGTGAAAGTGCAAGCATTCGGGTCCACCGACGCCGGAGTCAGCTATCTGGTGACCATGTCCGACGGCTACAGGATTTTCCATGCAGGAGATCTCAACGACTGGCATTGGGATCAGGAAAACACCGAGCGTGAAATCCAGAAAGCCACCGAGGCGTTCCGTACCGATGTGAACAGAATCGCGGCAGTAGAGCCGGCTGTAGATATCGCTTTCTTCCCTGTCGATGTCCGTCAGGGCGCCAACTGCGCTGCCGGCGCCGAGTATTTCCTGCAGACCATCGCCGTAGCAGATTTCTTCCCCATGCATTTCAAAGGCGAATATGAAAAAGCCTGCGATTTCGGAGACTATCGTCTGCCGGCATTCGTGCGCGAACGCACAAGGATGCACTGTCTGCACAAGCCGGGCGACAGCGAGGAA
>CABRLF010000146.1 GCA_902471685.1 uncultured Porphyromonadaceae bacterium
AAGGTGAAGAGCCTGTAGGGCTCAAAACCTTGGGTTGCGCCAACAAGGAGTTCCACCCCGTTAGGGGTGACCCAATTATTCGTCTCGAAAGATGTATCGCTCGTCGAATTCGATGCCAGCCTTTGCAAGATATGCCCGCGTCTCCTGTTCGAGGGTCACACCTGAATGATGTTGCTCCTGGTTGCGAATATACTCTACGATATTACCATAATCGCTCGCGTTGGCCGAAAAACAAGAATATCCCCTTTGCCACTCGAATTTGAAAGGCGACAGATAATTTGAATTAATATATTGATTAGCCGCAACCTTCAATTCTTTTACTATCTCAGACACTGAATATCGTGGATTGAGATTCATCAGAATATGGACATGGTTCGACGTACCATTTATAATAATTGGATAACACTCCCTTTTTCGCAGGATACCTGACATATACGAATGGATGCGTTCAAGATTTTGCTTTGGGATGTAGGATTCATGCCCTTTGCACGCGAAGATCAAATGTATGATAATTTTCGTATAGGTATTCGCCATATTTAAGAGGCATTAGGTTATTGGCAAAATTAATTAAAAGGAATGGATCTCGAAAGTTATTGACGAAAAAAAGTGTGTGGCGTGAGTTGGGCACCCATAGCAAGGTGCAATTTCCATATGACTTTTTTGAAACCCAAGGTAAAGAGCCCTACAGGCTCTTTACCTTGGGCTAAACATTTCGTGACGCCACTACGTGGCTCGTCGTCCCTGACGGGACTATTGCAACCACGCGAGACGATATCGTTATGCCCCTCCGGGCATCTTGTCGCTATGCGACTATCCATTTGCCTCCGACCTCTATATCGCTCCGGAAACTATTTGTTGTTTTTCTTCGTTTTTTTATGTAGTTTTGCAGGTTGTAAATGAAAAATGAAAGAGAATGTATTTTTCCTACGATATATCGCTTGAGTGCATGTGGCTGCTGCTGGGATGCGTGCTGTGCATTCTGGCTCTGATCGCTATTTATTTCTGGCGGGTGCGCACGGTGGTGGAATACCGGCGGAAGGCGGATGCCGAGCGTGCGGAGAAGCCGGATTCGGAGTATCTGCCGGCGTCGGTCATCATCTATTCGCAAGGCGAGGCCGAGAATCTTACGGAACTTCTGGAATCGGTGCTGTCGCAGGATTATCCTGCTGCCTTTGAGGTGGTTGTGGTCAACGACGGTGAGTCGGCCGACGTGCGCGACGCGGTGTCGTTTCTCCGGGCCACGCATCCCAATCTGTATCTGACGTTTACGCCCGAGGGAGTAGTGAATCTGAGCCGCAAGAAGCTTGCGTTGACGCTCGGCATCAAGGCAGCCCGCTACGATATTGTTGTTCTCACGACAACTGCGGCCGTCATCCCGGGCAAATCGTGGCTGAGGAATATGATGAGCCGCTTCGACAAGAACGGGAGTACGGATGTTGTGCTCGGATTCGCATATGTCGATGCCGACGAGGACGAGCGGTTCGGCAAACGTCGCCGCGCCTTCGACTCGGTGGTGGACAGCGTGCGCTGGCTGGGTGTGGCAATCGCCGGGAAGCCCTTCCGCGGGACCGAATACAATATCGCCTACCGCAAGGAGGCGTTCCTGCGCAACAAGGGCTTCGCGCATACGCTCAATCTGCATTACGGCGATGATGATATTTTCGTGAGCGAAATCGCGAACCGGCAGAATACCGAGGTCGAGATATCGGAGGACTCGATGGTCCGGCTGCGCCACGGCAATCATCCGCGGCTGTTCATCGAGCGCGTCCTGAGGCGTATATTCACCGAGGGTTTCATCCGTCGCAAACCGCGGTTTCTGATACCGTTGACAGGCATCCTGCAGATAGCGGTGATTGTATGCGCCGTGATTGCGGCATGGCTGAGCTGGCCGAACGTCCTGCCGCCCGTGGTAGGGCTGATTCTGGCTGCCGGCATGGCTGCGCTTGATATATATGTGTGGCGCAAGGCGATGAAGGCGTTGAAATCGCGGATGCTGATGTTCACCATCCCCTGGTTTTCGATTACGCTGCCTCTCAGGCTATTCTCGCGACGGGTGCGGGCCAAGTTCGGGCGCCAGAAGAAATACACGTGGAACTAAAATGGTTAAATAATGAATAATTTGGTTAAATATATTTAATTCGGCAAGTAACGTCAGTGCGGCCGGAGGAAGATATTTGCACATATAATAAAAAAACACTACTTTTGCAGTAGAATCTTCGTCAGAGGAGGGAGCCCGAGCTTCCTCCTCTTTATTTGAAGTTACCCGAACCATATGATAGACAAAGAACTACTGGCCCGAACAGTCGCTGATGCCATATCCGGCACCGATCTGTATGTGGTCGACATGACGGTAAGCCCGGCCAACGATATAACGATAGCGCTCACGTCTGCCACGGCGATGGACGTCGATGCATGCGCCGGCATTACGCGGCGCATCGAGGAAGTGTTCGACCGCGATGCGGAGGACTATTCGCTCGAGGTAGGCTCGGCGGGCATCACCTCCGATTTCAGGATCCGCGTGCAGTATACCAAGAACATAGGCAATGATGTTGAAGTTCTGACCGCCGACGGGCGTAAGCTTCACGGCGTGCTCACCG
The DNA here is from genome assembly GCA_902471685.1 of uncultured Porphyromonadaceae bacterium. Taxonomy (GTDB): domain Bacteria; phylum Bacteroidota; class Bacteroidia; order Bacteroidales; family Muribaculaceae; genus CAG-873. The sequence continues at coordinate 2,598 of CABRLF010000146.1, forward strand.
AGGTATCGGCCGGCGATCCGACGGACCGGGATGTTGAGTTCACCGTCGAGGTGCCTGTGAAAGTCAGGGAGCCGGGATCGAAACGGCCCGTGGTGAAGCATGAAGCGTTAAAACTGACGTCGGCAGAGTGCAAATATGTGCGCTACGACCTCAAATTCTGAATATTAACGAAAATAACAGCTCTTACAGCATAAAAATATACAATGGCAAAGAAAGAGGAAACCCCGAATATGGTCGAGCAGTTCGCCGAGTTTAAGGAACTCAAGAACATCGACAAGACCACTATGATCAGCGTGCTCGAAGAATCGTTCCGCAACGTGCTTGCGAAGATGTTCGGCACCGACGAGAACCTTGATGTAATTCTGAACCCCGACAAAGGCGACGTGCAGATCTTCCAGAATCTGGAAGTAGTGCCGGACGGCGAAGTCGAGAATCCCAACCTCCAGATATCGCTGAGCGATGCCCGTGCCGACGATGATCCCGAGGCCGAGGTAGGGGAGGAACACAGCCGCGAGATTATCTTCGAGAACTTCGGCCGCCGCGCTATCCTCAATCTGCGCCAGACGCTCCAGAGCCGCATCCTCGATCTGCAGAAGGAAGCCGTATTCAATAAATTCAAGGAACTCGAAGGCGAGCTTGTCACCGGCGAGGTATATCAGACATGGTCGCGCGAGACCCTTCTGATGGACTCCGACAACAACGAGCTTCTTCTTCCGAAGAGCGAATCGATTCCCGGCGACTTCTTCCGCAAGGGCGAGACCGTCCGCGCCGTGATCGCCAACGTCGACAACAAGAACAACAACCCGAAGATCACCGTATCGCGCACATGCAACGACTTCCTGCGCCGCCTCTTCGAGATCGAGGTGCCTGAAATCCACGACGGCCTCATCAACATCCGCGCCATAGCCCGTATCCCCGGCGAACGCGCCAAGATCGCCGTGGAGAGCTTCGATGACCGCATCGATCCCGTAGGCGCCTGTGTAGGCGTGAAAGGCTCGCGCATCCACGGCATCGTCCGCGAGCTGCGTAACGAGAACATCGACGTGATCTGCTATACCTCGAATCCCTCGCTGTTCATCCAGCGCGCCCTCTCGCCCGCCCGCATCTCCAATATCCGTCTGGACGAGAACGAGAAGAAGGCCGAGGTATTCCTGCGCCCCGAGGAGGTGTCGCTCGCAATCGGCAAGAACGGCCACAATATCAAGCTCGCCACGATGCTTACCGGCTACACCATCGACGTATACCGCGACACAGAGATGATCTACGAGGATGATATCTACCTCGATGACTTCAGCGATGAAATCGACGGCTGGGTGATCGACGCCTTCAAGAATGTGGGCTGCGTCACCGCCAAGAGCATTCTCAAAACGCCCCGTGAGGTTCTCCTGGAGAAGACCGACCTTGAGGAAAACACCATCGACGACGTTCTGGCAATCCTCCGCCGCGAATATGAGGATGACGACGATCAGCCTCAGGAAGGGCAGGAGGCTGCTTCCGAAGACGAGGCTCAGAGTTGAGAGTTGAAGTTCCGGCAAAATGAAGCCGGGCCTTTCTCCTCGATATAATCAGCTCTTAACTAACTGCAAAAAAACAAATCCATCTAATGGCGAAAATAAAAATAAGCAAAATCGCGATAGACCTCAATATTTCGGTGGCTACCGTTATTGAGTCTCTCCAGAAACACGGCATCACAGTCGACGACAATCCCAATACCCGGCTGGATGAGGACGCTGTCGATCTGCTGAAGAAAGAATTCAAGAGCGACAAGGACCTCAAGAGCCGTTCGGAACAGATTACGAACGAACGAAAGGAAAACCGCGTCAAAGTTGCTGCCGAACCCAAGCCGGCTTCCGAGCCTGCGCGTGCCGAGACTCCGCGGCCCAAGCAGATGCCGCATATTCTTGGTAAGCTTGAACTTGATGCCAAGGGTAATCCTATTGTGCGCACCGAACCTAAGCCGGAACCCAAACCGAAGCCTAAGCCTGAGCCAAAACCTGAGCCCAAGCCTGAGCCAAAACCCGAACCCAAACCGGAACCCAAGCCTGAGCCTAAGCCGGAACCCAAACCGGAACCCAAGCCTGAGCCTAAGCCCGAGCCCAAACCGGAACCCAAGCCTGAGCCTAAGCCTCAGCCCAAACCTGAGCCCAAACCGGAGCCTAAGCCTCAGCCCAAACCTCAGCCCAAGCCCGAACCTAAGCCGGAGCCTAAACCCGAGCCGGAAACAAACAATTCCGAGCCTGAGGTATTTACTCTCGAACGCACCGCACCGGCGCCGTCGCTCAATATCGTCGGCAAGATCGACCTCGACGCGCTCAACCAGAATACACGTCCCAAGAAGAAGGGCAAGGATGACCGTCGTGGCGGTCATGGCGCAGCACAGGGTGCAGGCGGCGAATCGGACCGCAAGAAACGCCGCCGCATTACCGGCAAGGAGAAGGTCGATATCGAGAAGGTAGGACGTTCGGCCGGCAATCAGCCCCGTCAGGGCGGCAATGACCGCAATCAGGGCGGACAGAACAACGGTGGCCGTCAGGGCAACCAGAATAACGGAGGCCGTCAGGGCGGAAATGAGAACCGCCGCGACCGCAATCCCAAGAACCAGCCCAAGCGTCCCGTAATCACTCCCGAAGTAAACGAGGAAGACGTACAGAAGCAGGTGAAGGAAACTCTTGCGCGTCTCACCGCCAAGGACAAGAAGCTCAAGAGCGGCGCCAAGTGGCGTAAGGAAAAACGCGAGGCAAACGCGTCGCGCGAACGTCAGGCCATGCAGGCCGAAGAGGCAGAAAGCCGCATCCTGAAAATCACAGAATTCGTGACCGCCAACGATCTGGCAGCCATGATGGATGTGCCTGTGAACAATGTCATCGCCACATGTATGAACCTCGGCGTGATGGTGTCGATCAACCAGCGTCTCGACGCCGAGACTATCAATATCGTTGCCGAGGAATTCGGCTTCACCACCGAATACGTCTCTACCGAGGTTGCGAACGCCATCCATCAGGAAGAGGACAAGGAAGAGGATCTCGTAAGCCGTCCCCCCGTGGTTACCGTCATGGGCCACGTCGACCACGGCAAGACCTCGCTCCTGGACTATATTCGCAAAGCCAATGTCATCGCCGGCGAGGCCGGCGGCATCACGCAGCATATCGGTTCCTACAATGTGAAGCTTCCCGACGGACGTCACATCACCTTCCTCGATACCCCTGGCCACGAGGCATTTACCGCCATGCGTGCCCGCGGCGCGAAAGTGACCGACCTTGTCATCATCATCGTGGCAGCCGACGACAACGTCATGCCGCAGACCGTCGAAGCCATCAATCACGCCTCGGCAGCCGGTGTGCCTATCGTGTTCGCCATCAACAAAATCGATAAACCTCACGCCAATCCCGACAAGATCAAGGAGGAGCTGGCTGCCATGAACTACCTCGTCGAGGAATGGGGCGGCAAATACCAGAGCCAGGATATCTCCGCAAAGAAGGGCATCGGCGTTGAAGAACTGATGGAGAAGGTGCTCCTCGAGGCCGAAATGCTCGACCTCAAGGCCAACCCGAACCGTCAGGCCGTCGGCACCATCATCGAGTCCTCGCTCGACAAGGGCCGCGGCTATATCGCCAATGTGCTCGTTCAGAACGGTACTCTCCGCGTGGGCGACATCGTCATCGCCGGCAACCATTTCGGCAAGGTGAAGGCTATGTTCAACGAGCGTAACCAGCGTATCAAGGAGGCCGGTCCGGCAATGCCGGCTCTTATCCTCGGACTCAACGGCGCCCCTACGGCGGGCGACACATTCAATGTGCTCGACTCCGAACAGGAAGCACGCGACATCGCCTCCAAGCGCGAGCAGCTTGCCCGCGAGCAGGGACTCCGCACCACCAAGCTCCTCACCCTCGAGGATATCGGACGCCGCCGTGCAATCGGCAACTTCCAGAAGCTCAACATCATTGTCAAGGGTGACGTCGACGGCTCTATCGAGGCGCTCTCCGACTCCCTCATCAAGCTGTCGACCGAGGAAGTACAGGTCGATGTGCTGCATAAGGCAGTGGGCGAAATCTCCGAGAGCGACGTGACTCTGGCTGCCGCTTCCGATGCCATCATCATAGGCTTCCAGGTGCGCCCGAGCGTGGCAGCACGCCGTGCCGCCGAACGCGACGGTGTTCAGATCCGCCTCTATTCGGTCATCTATCAGGCTATCGAGGAGGTGAAGGACGCCATGGCCGGTATGCTCGCTCCCGAAATCAAGGAGGAAATCATCGGTACGGCCGAAGTTCTCGAGACATTCCACGTGTCGAAGGTCGGAACTATCGCAGGTGCTATCGTCCGCGACGGCAAGATCAAGCGCTCCTGCAAGGTGCGCCTCATCCGCGACGGTATCGTGCGCTACACAGGCGAACTCGGATCGCTCAAGCGATTCAAGGACGATGTCAAGGAAGTGCTCTCAGGCTTCGACTGCGGTATTTCCATCGCCGGATACAACGATATCAAGGTCGGCGACCTCATCGAGGGCTTCGAAGAGAAGGAAGTGTCGCGTACACTCGACTGATTCGTCTGAATCGAACCTAATATAAAGGGGATGTGTCATAATTGAAGTTTCATATTGGCACATCCTCTTCGTATTTTCCGGCGCGAGTGGGTCACCCCTAACGGGGTGCGATCAGAAGAG
>CABRLF010000147.1 GCA_902471685.1 uncultured Porphyromonadaceae bacterium
CGGCGGCGGAACCCGCCGAGTACTCCAATCCGGTATGCAACCGCGATATGCCCGATCCGTCGGTGCTCCGCGCCGATGACGGTTACTACTACGTCTACGTAACGGAAACCGTACGCAATCTGCCCGTATATCGTTCCCGCAATCTTGTCGACTGGGAACGCTGCGGCTTCGCTTTCACCGACGAAACGCGTCCGAGCGTAGTTGAGAGAGCGAATATCTGGGCACCGGATGTCTCGAAGATCGGAGACAAGTACGTGATGCACTATTCCATGTCTGTGTGGGGCGGAGAGTGGACATGCGGTATCGGATCGGCATCCGCCGATTCTCCCGCCGGCCCTTTCACCGACCACGGGAAAATGTTTGTCAGCAACGGTATCGGAATCCGCAACTGCATCGATCCTTTCTATATCGAGGACGGTGGCAGGAAGTATCTCTTCTTCGGCAGTTTCCGTGGTATCTATGCTGTAGAACTGACCGATGACGGTCTGAAAGTGCGTCAGGGTACACCGGTTGTCAAAGTGGCCGGTACGGCATATGAAGGAACGTATATCCATAAACGCGACGGCTTTTATTACCTTTTCGCTTCGACCGGCACATGCTGCGAGGGCTTGAAAAGTACTTATTCTACTGTTGTGGGGCGCTCCGACAAATTGCTCGGCCCGTATACCGACCGTCAGGGTCGCCCGATGCTGAAGAATTTCCACGAAGGACTTATTCAGCGCTCCGATGAATTTGTCGGCACAGGTCATAATTCCGAAATCGTAGCAGACGATGCCGGAAACGACTGGATGCTGTACCATGCGGTAAAGACCGACAGTCCGCGCGGCCGCAAGCTCATGCTCGACAGAATCGAGTGGGTCGACGGATGGCCTTCGGTGGCCGGTGGAAAGCCTTCGGTGAAAGCTGCCGCTCCTGTTATTAAAAATTGATTAAGGTTAGATATATTCGGTTTAAGAGAATTTGATTGGTTAGTTTAATTCTTTGAGGATGATTTCTATGAGTATAAAAAGATTGTTTTCAGGTTTCTGTATCCTCGCAGCCCTGACGTTTACTTCCGCCGCCGCTAATGTCGAGTCGTACATTGCCTTCAAGACTCCCGGAAATGCCGCTGAAACAGTAAAGGTTAACTATGTTTCGGGCAAATTCGACGCAGGCAAAGCGGTAATCACCCGTACGGAGAAAAATGAAGGGGACGCTACCGTGATTCACGTTTCAATCAAAGCCTCTGACGATATTTATTTCAACTACGGAGAAAGCTTCGCAACCGGTTATGATCATAAATCATCGCTGATGTTCATGCCCGGATTCTGGTACCGCCAGAATCTGAGGTCGCCCAAGCAGGCTCCTTCATTCCATACCTCCGACAGCTGGATCGTGCGTGAGGACCGCCTCAGCACTCCGCTTACTGCTGCATTCAGTCCCGAAAGGGGAGAGTATATCAGCGTTCTGCGCACCGATTCTCTCGCTCATGAGGCTCTCACAACCCATAAGGAAGGTGAGGTCATTGTATCGGGCATCACTTCAATAGGCTACACAGGTTTTGCAAACGATAACGGACAGACCCGGCTCCGCTACGGTTTCCCCTATAGTGAGGAGCCTCGGTCCTATATTCGTAAACTTACACTCGCTCCCGGAATCGAGGCTTTCCAGCTCCTCTCCGCAGGCGATTCGATCTCTTTAAGCTGGGAAATTAATCGCGGTACCGCCGCCGACTTCGGTGAATGCGTGAGCCGCACATGGGAATACTGCTACGACAGGCAGAATCCTCAGCCCGTAGAGAGTCTTTATTCTCCGGAAAATGTGAAGAGTGTCCTCAGTAAATTTTTCGAGAACTCTTTCGTGGCCGACAAACCGGTGAAATATTTCTCCGGTGTGGAACTCGAGACTGCAAACTGCGATTCCAAATCTCTGGCAGAAGTCGGATTCGTAGGCCGCACTCTTCTCAACGCATTCAATGCTATAGAATACGGCGACCAGACCGGAAACAACGTTATCGCCGATAATGGCCGCGCTGTATTCGACTCATATCTTGGCAACGGATTTACCCCCGAGGGGCTGATCCGCGAAAAGCTTCTTTTCTCCGAGAAAGACAATAATCCGGTGCTGAGCATCCGCCGCCAGTCGGAAGGCGTATATGCCGTCCTTCTGTATCTCAGATATGAGAAGGAACATGGTCGGCAGCATAAAGACTGGGAGGCCTGCGTGCGCTCACTTCTCGACTATATGCTCGCGCTCCAGAATGCCGACGGCTCGTTCCCCCGCAAATTCCGCGGCGATCGCTCGCTGGTCGATTCAACCGGCGGCAGCACTCCGTCGGCAACCTTGCCTCTTGTTATGGGCTACAAATACTTCAAGGACAAGCGTTATCTTGCTGCCGCAAAAAAGACAATAGACTATCTTGAGAACGAACTCATCTCCAAGTCCGATTATTTCTCGTCCACTCTTGATGCAAACTGCGAGGACAAGGAAGCGTCGCTTGCCGCTGCAACAGCTGCATATTATGTAGCGCTTGTGTCGAAAGGTAAAGAGCGCACCCGATGTGTGGATCTTTGCCGCAAAGCCGCTTATTTCGCTCTGTCGTGGTACTACACATATGATGTGCCTTTCGCTCCCGGACAGATGCTGGGCGACATAGGCCTTAAGACTCGCGGATGGGGCAACGTTTCGGTGGAGAACAACCATATTGATGTATTCGTGTTCGAATTTGCCGATGTCCTCCGCTGGCTTACCGGTGAATACGGTGACAGCCGCTTCGCAAGTTTCGCCGATGTCATTTCGTCGTCTTTGTCTCAGCTTCTGCCTTATCCTGGCCATATGTGCGGCATCGCAAGCACCGGTTATTATCCCGAAGTAGTGCAGCATACCTCATGGGACTACGGTAGGAACGGTAAAGGATACTACAATAATATATTCGCTCCCGGCTGGACCGTGGCTTCGCTCTGGCAGCTTTATACTCCCGGACGCGCAGCACGATTCCTTGCCGCCAAATAATTCCTTTTTAAATTATTACCTGTCTGTATCATGAGAATCAAATCATTTTTTCTTTTTCTGACTTTTCTCTTCCTTGGTGCGGGTGCTTTCGCTCTGCCGCGCGAGGAATACCCCCGTCCTCAGTTTGAAAGGACCGACTGGATCAATCTCAACGGTCCGTGGACTTATACTTTTGATTTCGGTAAAACGGGCGTTGATCGTAAATTCTTTGAGTCGAAAGGTTTCGACGGAACTATAACTGTGCCGTTCTGCCCCGAAAGCAAACTCTCCGGAGTGCAATATACCGATTTCATTCCTTCGATGTGGTATCAGCGCACTATTCAGATTCCTGAATCCTGGCGCGACCGCTGTACGATGCTCAACTTCGGCGCAGTCGATTATTTCTGCGCTGTATACATCGACGGCAATCTTGTAGGACGTCACTGGGGAAGCAGCGATTCCTTCAGATTCGATATCACCGACTATGTGAACGACGGCGCTGAGCACAGCCTTGTGGTGCGCGTTGAGGATGACACCCGTTCGGGCGTTCAGCCGCTCGGAAAACAAAGTTCCTCATATTATTCTCACGGCTGCCATTATACAAGAACAACCGGCATATGGCAGACTGTATGGATGGAGCCTGTCGACAATCTCGGCCTCGCTTCTGCTTATATAGTTCCGGATCTTGACCGAAAACTCTTTACGATCGAGCCTGAATTTCTCGGACTGGCCGATGGTCTTACGTTTGAGGCTGTAGTCCGCGACGGTAACAAAGTGGCCGGCCGCGCAAAGGCGATTGCATCTCCCGGACTGAAACTCGTTGTGCCTCTTAAATCTGTCAAGACATGGTCGCCTGAGTCGCCTTTCCTCTATGATATAGACCTGACTGTATACGACAAAAATGGTAAGCCGGTCGACAAAGTGAAGTCTTATGCCGGAATGCGTAAGATTCATACAGAAGGCAACCGTCTGTACCTCAACAATCAGCCGTATTTTCTCCGGCTTGTACTCGATCAGGGGTTCTATCCCGACGGCATCTGGACGGCACCCACCGACGCCGACTTGCGGCGTGATATTGAGCTGAGTATGGCTGCCGGATTCAACGGCGCACGCCTTCATCAGAAAGTGTTCGAAGAGCGCTTCCATTACTGGGCCGACCGGCTGGGCTATCTCACCTGGGGCGAAGCTCCGAGCTGGGGTGCCGACGCCAATAAGATAGAATCAGCCCGCAATTTCCTTCCCGAATGGGAAAACGTTGTGGTGCGCGACCGCAACCATCCTTCCATCATTGCATGGACTCCGTTCAACGAGACATGGGAACGTCCCACCGACAGCGAGAAGGCTATGCAGCACGATCGTCTCGTTTCCGATGTATATAATACGACCCATCATCTCGACTACCGGCCCGTGAACGATGCCAGCGGCAATTATCATGTGGTTACAGATCTCTGGACCGTGCATAAGTATGAGCAGGACCCTGAAAAATTCGCCGATTATTTCGAACTTAAGGACGGTAAGTATCCGTGTCAGGACCCCAAGCGTGATGTCGCCTACGGCGGTCAGCCTTTCTTCATTGATGAATATGGCGGTATCAAATGGATTGTAGGTAAGGAATTTGCCTCGAATTCCTGGGGCTACGGCCAGGGGCCGCGCACGCTCGATGAATTTTACAATCGTCTTGCCGCTCTTACCGATGTGATTCTTGATGTTCCGTATATGTCGGGATACTGCTATACCCAGCTGACGGATGTAGAGCAGGAGCAGAACGGCATTTATAATTACGACAGAACACCTAAGTTCGACATGAACAAAATCAAGGCTATATTCGGCAAGAATCCTGAATCCTGGTCGGCAAATAATAAGTAAGATATGAAAAAACTTCTTGCAATTTGTTCTGCGTTAGCCGTATGTGCGGCTGCGCTCGCTAACAATCCCGTAGCTAACCGTGATGCGGTTGTCGAGGCGGGAAAGGCACGGTTTACGGTACTTACTCCGGAAATGATCCGAATCGAGTACAGTCCGGCCGGTCGCTTCGAGGACAAGGCTACATTCACGGTGCTGAATCGTGATCTGCCCGTACCTGAATTCAAGACTTCAAGCAACAACGGCATCCTCACAATCACCACGCCGAAACTGAAACTCAACTATCGCCTCGGCACGGATCCCATTACCGATCCCGCTTCGCCTGAGAACCTTAATATTGTCATGTCGCTCAACGGCGAACCGGTGGAGTGGTATCCCGGCAAGACCGATTCCCTGAATCTGCGCGGCACATACCGTACCCTCGACCGCAATCACGGCGATCAGTTCCGTCCGCTTCTCGAGCAGGGGCTTGTTTCGCGTTCCGGCTGGGCCGTAATCGATGATTCGCCCCGCTTCAAGCGTTGCGACGGCAGCCGTTCCCTTGCTTTCGAGCCCCGGCAGGACGGCATTGACTGGGTGTGCGAACGCGCCGATTCCACAGCGACGGATCTTTATTTCCTCGGTTATGGACACGACTACAAGCGTGCTTTGAAAGACTATACATCGATCGCCGGCAAAATTCCTCTGCCGCCCGACTACGTGTTCGGCTACTGGTACAGCAAATACGAGGATTATACGGCCGACGACTTCAGAAACATCGTGAAGGCCCTGAAAGAGAACGATATCAACACCGATGTTCTTATTCTTGATATGGACTGGCACTGGAACGGATCGAAAGAGACCTCCGGAGGCCGTGGCCGCTGGACCGGATGGAGCTGGAATACGAATCTAATTCCCGATCCGCAGGGGCTCCTCAACGATATCCATGATGCGGGGTTGCACATTTCGCTTAACCTTCATCCCGCGCAGGGTGTACACAGCGACGAGGATTGCTTTGAGGCTATTGCCCGCGACATGGGACTGAATAAGGATTCTGTCGAATCTATCCCATGGCAACTTGAGAAACCCGATTTCAAAAATGCGTTTTTCTCACATTTTATTCGTCCGATGGAGAAAATGGGCGTCGATTTCTGGTGGCTCGACTGGCAGCAGCATCTCACAAGTCCTTATATAGCCGGTCTCGGCGAGACATTCTGGTGCAATCATGTTTTCTTCAACGACATGAAGCAGAACCGCCCCGATCATCGTCCTTTGATTTTCCACCGCTGGGGCGGTCTTGGCAGCCATCGCTATCAGATCGGTTTTTCGGGAGACGCAGCAATCGACTTCCCTACGCTTGCCTTCGAGACTTATTTTACCTCCACGGCTTCAAATGTATGCTACGGCTACTGGGGGCATGATCTCGGCGGGCACAACGCTATCAAAGGCACAGACGTGAATGATCCCGAGCTTCTGCTCCGCTGGCTGCAGTTCGGCGTGTTTACACCTATATTCCGTACTCATGCCACCAAGGGCCGCTACATCAACCGTATGCTTTGGACATATGAGAACTTCCCCCAGCTCAATGAGGCTGTGAAACTGCGCTATGCGATTTTCCCATATCTCTATACCGCAGCCCGCGAGGCATATGATACAGGAGTCTCGATATGCCGTCCGCTTTATTACGAATATCCCGAGTCGGAAGAGGCATATAAATATGAGACTGAGTATTTCTTCGGACCCGATATTCTCTGCGCGCCCGTAGTGGAGCGTTCTGTCGACGGCATCAGCAAGAGTTCCATCTGGTTCCCCGAAGGGCAATGGTGGTCGGCTGCCCATAACCGTCTTGTCGAAGGTGGTTCTGTGCAGGATATGGAATTCACGCTTGACCAGGTTCCGTATTTCTACCGGCTCGGTGCTATTGTTCCCAACAATCCCGAGGAAGTCAAAAGCACTACCGAGCGTCCCCGAAAACTTATTCTGAATGTCATCGCCGGTAAAGACGGTGAGGGAATTATATACGAAGATTCCGGCGACTCCAACAACTACGATACGGAATTCGCCACAACCCGTTTCTTCCAGCAATACAAAGGCCGCAAAGGCACTTACGTTATCGAAGCTCGGAAAGGCTCGGCTCCTCGCCTCCAGTCGGCAAGAAGCTACGAGATGCGCATCTATAATACTAATGCACCCAAGAAAGCAAAGATCGTCGGCATGAAAGACCGTCCGGTTGTTTCTTACGATGCCGAGACAAGGTGCACAACCGTTTCGGTCCCTGAGCAGCCTTGCGACAAAGACATAAAGATTGAAGTCGAGTACGCAAAGTAGAATAGCTTAACCATAAGCCGTTATAAAAATCAGAAGGCAATCACCGCGCGGTGATTGCCTTCTG
>CABRLF010000148.1 GCA_902471685.1 uncultured Porphyromonadaceae bacterium
TCCGATCTTGTCAGGCTTACTTTCGGCGATACAAATTCGGTGGCTGAAAAATTTACAGTTACTTGAAATTCTTTTCTCGTATTTTAACACTCTATGTCGTGGAAAATCATTAACTTTGCACTTGTGCAAAATGTACGAAAGAGAGGTCTGTTTCCTTAGATGAAGTCAGCTGGGAAGCCCGAAATCCTCAAAAATCAGAAATGCACCGGACCTTTGTATTATAAAAGCTCAAGTAGCACGCAATCAGCACTATAAGGATAGTGCATCGGAAGACGAATCGAAACTATAAGTCGGCTGATTTATTTCTTCGTTTTATACTGATTGAGGCTTCAATAACGTTTCTTGAAAGAAAACCTCAAGGACTATCCGTATTAAATCGACTATGACTATATCGACTATAAGGATGCGGATAGCGAAATCGCGATGTTCGTATGTTTCAGAAAATGAAAATGTTTATAACAAAGTGTGTCGCGGAACATTACTTTTTTTGTCGCAAAATGATAATGGATACTTCGGGAGGAATGCCTGAAAAAATAAAATGATTTCCGCAGATAATCTTTTGACAAATATCCGTACCGCAGAAGTGAATGCACATGTGTAATTTTGCCATACACTAAAATAAATGCCCAATAACTCACTTTACAGAACATGTATCATAAACCTATCATTTTCATAACTGCCGGCATTTTTGCATTCGGCACCGCTTTCAATGCCGGTGCTGTCAACATTTGTGCGGCAGACAATACTGCTGTAGCCGCGCATACACAGCGCTACAACAACACCAACCGTCCGCCCGAAAAGGAACGCCTCTTCAAATCCAAAGCCGTCGAATCCGAAATAAAGCGTATCAAGAAACTGCTTAAAAATCCGAAACTCGCATGGATGTTCGAGAACTGTTTTCCGAACACGATCGACACTACCGTGCATTTCCGTCTTGACGAAAACGGCGAGCCCGACACCTTTGTGTACACCGGCGACATCCACGCCATGTGGCTGCGCGACTCCGGCGCACAGGTGTGGCCATACGTTCAGCTGGCAAACGACGACCCTGAGCTGAAGAAGATGATTGCCGGGGTAATCAACCGCCAGTTCAAGTGTATCAATTTCGACCCGTACGCCAATGCCTTCAACGACGGTCCTACCGGCGGCGACTGGATGAGCGACATTACCGACATGAAGCCCGAGGTGCATGAGCGCAAGTACGAAATCGACTCGCTCTGCTACCCTATCCGGCTCGCTTATGAGTATTGGAAAGAAACGGGCGACACAAACGTGTTCGGACAGGAATGGCTCGCAGCTATCAACAATGTGCTCAAGACATTCACCGAACAGCAGCGAAAGGACAATGTGGGTCCGTACCGTTTCCAACGCAAGACTGAGCGTCAGCTGGATACCCTGAACAACAACGGACTGGGCGCCCCCGTGAGCGGATGCGGACTGATTGTATCGTGCTTCCGCCCGTCCGACGACGCAACAACATTCCAGTACCTCGTGCCGTCGAACTTCATGGCGGTGTCGAGTCTCCGCAAAGCTGCTGAAATTCTCACCGAAGTAAACAGTCAGTCCGACCTTGCCGCACGATGCACGGTCCTCGCCGGCGAAGTGGAATCGGCACTGCGCAAACATGCGGTCTACAATCATCCCGAATATGGTAAGATATATGCTTTTGAGGTTGACGGTTACGGCAACTATCACCTGATGGATGATGCAAACGTGCCGAGCCTCCTTGCCATGGCTTATCTCGGCGACGTCGACGTCAACGATCCCGTCTACCAGAACACGCGCCGCTTCGTATGGAGCAAGGACAACCCATACTTCTTCAGCGGACCGGCAGGTGAAGGCATAGGCGGACCTCACATAGGCTACGACATGGCATGGCCCATGAGCATCATGATGAAAGCTTTCACATCGCAAGACGACAACGAAATCCGCGACTGTATCCGCATGCTCCTTGCCACAGACGCCGGAACGGGCTTTATACACGAATCGTTCGATGTAAAGGACGCCAATAACTTCACACGTCCCTGGTTCGCATGGCAGAACACTCTCTTCGGCGAACTCATCCTCAAGCTCGTCAACGACGGTAAAACCGAGCTGCTGAACACTATCTGAACATCATCCATACCCAAATGAGAGTCAGCCACCCATGCCGGATGGCTGACTCTCTGATATCAATGATATTGAAAACCCGACAAGCGGTATCTGTCGTCACATGGACGGCGGCTCACTGCCGACAGCGGCGCCCCACTCTTTGTCAGGCTTCGGTCCCATCACCAACACCAGCCGTCCGCCTTTCATCAGGTCGGTGTGGCTGATCCACGGCTTATCCCAGGGGTGTCCGTTGAGTTCTGCACGCTGTATATACTTATTGTCGCGCGAACATCCGTCAGCCACTATCTCGAAAGTCTTTCCGTTGGGAAGAGACAACGATGTGCGGGTAAACAGCGGTGAACCGATATTGTACACCGGTATACCCGGAGTGACGGGATAGAGACCTATCGACGAGAAAACCACAAACGACGTCATGCCGCCGCCGTCTTCATCGCCCGGCACACCCATAAGGTCGGCACGGAACCACGTGTCGAGCATCTGACGGATTCTTTTCTGGGTTTTCCACGGCGCACCGGCATAGTTGTAGAGATAGGGCACATGCAGCGACGGCTCATTTGCCATGGAGAACTGCCCCACATTGCCTGTATGATCGGGGAGCTTCGAGTAAAAATCGTATTTGCTGCGACCGAGAGGCTCGGCGAATGTACGGTCGAGATTTGCCACGAATTGCTGGCGACCACCCATCAGCTTCACCAGATCTGCAACATTGTGGGGCACATCCCAGCGGTAAACCCAGCCGTTGTTTTCCCCATAGTATTCGCGCGCTCCCATACCGCCAGGGAAGGAATAGTCGAACGGCTCGATAAACCGTCCGTCCTTATCCTTAGGATGGAAGAATGCTGTCGACGGATTGTAGAGGTTGCGGTAGTTGAGCGCCTTCTGACGATACTTTGCCGCTTCTTCGGTCTTGCCAAGGGCATCGGCGAGGAGCGACAGGCAATATTCGTCATAGGATGTACCGAGGGTGACAGCCACAGGCTGACGCTTCTCGAAGCCGTTCACGTTAGGATCGGTCTCCTGTTCGCCGTCGGCAAGTGCAGGAATATATCCGTGCTCGTTCCAGAATTCATCGATCCATCCGGCAGGCTTGCCCGACCACGGCGCCAGCGTCTTTTCCTCGATGCCGCGACGGCATGCCTCGTATGCCTTGGGAAGATCCACTTCCAGACCCTTCGCTACGGCATCTGCCACAGTGGCTACTGCATGATTCGAATTCATGCGCCGGCTGTCGCCTGTCACTTCCGGGAACGTGGGCATCCACATGTTTCCCATCTGCTCCGCCATAGTAAGGTAAGACGCGATGATATCTTCTTCTTTTGCCGGTTCTATCAGCAACCGGAGCGGATGCGCAGCGCGGTATGTATCCCATATCCAGTCGTCGGTATAGAAAGGCGTGCCGTTGTCGGGGTGTACAGCACCATCGAAGGCGCTCCAGTAGCGACCGTCCTCACTCATACATACAGGGCGTTCGAATGTACGGTAATAGGAAGTGTAGAACACCTCACGCCGGGCATCATCACCGCCCTCCACTGCAATACGACCAAGTACACGGTTCCATTCGTCGCGGCCCCGTCGTGCCTGTGCGGCGACATCGTAATCCTTGATTTCGCGGCGAAGATTCTTCTTTGCCTGTTCCTCGCTTATGAAAGATACTCCATAGCGCACCCCTACGCCGGGGGTGCCATCCTTGAACTGCCATACGGCACATACGTTGCGTCCCTCAGCCGTTGTCTGCTCCGAGTCGATTATTCCGTCGCGAAGGATACCGGCATTCACCGGTGCAGCGTCGCATTCGGCATAGACATATACACGTGTGCGTCCGTCGAGGTCCTGATAGCCGGACGCAGTCGCACCGTCTACCGTCATACGACCATTCCGGCTTGCCAAAGAAATATACACAGGCTTTCCCGGACTGAAGCATATATTGTATACACCTGCCTGATGCGCAGGCGAATAGTCGGCATGCATCGTATTATCGTCGAGGTCGGTTGAGTAGCTGTAGGGCGTAATATGCTCGTTATCGTAGTTATACTCTATTACAGACGCCGGCACAGACCGCTGGCTCGGCGTCAGGTTGAACGCCGACCGCTCACGATGGTTGGTAACTATCACCGGCAGCCCACGCACATACTCCGAAGTATAGTCGCCGCGCTCAGGATAGACGCGAAGCATACTGTTGGGCAACTGCACCGTAGGGAATGTCGGCACGAGCAGATGACTGATATTACCGATATACGGGTTGACATAGTCTACCGGTTCTTTCGCCTGAGCTGCAGCCGCCATAGCGGCAGCCAGCATCAGGACGGGAAGAACAGTTCTTAACGGGGATCTCACGACAAGATGTGTATGATT
Source organism: uncultured Porphyromonadaceae bacterium (assembly GCA_902471685.1). Classification (GTDB taxonomy): domain Bacteria; phylum Bacteroidota; class Bacteroidia; order Bacteroidales; family Muribaculaceae; genus CAG-873. Next base: position 4,465 of record CABRLF010000148.1, read on the forward strand.
AGTATAGTGTAATTATCTTACAAACGCTTTCGATACTTTGTCGCCTTGGCGGCGTATATACAGACCCGACTGCGGATTGCGTACCTTGCGTCCCTGGAGGTCGAAGTATTCGGTCTCGGCGCTGACTGTGGGAACGATTGAACCGATTCCGGTCTGTATGGCCTGACCGTGAACATCAAAAGCGAAAACTCGTGATGTCTCGTGGTTGAGGTCATGTCCGCGGTCGCCGTCAACATTGACACGCGGCACTTCTAATTTCACATACCACGCATTTACAGGAGTTTCCAGCACATGCTCATGTGTCTTTTCATCCTGATTGACATCCATGGCGTTCACCACTTCTGTCCAGCATGTATTCGAGTCGCCGGAAGGAGTTACCAGCTTTACGTCCGGACGTTCGGTAGCAATGCTGATTTTGTAGTGATCGAGGTTATTGTTGTTCTCGTGCAGCTTACAGTCGTAGATGGTGAACTTATTTACAGAATACAGGTCTTCGAGGTCGATGACGACAAATTTAATAGGGTCATTATTGATGTCGGCAGCATAGAAGCACCATTTATCGCCGCTTTTTTCGTAAACGCCGTCAATAAGATTTATGGCAGACTCACGCTCGTTGGCGCAATCGTAGGATTTCATTACAGTTTTGCCGATACTCACCACGTCGCTGCCCTCACGGACGAAAGGGCGGCTGTATTCTCCGTAGATGCGGCAGCCATAGATACGCACGGCATTGTCAGCCTTGGTGAAGACAGCCTTTACAAAACGACCTTCGACAGGGGCGAATGTCTCTTCTTTGACATTCTGGTCGCCGACGCCTGACATGTGGAGAACGGGCTCACCCCAGTTCTCGCCGTCGTCGCTGACATAGAGCCAGTACTCCGGTGTGTTCTGGCTGGCTTCATGTGTGCAAGCATCGTCGAAACCGAAACCATCGAATGTATAGTAGTCGAAAAATTCGAATATCACCCAAGGATTCTGGTTCTGGTTATCGCACCATTTCTTGTTAGGCAACCAGCTGCCGGTATTGAGATAGAAGGGGCTCTCGTGGTCGCCTGTCTGGCTGCTGTACGATTTGATAATGCAGCGCGACTTGCCGTTGCCGTAGCGGGGGAAAGCGTTGAGGACACGAGAGTCATCTGTCTCGATTTCAATGGGGTCGCCATATCCTGAACGGGCAGCGGGATCATATACAGCCACACCTACCTTGGAGTCGGCGCATCCGTAGTAGAGATACCACTTTCCATCCTTGTAGACGAGACCTTCTATGAATACTGTGCCGTCCTTGTACTGACCGCTTTTCTCAGCAGCCTCCATCGGGCGGAAGAAAGCGTTGTCGAGTCGACCGATAACTTTCGTAGGTTCGTTAATATCGAAAAGCACCTGACCTGCGGCATAGGTAGAGCCAGGATAGTCCATGCATCCGTTGCTGCCGCCATCATTCTTGCCGTTGTAGAAGAGGAGGATGCCGTTCTCTGTGATGATTGCAGGAGGACCGCATTCTGTAAGATTGCTGTCGAAATATCCTTTGCGCGGCTTGATGAGCTCAAGGAGCTTGCCGTCCTGGTTCTGAAGCGGAGTCCAGTGGATGAGATCGTCGGAGGAAGCCAGATATACAGCAGTCTCACCCCAGTACATGAGATATTTGCCATTGACTTTGGCTGCTACCTGTCGGCCGTCTTTGATTTCCGTGACAACAGAGCCGGACTTGCAGCCCAGGTCCTTGTACTTGCCTTCGTAGGCATCAAGGAAAGCCGGACCATGTTTGGTCCACTCCGTAAGGTTCTCGCTTGTGGCAACAGAGAGACGGGGAATAGAGTTATTCCACGATGTATATGTCATCACATAGACGGTTTTGCCATCGATATCGGCAGCTACCACACGCGGGTCTTCACAGCCGCCTTTCCATTCGTATGTCTTGGAAATTTCTGTCTCGTCCGGATAGAACACAGGTGTGGCACTGCGCCAGTCAATTGTGATACCGTCGCTCGATTCTGCCAGGCCGATACGCGATGTGCGTCCTCCGATTCCTGCTTTGGGATCATCTTCCGCACGATATAGGATGTAGATTTTGCCGTCTTTTACTACGGCTGCCGGATTGAAGGTGTCGGCAAATTCCCATTTCACTTCCTCGCCTTTCATCGGGCAGTTGAATACAGAAGCTTCATCGGGCGAAATGATAGGATTTACGCCTTCGGGGCGGACAAATCCGCCAAAAGCCCAGTCGGGAAGCGGATTGTCGGTGACTGCGGTCTGGGCATTTGCCGAGAAGGCAATAGCCAAACCGGTCATGGCTGAGATAAAGGTTTCATTCATAAAATTGGTTTATGATTGAATGATTTGTGCCGCAAAATTAGAATTTCGGATACCGGGTTCAGTCTAACTTTTACGACAATTGTATAATGAATAGTGACAAACTCTCAATTTGAATATTCACTC
>CABRLF010000149.1 GCA_902471685.1 uncultured Porphyromonadaceae bacterium
CTGACCCGCTCTTCCGATCTTATGAAAATGAAGCCGCAAGTCACTTCCCTGACGTTTGGCTCAACGAAGGCGGTATTGCCGCAGCCGACGTGCCGCGCTTACGGTTGGGGCGGTTGCTCATCACGAAGCGGAGCTCGGCACCGTCCTTTATATCATCGTATGTAATATAATTGCGGTCGTGCCGCTTACCGTTCAGATAGAACTCCTTGACATAGACATTCTCCGGCTTCCAGCCGTCTGCCACCATACGTACATCCCGTCCACCGCCCAGATGCATTGTCACTGCAGGAAGAGCCGGCGAACCTATGTTGTACACGTTCGACGACGGCGCCGTGGGATAAAATCCCATGCAGTTGAAGATATACCACGCCGACATCTGCCCGCAGTCGTCATTACCGCTCAGTGCGTCGGGTTTATTACCGTAGAAGCGGTCCACGACCTCACGCACGCGTTCCTGGCATTTCCATGGCTGACCGAGATAGTTGTATATGTAAGCGACCTGATGGCATGGTTCGTTGCCGTGCCAGTATGCGCCTATACGCCCCCAGATGTCGTGTGCCCCGGGGATATCCTCGGGGAGCTCTACCTGGAAGAGCGAGTCGAGACGCTGTGTATAGCGCTTGCGTCCTATTTCGTTTATATGTCCTTGTATATCATGCGGGACATACCATGTGTACTGCACGGTGAATCCCTCGGTAATGTCGCCCCATCCGTTCACCGAGCCAGGACCTTCGTATGCTACGGGGGAGAACGGAGTGCGCCAGCCGCCCTTTGAATCACGCCCGCGCATATAGCCGGTAGCCTTGTCTATCAGATTACGATAGGACAGCGAGCGGTTCAGGAAGCGTTCGTATTCGGCTGTTTTGCCGAGCTTCTTCGCCGCCATGGCTATGCAGTAGTCATCAAATGCATATTCGAGAGTCTTGGACACAGACTCTTTCTCTTTGTCAAAAGGCACATACCCCATCGAGACATACTCGGGCAGGCAGTCGTAGTTAGGATTATCGGCGGTTTTCACCATGGCTTCAAAAGCCCTTTCGCGGTCGAAACCGGGAACATCCTTCACAATCATATCGGCAAGCACCGATACGGCATGGTAGCCGATCATGCACCAGTTTTCGCCGCCATAGAACGACCAGATGGGCAGCATGCTCTCGACACTCTGACCGTAGTGTGCCAGCACGGAATTGGCGATATCGGCCTGCACGTCGCGCTGTACCAGGTTGAAGAGCGGATGGAGAGCACGGTAGGTATCCCACAACGAAAGTGTGGTCAGATTCGTGAAACCAGAAGCCTTGTGTATGTTCTTGTCCAGACCGCGATAGCTGCCGTCTATATCCTGAAAGACAAACGGATGCAGGAAGGCATGATACACCGAGGTATAGAAAGTCTCCTTCTGATCGTCAGTTCCCTCGATTTCAAATTTGGACAGCTGCGCATTCCATGCGTCCACGCCTTCCTGATGCACGCGAGCGAAATCCTTGCCGTTCAGCTCACTGAGATTGGCAAGCGCTCCGTCGGCACTTACACCCGACACAGCCACCTTCACCTCTATCTGTTCACCCGGGGCTGCATCGAACTCGAGTGCCATTTTCACATTCTTTCCATACGTCTCACGGTCGCTCCGGAATCGGTTGGTATTGTATATCACCGGCTTGTCGTCCATATATATGACAGCGTCGCGGATTGGTCGCGAGAACGTCGCCGCAAGGTAGACATGACGCTCCGGCACCCAACCGTTCACAAGCTTATATGCCGTGAGAGTGGAGTCGTTCACAATCCGAATGTTCGCCCACTCGCACTTGCTCCGCAGCGTGTGGTTGAGGTCGAGCAGAAGCCATGCGTCGCCGGACCGGTTATATGTGAACCGGAGTATTCCCGCACGCTGCCCCGCCGTCATTTCGGCAGTGACGCCGTAGTCGTCGAGGTCGAGGCTATAATATGCCGCAGAGGCTTTCTCACGGTCGTGGCTGAAGCGCGAGCGATAGCCTTCATCGGGCTTTTCATGCGTCGACGGCTGCAGATGCAGTTCACCCGTACCGGGCATGAACAGGAAGTCGCCAAGGTCAGGAATGCCTGTTCCGCTGAGATGCGTAAGACTGAATCCCAGCACTGTCGGGTGGTCGTACTTGTAGCCCGCGGCAGTGTCGTAGTCGTCAAAATCGGTGTCAGGGCTGATTTGTATACCGCCGAAAGGCGTCTGAGCGCCAGGATAGACATTGCCGAAGCCTTCCGTGCCTATGAGCGGATTGACATACCGCGACAGGTCCTGACGGGGCTGTTTTCTCACTGATGCTTTTTCGTCATCGTCGCCTATTGCGTTGATATACTCCGCCCAGAGGTTCTCCACGGAATTTTTCTCTCCAGGACCAAGGATATGATGCATGGCGGCATCCCACGACCATGGAATCACTTCGAGCGCCGTACGGTTGAACTTTCGCAGGAAATCCTTGTCCTTGTTTTGCGACAGCCAATAGAGGAAATAACCAGTATTGCGGTAGCCGCTCATCCACGACCCCCCACGAGGACGGTCTTTAGACGAAAAGTCCTGGCTGAAACTGCCGCATGCCACGCGCACACCGTCGGCTACACCTTCGATGAACGACCAGTAAGGACTCTTTCCGTCGTAGCTGCCGCATCCTTTGGGTTCGAGCTGGTAGGCATGTGTAAGCTCGTGGTAAAGCACGCCACGTGTCTCATAATCGACTCTCGCAGTGTCGTTACCGGCGAAGCTGTGGCTCACCCAGTCGACATTATAGTCGATTCGGACATGGTTTCCGCCGCCGCTCTTATAGGATATGCCGTCGAAGCTGCGCACAACATAGTCGATGTCGTGAATGTCGGGTATACTGTCGGCGGGCGAGAAATAGAGGGTCTGTATAACGCGCCGGGCGTTGTCGGCGATGTATCTGTCGGGATTCTTAACTATGGCGCCATATATCTTTGCGCCTTCGCTTTCCGGATTTTCTATCACGAAATGCACGCGCCCGGGATTATAGTTACGCCACTGGCGTTCAATGGCAACGGGAGCCGGGAAACGACTGTCGGTCTGAGCCGTGGAAGGAAGCACGGCGAGTAATGCAAACGTAAATATTGATAAATGTTTCACGACTGTTATGGTTTGTCAGATAAAATGCCATAACGTCCTGTATGAACGTTATGGCACACCTTTTCTACCTTAATATCATAAACTTGAGACTATTGTCCTTATTCGTAAACCCCGAACTCATATATGCGGGTCACATGGGTATTGCCTTGTTGCTCGGGCTGTGTCACAAGGAGACGGACATAGCGTGCGTCGGCCGGCTTTGCCAGCTTACGTGACACCTTGTTGGCGGTATTCGCAAGGATTGCATCTATTGTCTTCCATTCTTCCTTATCGCTGTTGCGTCCCTGCAGGTAACATGCACCGGTGATGTACGAAGGATTTTCGGCTCCGGCATTGGTTATGGACCATGCCTTGATATTCTTTGTCGTGCCGAGGTCATATTCCACGTAAGGCGGGAATCCCGTCTCGTCGCACCACTTCGTGTTGACGTCGCCGTCGGTGAGGAATCTCGGATGTTCGCCGTCGTTCATGCATCCCGACCAACTCCTGAGCATGTCGCTGTTGAGAAGGTTGGCGCCGAGCGCACGTTTAGCGTCGGCATTGGCGCGGGTCGCACCGGCTGCTATGGCAGTGCGGAAAAGCGGTGCCATGGGAGCAGACTGCTGTGCGGCTTCACTGGCTGCTGTAGCTGCGAAAATCACAAGGGCAGGATTATCGGGAAGCACAACTTCACGCGTGCCGGCAGGCAGATCTATGGCATATTTGTACATGTACGTAAATTCGTAGGGATGGTCGCCCTTGGCAGAATGGCGGTGAGTACCGGCATACGCCACTTCATCGGTATCCATGTAGCCTTCTGTGTGACCTGTGTGTCCCCACTGACCGATAAACCCTGTATAGGAAGGTACGGAGAGTTCTGTCGATGTTTTGCCGTGTCGGAAGGTTCCCTTGGTACCTTCGTCCTCAGATGCCGTGGCTGCAAGGATATAGAGGCGGTTGTAGTTGCCTTCAGGGAGGGTGATGGTATCGCCGTGGCATGCCTTGCCGTTGAGGAGCGCCGAGTTTTCAAGTCTGAAAGGCACACCCAGAGCAGTGATGGTTGAAGGCACGAGTTCGGCAGCGTAGCTGTAGCCGCCGCAGAAGTCTGCGTCCTGTGCAAACTTGTTCCAGCTGAAGCACTTCTTGTCGTAGTTCAGAGGAATCTGTTCGTAGGTGGCAAGGTCCTTCCTTTCGGCGGGTGCGAATTTAACCTTGTAAGTCTTCATGCCGAAGGGACCTACTTTAACGTCGAGCGTATTGCCTGAGAAGGATGCGTTGCCTATAGTCTTTTCAGTACCGTCTGCTTCCACTGCCGCTACGATCGGGCGCGCGAAAGTAACCTTGCCGGTCTTTGCGCCGTCGCCTGCCGTTTCATACAGACGCACAACATATTCGTCGCCGTTCTGAGCCTTCTTCAGAGCCTTCATGGCGAGGTCTTTGCTGTCTACGCTTGCCATTGAGAACGACTTTCCAAGCGGACCGGCATGCTTGGTGGCGGAGAATGCCTTGATGCGCTGGTTGAGACCGTCGGCAGCTGTCGAGGCAACCGTCTTGTCTACCGCACCGCTATGCCCGGTAAGGGTGTAGGTGAAAGTGTGGTGACCGAAGTCCTGATGATCCTGATATGCGTAGCTCTTCTTTGTCTTGGGCGTGTGGAGGAGAGTGAGGCGAAGATTGTTGTCGGCGGGCTTATCCCATCCGTACTTGCAGTCGTTCATCACCGTCACGCCATAGTTGCCGTCGCTGAGGTCCGCCCAGCGTTGCGAGTACACTTCGTAAGCATTGTCGACATTATTGCCGCGTTCTATCGTACCAAGTCCGAGGTCATAAGTCGCCTTGGGCGCTGATACTGTCAGCGGGAACTCAGCTTTGACGAGAGCATTGGTAGTAGCCCAGTCGACATCATTCACGAAATCGATGCGGTCGGCGAGCGCACCTTCATACAGGCGGATATACTGCCTGAATTTTGAATCGCCATGCCCTTTTTCCACGCAGAGAGTGGTACGCACCGGTCCTTCTTCTATTACCGACATCGTTACATTTTCATCTATCGACTGAGGCTCTGCGTCGACAGTCTTCTTGATGATTTCCCATGCCGGCCAGCTATAAGATTCGTTGTCGGTAAATATTGCCAGGCGGATTGCCTTGCCGTCGGCAACGAGCTGTTTGCCGTTGCGCTTGTCCACCAATGAAGTAATGTCACCCTTGTCGTCGAGCGTGATGGCATATACGGAGTTCCCGACAGTGCGGACACCTGCCTTCGGCGCCGCAGCTTTGTAGCTGCCTGAGAAGCGGAGGTCGTAGACCGCATATCCGTTTGCCGGCACGGTTGCTTCCACAAGCACTTTTGCCCTGCCGTTTTCGACGCCGAGAATCTGTGCGGCTACCGGATTGCCGTTCTGGTCGTATGCCTGCACCTTGCCGGGACGCCCTTTGACAGATACTTCAAGCTCTACAAGATCGGTGGCCTCATGTCCGAGTGCATTATAGAGCACGACCGGAGTACCCTTCACGCGGGTGTCGAGCTGCGAGGCAACGGCACCTACCGAATGAGTGAGGACGTCGGAGAACTGTTTGAGCGAGAGGAGCTCATCGTTCCATGAAAATTCATAAGCACGCGGTATGGATGTGCCGGTAAGGTCGTCGTGGAACTGATGAAAAATGAATCGGCGCCATGCCTCGGAGAGGAAATCGACCGGATACTGCGTGAGCCCGAGAGCCTCCGATGCTACCGACGAGCGCTCCGCTGCGTCGCCGAGCAACTCATTCTGGCGGTTATAGAGTTTCATTGCGGCCTGGGAAGTGTAGCAGCCCGTGCCGTGAACGTCCATCAGAAGTTCACCATCATAGCGGGGCAGTTCAGGATGCGAGCTGTAAGGCTGATAATCCTTGAAAAGCTGGTCGGAGGTGACACTGAGAATCTTCACGGGTCCGTCGTTCTTGCCGATTGCGTTACAAACAGCTTCCACCGACTGTATGGACGGTGAGCCGCCTATGTCGCCGGTGCCATAATAATGGAATACCTTGCCGAGGGGACTTTCGGCAGCGCGGTTGATGAGATCGCGGTTCTGAGTGAGGTCTTCATTTTTCCATCGGCGACCGTAGTCGAAGCCATGAGCCATCATTATCTCAGATCCGTCCACGCCTCGCCACAGACCGATCGTGTAAGGATATTTCTTATCGCCGTGGAAGGGATGGTTACGCCATCCGAGCTTCTGCGAAGAGAATCCTATCAGACCGCAGTGCGCGGCTACCGAAGGTAGCGTCCAGCCGAAACCGAAGCAGTCGGGAAGGAAAATATCGGTGCTTTCAACTCCGAACTCATTGCGGTAGAATTCCTGTCCGAGCATTACGTTACGTATCGCCGACTCTATCGAAGGTACGATAGCGTCGTTGGCTTCCCAGCTGGCTCCGCTGATATGCCAGCGCCCCGACTTGATGTATTCTTTCATCAGTTCGTACTCGCGCGGGTAATATTCTTTCATCCAGGCATACTTGGAGCCGCCTTCGAAGTTGAATACGTAGTCGGGATATTTTTCGAGCAGTTTTAGATTCTGGTCTATCGTGTTCCACACATATTGTCCGATGGTGGTCTGGATATCCCAGTTCCATTGCGTGTCAAGATGGGCGTCCGACACCAGATAAGCGGTGGCCTGACCGTTGCTTCCGGTCTGTTGCGCATCCGCAGCCGCGGCGGCGGC
>CABRLF010000150.1 GCA_902471685.1 uncultured Porphyromonadaceae bacterium
GCTCCTCGGCAAAGATTCAAGCAAGCTTGTCTTTGCTCTCAGAGCTTCGTCGAGTCGAGTCCATCCCCCGCAACAAAAATATGTTTCCGTAGCTCAGTGGATTAGAGCGTCACGCTACGAACGTGAGGGTCGCAGGTTCGACTCCTGCCGGAAATACCAGTGAATGCTTCCGTAGCTCAGCGGATCAGAGCATCCCACTTCTAATGGGACGGTCGCAGGTTCGATTCCTGCCGGAAGTACCGAAATGAATAAAGGCTTTGACAATATGCCGTGTGTCGGTTATGTCAAAGCCTTCTTTTTATGCGTCTTCAAGCAGTAGCTCAAGTTTGTGTTTCACCTTCGATAAGACATCGCCAAGTTCATGGGTTGGCATGACTGTCTCAAAATGTCTCAACTTGTCGATTGCGTCGGAAATGAGGTCACACATATTTGAGTCCAATGGCGAATTTGATATAGAGTAGTCTTCATCGGCGTATCTGTAGAACTTTCCTTCGTAAACCTCAATCGGAGCTTCGTAGCCGAGTTTATCAGACCTCATCACTTGTATGTCGGCCTGAACGGTTCTTACTGAAATACCCCTGGTTATTCCTTCCATTTCGTACAAGGCATCGGAACAAGCCTCGACGAGATCATCCAGAGTCCACCGCCTGTACTTGTTCCTCAGGCACCGGTCTATGGTTTTGTATCTTATTAGTGCATTTTTGTTTACTGGCATGGCTGCGATAATAATCTTCTTTGTTCATAATTGAATTGTTTTTGGGTGCCATGCCGTGACAATAGGATAAGCCATAACAGGGCACAAAAAAAGTCGGAAAGTGTTATGGACCTTCCGACTGTTTTATCCTGATTGTCTGTGGTTACGTTATTTCAACTTATACAGACCGCATTGGTATATCGTCGGAGCAATCCACCGGGCACACTTCGATAGCCTCTATAACTGATACCATAGAAATTGCTGTCGAAGCTGCGATAGCTACGGCGAAACATTGTGAACGATATGTTGAGTTGCGTTGTCTGCATTGTTTTCTTTTTAGTATGCGCTCGAAAGCGAGTGCAATTATTTAATCGCGAGTGGAAACTTAGCGCATGTCGGCTTTAGCCGGTGCGCGATGCCGAAGGCAAAGTTATCCACTGCAAAGTTAGCTGATTTTCAGCAAATAGCCAAATGGCTTCTGAAATCCGGGCGCAAAATTACAACATTGCTACGCAGTCTATTTGCGTACCCGAGATTTTTATTCTATGCCGATGGCTTCTTGGATCAGATGCTTGGCGCGAGCTTCGACCATTGCATTCCACAGACGGGAGTCCTGAAGTTTTGACATAGGGATGTACTGCTGGAAACGTGAGAAGAACTCAAGCGGCTTCTCAATATTCCAGTTAGTGATGACTTCACCCCAGTTTACCTTGTCGGCAAACTTTTCGAGCAGACGCCAGTTGTTGTAGATGTCGTCACGATTGGAGAGAGCCTTCCAATCCCACTTGGACGCAAACTTCTGAAGCGTTGACTCCGAGAGTAGGTTTTCCGGGCATGAACGGGAAAATTCATCCCAATGTATTTTGTTGGCAAACTTGTTGATGCCCTCGACTGTCCAGATGACATTACTATTGCCACTGACCTCTTCCCAGTCAAGTTTGTCGGCAAACTTCTCGATCATCGTCATGCTGAGGCTCCCACTTTGAGAGACCTCTTTCCATGCCTCAGTTTCAAGAACTGAGTTAAGGAAATCATTACTTGTAATAGGTTTCATATCTTTGGGTGTTTTTAATGTTTACGATGCAAAGGTAGAATGATGATGTATCAAAGTGCGATACAGAATTGATTTTTTCATAAATTCTAATAAAGTCTATTGAATTTCGGAACGAATACCGCGCACATCGCCGCCTGTGGCGGCCGAAATTTTTGGCAAAATTGAGCGGGCGACTTCATCACGAGGTCGTCCGCTCTGACTATGAAACATCTTATGCTGTAATTCTTTCTTTGATGAGGTGAGTGTTGGCGTTGATGAGGTTGACAATGCGGTCGTGGTACTCGGTGTTCTGATTGCAGACTCCTCTTGACTGAACCACCGTTAGAGTTTTGAGGTCAACCTCGATGGTCTCGATTATCCTGCCGTCTATCCTCGCTGAGAAGATAAGGCTGTCCTCACGCTGGTCGTAGGCTGCGCTAAACAGACATATATGCTGACTTTCAGCCTCTTGTCGGTATTCCTCAACGCTTTCCAATACCTTGACCTCAATCTCTCCGTCATTGATACGGATGCCGAAGAACTTTTCTTTCTGTTCCTTGAAACTCGCCTCCCTCTCTTGGGCTTTGCAGATGTCCTCTGCTCTTTTCTTCTTGTCTTCAAGAATGTGAACCTTCCTCACATAGCGGTCGTGTTCCTCTTGAAGATTGGCGGGGCAGATGTACTTTGACGATTGAATATCTCTGCCACAACGCTCCAACATCTTGATGTAGTCTATCCACATCTGCGAGTTATTGACCTTGTAACCATTGCGATTGGCTATCTTGATAGTGTTCCAATAGGTCTTGATGTCAGCCTTGTTGGTGGGTCTATAACATAAGTATCGGAGCAATTCTATCTCGTTGGATTTCATCAGTGTCTCTGCCTTGGGGTTAGTCAGCAACTCTTGGAAGAGTGTCACGGGATGGATATGGTGGCAACTGCCTTTGAAACCATTGCGCTTGATTGTGTCAGTGACCTTGATGTGTGGGTAAACCCATTCATCGGATATGCGCTGGAAGGCTTCGTTGTCACGCCTTATCTCCAATGGAGAACCAAAGGCAAAACTGTCAATGTAGTGTCCTAACGTTCTCTGCATTCCAACAACGGTGGTATTACCCTTGCAGTCTATCCAATAACTGCCGATTTCAAGATAGGCGGGGTTAGCCTTCATTCCCTTGCGCATTTCCACTATCATCAGGAACATTCTCACTACCTGATAATCCTCTTTAGTGGTGATTACGTTGAAATAGGACTTGTCTCGGATAACACGTTCCTTGGTGTCCTTGATTTCTATCCTTGTGCCACATTCGGGGCATAGGCACATTCCGTTTCTTGTTTCCAACCACTCGTGACCGCATTTCATGCAGGTACACATTCCGGATTTCAGTCTGTATCCGTAGTGATTGATTGTAGAGTTGAGTGCCCAATTCATTTGTGGAGTGGTGAGCGGGCGAAGTCGCCCGTTCAGCTCCACTATATGCTTCTCTCTTAAATTTCTTGGTCTCATAGTCTTGGGGGGGTGTTTAGAGTTCATCAAATAGGTTGGGGATTGAGTCAATCTCTGCTCCGGCTTTGGGAGCGGTGGCGGTCGGCTTGAGTTGAGTCTTCGGATGAGATTGTCTGCGGAGTTCTCGGAGTTGTTCCTCTCGGTATTGCTCCATAGCCTGCTCCTTGAGTTCTGCCTTGTCCGCCTCGGAGAGTTCCGGCTTTGATACCACGATATTGCAGCCAATATTATCCACCTCCTTGATGTCCTCCTCGTCCCAATAATGGACTAAAATAGCCTCTACCGCCTCATCGGTCAGTACACATAGGCCGCTTTTCTTGACTTCGTTACAGAGAAAATTGATTGCGCCCTCCATACTCTTATTTGGATTTGCCATTTTCAAAGCGAACTCGGGTTCTTGTTCGATGCGTCTTTGCATCATTTCCTGCATCGCTACGATAGCAGGGTTGTTTGATTTCTGTGTAGCCATATCAGTTGAGTTTTTAGAGATTTGTCAGTAACCAAAAGATTATCATTAGGGTAGATACAAGGCTGATTCCCCAGCCAACACCTCGGAATATCGGTCGGATAAATACCCACAACACCAATCCTATTATTGAGCCAATGAGGATTACCAACACCTTGACAACCTTTTTTATTTGGTTGAAACCGGAGGTGGAAGTTCTGCCTCGACTATATGATATGTTGTTGTTCGTTTTCATCGTTCGACATTTTTTTATTTGTATATCAACCATCGGTTTCAGTTTGCTCGACACCTAAAGGGCGTGTGAGGCATAAGAGGGATGTTCGCCCTTTGGCTTAAAAATACGAGTGCAAAATGAGTGTTCGCCGGAGCTTGCGGAGGCAAATACATCATTTTGTGTCTGGAGATTTTTCAGCCAAAAGGCAAAAGAATATCCCGGGCCACACACGTTAGCCCTACCGAGCAAATTGAAATCTGTTTGTTGATATTGCAATGAAACTGGAGATAAGAGTCCGCGCCGGTGAAAACGGATGGCGGCATATTCTTTGCTTTGACAAAGCGCTAAAACGATAAGACAATGACGAATCTGATAATCTCTTTGTGTAATACATTTGGTTGCGCCCCAAAGGAGAAGTCTGTGGCGTGTAGCAAAACGAAACGCCACTGTCTTCGGGACAATGGCGCGAAATCAAGCGACGGGTGGAGTGGTGGCGGTGAAAATAACTTGCGGAGGCATCAAGGCACGGCATGAGACATAAGCGTAACCGGAGTCACCACCCGTAAGGGTATGGTGGCATAGATTTCGCGTTGGATCTTGCGGTGTCGCCCTCCGCCGTTGTCGGAATGGCGGTCAAGGATGTCAGGGCCGGCCCCGACATTATTGACGGCTATGCCGACATGACAAATGCACCGCCGCCTCTCGTCCCATCGCTTTACCTATGTTCCAAACTCAGTTTTTTGTAAAAATTACGGTTATAATCGCAAAAATTTTACCTTCGACGGTGCTTAATCGCAATATTTTGTATGGGAATAACCGAAAATTACGTTATGGTATTATGTGAGTCGCCTTATGAATTAAGAAGCGCGAATAACTTATGAAGGTTGGAATATGATTCTCCGTCTTCTCCGATACCAATGGCATTGGAGATGGCTGTTGAAAGTTTGTTGTCGGCCAATAGTGTGGCTACCCAATTGTCGCGGGACAGGAATGACTGCTGTTTGCTGAAATTAGGCATGAATCTGTGGAGCAGGGCAATCACATCATCAGATGAAGCGAAATAGCGGTTGGTATTGAGATAGTGGAGAAGAAACCAGAATTCAATCGACGGCATACTCTCACAGATGATCACAGACGGATTACCGGCATAACGCCGACGCATGGCATCGAATTTGACCTTGTCCGCCGAATGTATGCGGGTTACATCCACATCGAATACACATACGGCTATCCCGTCATCAGCGAGTACCCGTTCCACCTGCCGTTGAATGTCATCAATGTTCTGCTCGGCAAAGTTGCGGGGCTTGCAGACGTAGTTATAGCCGTTGAGGAGTTTCAGGTGTGTGAAGTAGTAGCGCTCGGTTGCGCCCTCGCCGATGATTGTAATCGCCGGATTTCTGAGTTTACGCTCTTTGATTCTTCTTGCCATGATTACAATACGTTGGGAAGTGCGCCGAAACGACCGTTCATATAAGCGCGGTGGATAGATGAGAGTTTGTTGAGGCCATTGAAATCAACCAGTGAGAACAACTGCGAGTTGCCGTCCTTCCCTTTCTCGGTAAACCATACGGAGTCCTTGCCGAAAATGTCGTCGATGTCTTTAAGAATCGGATCGTAATGTGTAGAGACAAGAAGCTGAGACTGGTTATCTTGTGTATTGACAAATTTCGAGAGGATATACTCCATCAGGTTGGGGTGCATCGAGGCTTCAATCTCGTCAATGCAAAGGAAAGCCTGACGGTTGAGCTGTTCGTAAATCAGAGACTCCAGTTCCACCATCCGCTTTGTGCCCGTGCTCTGGCAAGCCTCAGGGAGTATATAGTCCTGCGAACCATCGGCATTCTCGACCTTATGTCCGAACAGAGCCGCCATTTTCTGAATCTTTATGTCTGATATATTAAAGTCTGCCTCCTTTGCGAATTGCATAAGATACTCGCGGAAATCCTCACTGTCCGCTATATGCTTTTTCGCATCATTTGAAAGAGAGGAAAGCGAACCGCTCTGCAATGGAAGAATACGGCTGTCAATCCACCGGCGCATATTGTCAAGATATGCGACCGAGACATTCACCTTCTTCATGGTAGCCAGCAGCGACATATTGCGGAGACAGTTCATCGTCATGACATCCACCTCCGCCTGAGAGAGCCTTACGACAGCCGGATTGAAATTCAATCTGGATATACCACCGACATCCTCGCGACAGAACACCTTTGTCGGGCGGTTGGTGAGATAGACAAAGAGCGACTCATGGCAGACCTTTTCAGGATTTACCTTGAGTTTGTACCAATAGCGCAGACCGTCAGCATAGAATTTAAGTTCAAATTCCGTGTCGAAAGACAGCGCATCGTCGCGTAACAGGAATGGCTGCACATCCGTACCGTCATCGTTGGTGGATGGAAGTGTGTTCCAGAAACCGCGCAGGAACTCAATCGCTTCAAGCAGATTTGATTTGCCGCTGGCGTTTGCGCCGAGCACCACGGCAAAGCGCAACAGCTTCACGCCGTCAGGCATCGTGACCACACTGTTGTAACGGTCGTCTGTCGACGGCTCAAAACTCAATTCCACTTCATCGCGAAACGACTTGAAATTACGTATTATCAGCTCTTGTATCATATCCGATGCGTTTTAATGGCGCAAATATAGCGAAAATCCGTCGCATCACAAAATCAAAATCGAATTTTTAGCGGTTTTAATTCTTGTTTTAGGGCATTTTTCTCCAAATCTAAAATCAAATTACGCCATATAAGACCACTTAATTGAAATAATCGAATTAAGTACATGACAAAAATTTGAAAACATCGAATTTAGGTGTATAGCTCTGACGG
>CABRLF010000151.1 GCA_902471685.1 uncultured Porphyromonadaceae bacterium
CTTTCTGATTCATTGCCATGTCAGTCTTGGTTTTAGCGGTTCCTTATTTGAAGAAAAGGGGCAGGGCCTCGCTCAGCGCGATGAAGGCGATACAGCCGCCGATGGTGAGCATGATGGTCTTCTTCACGTCCTGATCGCCGTTTTGTGAGCTCGACACCGAGCGCGTTACCGCATTTCTGCGGCACGTTTCACTGTGTCTGCTCCCAAACCGTACGTACATGTCTCCATGTATACGGCTTTCCAGTGCTTTGACTCGACATGTTGGCACTACATACATATTCATCTCTTATTATGGATTTTACGATAACATTCATCACATACTGCAAGCGTCTTGCGACCCATTTTGAGCATAATCTTGCCCCACTGCGTAGTCCCGTCAATATTACCGAGCCTTTTGGCATGGTACATGCGTAACTCAGTGTCGGCCTTACCGCACATCTCACAGCAACCGCTTTTAAGCCTTGCTATAAGAGTGACTTTCGGAAGGCGTTCCGCTTCGTCGCCTGTCTCCAGCGATTCGGCATCCACTACGGGCGTGGACTTCTTGGCAAATCCTTCGTTATAGAAAGTCACCGATGCACTTTTACCGTCCTGTCGTGTGAAATTCACTGTAAAGACGCCGTTATGAGTGTACTTTCTTTTCACTTTGGATGTCGACAGATTCAGCTTCTGTGCAAGTGTCCTGCACATGCTGTACTCCATCAGATAGCCAAACTTTGAGCATTGGCGTGCGCAGTTGGCTGCGATGCTGTAGTAGTGATAGAATCCCCTTATCTCGGAGTTGAACCGTCTTACGATTTCGTGTTCCTCCATCGCAATCAGTTTGCCGCGTGATTTAGGACACCAGACAGTCTTGCCGTCATGTTCCCTGTATTCCACGGCTCCGTACTTTTCAAGGGCTTTCCTGACAGTATCGGAGTTGAGCAGAAGTTGAACTTTACCCTTGTGATTGCGCTGAAGAATACCGTTTCTCGTGCGGCTCATCATTTCGGATGTTGAGACGGTTATGTCATACCCCAGGAATTTGGCGATATCCTTTCCATGGGTAATCAGTGTTTTCTCGGCCGAAAGCTCGAGTTTGAGCCTGTCGCGCATGAATGTCGCGATATCAGCTTTTATGCTTTCGCAGTCAGCTTTTGTTCCGATTACCCCGATAAGGAAATCATCCGCATACCGGGTGTAGACAATACGTCTGTAGCCAGCATCAATGTCGAGATGACAAGGCATGGTTCTCAACTTGGCCTGCATCACAGAGATTCGTTCTGCGAGTTCAGCCTTCTTGTTATCGTCAGTCTCTTTGCGGTACTTCCTCCTCAATGCGCATGTTTTCGTATTGAGATTGAAATATTCGGGATTGCATCCTCGTCCATTGCCTTTGTTGAATGTGGCGGCATAGGATTTCATGTATCGGTCGAAACGGTCAAGGTATATGTTGGCAAGTATCGGAGAGATGATGCCACCTTGGGGTGTTCCGTGAAACGAGTCATGAAATTTCCAGTCTTCCACATATCCTGCACGGAGAAATTTCCATATCAGACGGAGAAAGCGTTCATCGGCAATCCGCTCGCGCAGAATGTCTATGAGCATCGCATGGTCTATGTTGTCGAAGAAGCCCCTGATGTCTCCCTCGATAAACCATTTGACTCCCGTGAACGTCTTCTGTATCTGCGTCAGTGCGGTGTGGCAGCTCTTATGAGGTCTGAACCCATGTGAGCGGTCGGAGAACGACCCCTCATAGATGGCTTGCAGTATCATGCGGACTACTTCCTGCACCAGCTTGTCATTCCACGAAGGGATGCCGAGCGGACGCATCTTACCGTTCTTTTTAGGAATATAGGCTCTTCTCGCAGGATGGGGCGAATAAGACTCATCCTTGAGACTGTCAATCAACCGTGTTATCTTCGTGGTGCTCATGCCGTCCATTGTGTCGCCGTCAGTTCCGGGCGTAAGGTTGCCCGTCTTGACTTGGAGCCGTTCATAGGCGGCATAGTACATTTCCTCGTTGAAGAGAATACGGTAGAGACGCTCGAACTTATAGTCCGAGACTTTGCTGTGTGAACACAGAGCGTCTAATATCAGCTGCGGATTTCTCATATGTCTCTCACATAATCGGAAGTTAATATTAGACAGGCACCTGCCACCCTTCGCCATGTACGTGGCTTTCCCACGCTCGGACTACTACGGTGGCTCCGTTGCCATGCCGGATATTCAGAACCTGTGCTCATAGCCATGAGGCATTCCGGTTTAGGCAATCTTCGCTTAGATATATAGCAACAGGCACGGCATATTGTCGGATACGACTTACGTTCTTTTGTCCGCTTATTGCGGTTGCTCCGAAGCTGACTCTCTGCCGGACACGAAAATGAAGGTCGTGCCGGTGCTCCGGCATGGCGTATGTAACTGCCTTCCGCCATGGCCACTTCACAGGCCGCTGAACTATCGTTCAACCAATCAGGCTTTATCCTCATATATGCCTTTCTCCCTTGCACCTCAGTCGCGGTTATGCAGTTTCCCGACTTGGTGCTTTTCAGACATGCTGTTGTCCCCCTTTGGTTTCCCGCCAAGGTGTCCCTATCGAAGCCTTTTGAGCTACGACAAGTAAGTCTGATGGAAGTAGGTAGTATTGAGTCCATACCTAAACTATTGCTATTTAGTTATTTGCTATATATCCTATACGAACGCACGCATCTTGAAGTAGACATTGAAGGCGCCGACGAGAACGATGACGGCGGCGATTGCCTTCATCAGATTGGAGACCGGGGTCTGGTACGAGGATATTTCGGTCGTAGCCTTGGTGAAACCTGCGGCACCCTTGCTGGCTGCCATTGCGTCACCCACTGCGATAGTGAGGGCGCCGAGAGCGAGCACGCCCCTGCGGGCGAAACCGGAGTTGCGGAAGCGTGCCACGGCACGCAGACATTTGTTCTTGATGTTGTGCATTTCTGTTGTTGTTTTTTCGATTGGTTATCGGGCGATAAAGACAACACAGGGCGATAAAGGCAACACAGGGCATTAAAGACAACATAGGGCGTAAAACAAACATCGGAGAGAGAGGAGAGAGTGGAGAATGTCAGGCGGCATTGCATCGGTGGAGAATGTTCCCGAGGTCTGCGGGTACTCCACCTTTGCTGTTCCTGATTCTTTCGGTTAGTTCTTCTACCTCATAGCCGCCGGTCATGGCAGGCTCCTTGGGAATCTTAGTCTTGACTTTGACGGGAGCAGGATTCTTGCTGTCGGGTTTATTGACAGGTTCCTCGCGAGTGATAAGAATCGTCTTGAAATTCTTTGCTTCCTCGGAAATGTCAATATCCTTTTCGTCGTTGTTGGCAGCTTGCAGTTCCTTCTCCTTTTTTGCCTTTTGAATGTCGAGGACTATCATTCCGGCATAATACAGCAGAAGGATTACGAGCAGAAATGTAAAAATTTGACCAAATACCATAATTATATTGCAGTTTGAGATTCATATAAGGATGTCATCGGCATAAGCCGCAGCCCGAGCGAACGTCCGGTGGTTATACGTTCAGGACTCATAAGGTTGTCATCGTTGTAGTAGATGATATTGGCGCCGCGAGTGACAAGGCATCCCATTTTCTTGAGCTTATGCCGGAGTGCAATCTTCTTTTTGTTTGTCACCACCTTTATCCTGGTGATGGGGTCCAGACCGAAGACCACTCTGCGGCGTTCACGTTTCACCATTTCCGCGCGGATCCTTGACCGCATAGCCTTTTCCTCTGATTTATCCTTGTGAAGATTGAGCAATGCGATGATGCGTGAGACGGTCCGTCGCGAAGTACCTATCATCTGTGATATTTCAGTGATGGAATGATTGGGATGAAGAGCCCTTACATCATTTGCCTTTTCAAGCCAGGCTCTTTTCATACCTTTCGACAACCCCAGTTCCCGAGCTTTCTTACTGACCGATGTCCGACCGGTACCGAGACGTTGGGCCACGACCTCGAGTGTCTCTGTCGGATAGAGTTCCTTCAAGGTCTCGATCATTTCGTCTGTCCAGATTATTTTGCTCATAGTTGTTCTTTCTTTGAGTTGAACAGAGTCTTGCTTTCCTGACGGTATTGGTTGAACTGTTCGAGGTTAAGATTCAGAAATGTGCGGAGGATGGCGTTTATGATATCCGAGTTGCTGCGTTTTTCGATATTGCATTCCGATATTGAGTCGGCAATATCCTTATCGATAAAATATCCGAGGCGGTCAGGTTTCCGGCATCGGGCAGGGCACTCCCGAAGATTCTGCATGAAGGCATTCCATAGAGTATTGTCTCCATTCTGAATTTTTGATTCTATTGGCGGAGCGATGACAGGTTCCTCATTTGAAAAGTCTGAGGTCTCAGATGTGGTTTCAGCCTCAGATGTGGTCTCAGCTATGACCTCAGTCGAAGGGGATTGTCTTGCGGGTGTGTCGAAATTTCTTAATCCGGACAGCAGGCCGCTTAATTCCGGAAATGATTTGTTTTCAGACATGATTACTTGGTTAAGGGTTGAGTTGTTCCAAAGATTTCTTTATAGATGACATCGAAGGCCGGTGACACTGTCTCCAGCTGCGTGTCAAGGTCCGAGATTGTGCTGAATCGCTCCATGTCAGCCTTGACCGATATTTTCGGTGTTACTATTCCGTAGTTGCTGAAGGCTTCCCGGGTATCATCCCATAATAAGAGCTCGTCTCGTTTCCCTACACGCGGATCCTGCTTGTTGGGAATAAGTATCAGCTGCGCGTTCATTCGCTTGCCCATCTCGGCTCTCATTCTCTCGATAAACAGAATGAAGGAGACTGTGGAGGGAATAGTAGTCTTGTCGTAATGGAAAGGACAGACAATGAAGTCAGAGCTTCCGAGCAGAATCACAAGACCCTGTAAATCCAGTGAGCCGGGTGAGTCAATCAGAACCACTCCACGGGATCGGCGGAGATTGTCGATGAATGTAATCAGCTGGTCAGTCTTGGAGATGTCGAATGAAATCACCTCGTATGGTATCTTCATGTCGGGACCATCATATATGACAAGGTCATTCTTCCTCCTTTCCCTTATGCTCTGCTGTGCATCGCAGTCCACGACCATTACAGGACAACCCTTCTTCACCAGGTAATTGGCGAAGATTGCGCAGAGGGTAGTCTTTCCTACTCCTCCTTTCTGATTCGCAAAAGTGATAATGATTGTATCGTCCATGATGATGCGTCGGTTTATTCTGATAGCAAAATTACTTTGCCCGCATCACGTGATTGTGCAATTTGGACACAATTCGTTCAATGGATCATTTAATCATTCAATAAATGGAGTATTAAGCCATTGGATAAATGGTGCTGCGACAAAAATGGCACAGTGAGAAAATTTCAGGACTACATTTTGAGCGAGTTCTCGCCATCGATTTCATCATATCTTCCCTTGTTGCCGACCTCCCATTCTCGGTTCTCGCCTCGGCCGGCTCCGGCGTCACGAAGCTTCCGTATCTTCCCGAGCTTATTGCCTTGCCTGTTCTGCTTTGTCTGGCTCTTATCCTTACCCTTGTCTTTCTGATTGGGCTGCTGCCATTCAAGACGCCGGATGTTGAATCCCTCTTCCGCGAGATCAATTATAATCTTGAGGTCAAAATCTATGGCAAAGTAGTTGTCTCCCTCCTGCATTACCTTATATCCGACTGCTTTTATGGCGGGTCTGACATATACTGTATCGGGGTCGTTGAATATTGCTCTTATATCCCTTACCGCCTCGGCATAGCCACCCTGTTTCTCCTGCGCCGGAGATACAAGGTCGGTTCGTTCCACTTTCCCGATACGGCAGAGGAAATCTATTTCGGCCTGCGTTCTCGGTCGGAAACTCTCGACCCACGCAATCCTGTTGTTGCGCTCGATTGCATCCGCCATATATTGTTTCAGCGGGCGTGTCTGTCCGTTGAAGTATATCACACCTTTCTTTATATAGGCGTGATGCTGCCACAGTTTGCTGTAAATCTCCGACTGGGTAATTTTCGGATTGAGATTGAGCAGGCTGTCAATGAAGCTCTCGATGCGGTCAAAGCGTTCTTCCGGCGTTGCGAAGTCCAATAATTCATTGACGGCAAGTACACGCGCTCCGTGAAATACCATCTTCCTGCTGTGGTCAACGAGCATATATCCGTAGGGGGCATCCTTTTTGCCGAAGAATATAAGGTCAACGCCGAACTTGCTCTTCAACTCCTTTTGAAGCTCGGTGCGGCTGGTGCAGATGTCACGGTGCTTGCGCAGAATTGACCTTAACTGGCGGGCACGGGCATTGTCAGTCACACCATATTTATATAGGTTGTTGAAATCTACCAACGGAATCTTTTTCTGTATGCGGCCACCTTTCTTTATATATACTGTGTCTTCCTTCTCATAAACCTGATAGCCCATGGTGGACATGATCGCTTTGAACTGGGCCAGGGAAGAGAAGGTGTATTGCTTTGCAGTCTCAAAATCCTTGTCGGCCTTTTTCTGCTTGTCAATGCCGAGCAGTTTGTCGATGACAGCCTGAGAGTGTCGTCTTTCATTATGGTCGTTGATTTTCTTCCCGTCAGGTCCGATCCGTGATGTCACTATATGAACCTGAATAATTCATAGCCTCCACAAAAAAGAGAACGCCCTTCTTGTATATTTGC
Source organism: uncultured Porphyromonadaceae bacterium (assembly GCA_902471685.1). Taxonomy (GTDB): domain Bacteria; phylum Bacteroidota; class Bacteroidia; order Bacteroidales; family Muribaculaceae; genus CAG-873. Next base: position 6,627 of record CABRLF010000151.1, read on the forward strand.
AAGAAAAGCATTAACTTTAAGGTGCTAAAAATAAACTTAATACCGGC
>CABRLF010000152.1 GCA_902471685.1 uncultured Porphyromonadaceae bacterium
TCACTTTATTAACAAAGGAAATCCGCGCCTTTCATTTATCTTTTTGATTTATTAGCTGTTGGAAGGCGTCTCCATTCAAGTCTTTTTAACGCGATTTTGCCGATAAATAACCCTATGTGTCTGTATATCAAAACGTAGTCTTGGAGTCGGAGAAATGTCATGTGCTATGGGTTCAGTCTATAAAGGGACTTATTCAGTGCCCTCAGGACTTTAGAGGGATTTTTATTTGTCTATCAGAATAAAACTATATACCTTTGTGGTGCACATGTTACCGAGCTATGACAGATTACGAATCACTATATGAGAATTTTATCAGGGGCAAGATGGTTCCGTTCTACACAATTATGTATCCGGGCCTTCTCGCATTTGCCTCGCATCTGCTTGGTGAATCGTTGGCTTTTATGGCAGAGGATTGTGTGCAGGATGCCGTGATGGGCACATATGAGCATCGTGACGAATTCGATGATGCCGTACACTGGCGGTGGTATATGATGAGGAGCATCCGTCATAAGGCGTTGAATCTGCTTCGCCATAAAGGAGTGACGGATGGATACGCGTCGACTTTAAGTGACGGTCCTGGTGCCGAGCGTGATATTTCGTACGCTCTGATACGACAGGAAACGCTCGATTCGCTTTTTGCTGCCATCGACCGTCTGCCGCCGCAATATCGTGAGATTTTTGAACTGAACTTCGAGCAGGGACTGAAGACTCAGGAAATAGCGCGTATTCTTGATGTGGCGGAGATCACAGTCAAAAAGAGAAAGGCACGTATGCTTGAGCTGTTGCGGCTATGGCTGGGTCCGGAAGCTGATACCCTGATACTGGTATACCTCATGACCGTCAAAAGCGTGGGATGATTTATTGCATGATGCATTTAGACTGAATTCAGCATTTTATGCGCTACTTGATTTGGACATTATTCTTGGTTATTATCGGCACAACGGCTTGCACCCGCGTGCCGCAATATATGCAGGCACTTTCAGAAGCCGAGAGGCTGGTCACTATTAAACCTGACAGCACGTTGATTCTTCTGGCTGATATTGAGCCGTCGGATCTTGAGGAAGATTCATTGAGGGCGTTGTATTATCTCGTTACGGCAGCGGCGCACAAGGTTAAGGAGAGTCCCATGCTCTCGGATTCGCTTTTGCGTTTTTCATTAGAATATTACAATGGGCGCGACCGTGACCGTTATATACAGAGCGGCGATCTCTATGCTTTGCATCTTTTCTGGTCGGGTAATGTAGCGGAGTCTCTGCAGCTGCTGGATTCATTGATATCATTACCCGGTGTATCCGACCGGATGATGATTCAGTTGCTGCAGTCCCGGATTGGTGTCGGCGGTGCGTTGTTTGATTGTGAGCGGAATCTCGGCTATATTCGGCGTGTGATGTCGCTGGACAGTGATTCCACTTATAAGATATATTATAAATATCAGTTGTGCGAGAATTATCAGCTGTCCGGCCATAGCGATTCGGCTTTGACCGTCGTCAACGAGCTGATTGATTATTCCCGAGCCAATAACCTTGCCGAGGACCAGTTTACATATACCTACGAGAAAATAGGTATTCTGGAGGAGCTCGGCCGGTATCAGGAGAGCAACCGTCTGGTAGACTTAGTGTATGAGAATGCTCCCGGGAATTCGGAGATACCGTATCTGCATTTCTGGAAGGCATTGAATTTTTTTAATCTCGGAGATTTCGACCGTTCCGCCGCCGAACTTGCCAAAGCCGACAGTTGCATCGCGGAAAGGACGCCCGCTGAGAAATATTACTATAGAAGTTTTGCGGGACATCTGGACGAGTTGCTGGAATATCGCCGTACAGGCATCCTGAAACTATGGCAGACGGCAGTAACCAACAACCATCAGCGGGAACTCCTCAACCGGATGGAATATACACAGAGAGAAACAGAGAAGGATGCGCTCAGACATGAGAACCGTGCATTGACTCTTAAAGCCCAGAATGAGCGTAAGACCGCCATTATAATCATTGTTGCCCTTGCCACTGTTATCATTGGTCTGATGGCTGCATGGAATACTCAGAAGCGCAAGCGCAGGATGATTGAGGCGGAAGAAAGAACTGAGGCGTTGCAGAAGATGGTTGATGAGATAAATGCCACGACACAGCCCTCCTCCGGACCCGAGTCTTTGCGGCGCGCCATGCTCCGGCAGCTCGGAATCATGAAGATGGTTGCCGAGACTCCGACGGAGCAGAACCGCGAGATGCTGAAAAGGATATCGACTATCGACGGTGATACCAACGGCGCTCTGGTGAACTGGAACAGTGTATATGATATAATCGATAATCTCTATTCGGGATTCTATTCCCGTCTGCATGACCGTTACAAGAATTTGCTGACCGAGAAAGAAGAACAGATCATTATTCTCATGATGGCAGGATTTACGACAAAGGAGATCAGTGTCATCACCATGCAGACGACGGTGACGATCTACGTCCGGAAATCATCGATAAGGAAGAAACTCGGGGTGCCTGAGAAAGAAGATATCGTGGCTTTTCTCCGTCAGTAAATGCCTGTTTAGGTATCGTTTGGATGGTTTGGCCCTCTATTAAGACTTTTTATAAATAAAGGTATTGATTATCAGCGTCTTAGTGATGCGGTATTAAGGCTTCCATATTTGGTGTTAAGATAGATTCAGACCTAATTTTGCGATACGAAATCAAAAAAATGTATCGCAATATGAAACCCACAATTTTCCGGCATTTCATTCCGGCAGCTGCAGCAATCGTGCTCCCTGTTATAGTGTCCGCACAGGAGATCACTGATACCATCGCGGCACAGCATCTTAATGAAATTGTAGTCCAAGCCCCTAAAGTAATACGCAAGTCGGATATGGATGTTTACTATCCGTCGCGTGGCGCGGTAGAGAATTCACACAACGGAATGCAGCTTCTCACTAATCTTATGATTCCTTCCCTCTCGGTTACAGAAGCGCTCGGAACCATCACAGCCGCAGGGCAATCAGTGCAGATCCGTATAAACGGGCGCGAGGCATCGGTAGATCAGCTGAAGACACTTCTTCCGTCGACAATACGACGGATAGAGTGGATCGATAATCCGGGTCTGCGCTATGGCGGCGCAAGCTATGTGCTCAACGTTGTGGTGGTCAATCCTACATTGGGAGGTTCCTTGCAGACCCAAGTCCGCCAGGCTCTGAATACGGCCTGGGGTGAATACTTTGCAGACAGTAAATTCAATAACGGCCCCTCGCAGATAGAAGTCGGAGGCGTCTTCAAGCTGACCGATAAAGTCAGGTCGCACAGGGATTATAAAGAGACTTTCACATTTCCCGACGGCAAAACGCTGACAAGAACCGAGACTCCGCTCGGAGGCCATATCGACAGCAATTTCGGCCGGTTCTGGAGTTCCTACAGTTATATTATCCCTGATACGACCACATTCTATACTTCGGCAAGCTATGAGCCGACATTTGCCGATGATTTCACGTCAAACGGATTGCTGTCGCTCAGCGACGGGAGTGATGACATATGTCTTACCGATTATCGGGGCAGCAGGGGAACAACCGCGAAGTATTCGGCCTATCTTGAGCATAATTTTGCCAAGAGGCAGACTCTTGTTGTGGATTTCAACAGTTCTTTCTATTTCGGCAAGTCCTATTCGGACTATATCGAGCGGCTTCCCGACCAAAGTGCAACCACTACGGACATACACACGATGATAAAGGACCGCAATCAGGCATATGCCATAGAGGCGGACTATATCAGGAAATGGCAGAACTCCCGACTTACGGCAGGTGCCTCGTATAAGGCCAACAGAAACAGGTCGGTATATGATAATCTGGGCGGAGAAATCTTTCATCAGAGGCAGGACAGGGTTTACATCTTCACTGAGTATTACCAAAAGATAGACAAGGTGACGCTTACCGCCGGAGTCGGGGCTCAGTATACCGATTATCTTTTCAAAGAAACGAATCAGGGCAGTCATTCATGGAATATCAGACCGCAGGCTACCGTGTCTTACCGCATCAACGACAGGCATCAGCTCCGGTTAAGTTTCCAGTCCTGGCAATCTGCCCCTTCGCTTGCGGAATCGAATGTTGCTCCCCAGCAGATAGACGGATTTCAGTGGAGGATTGGAAATCCGGAGTTAAAAACGTCAAATTCCTATATGCTTACGCTCCGGTATAATTTCTCTTTGCCACACACGCAGGGCTCATTCGGCATCCGTGCGTTCACCAGTCCGAACGCAATCACTCCTTATCTCTATTGGAATGAAAATAAGCTGATTACTTCCTACGAAAACAGCCGCGGACTGCGTAATCTCACATTCTTTCTCTCTCCGCAGATAGAGATTATCCCGGACTGGATGATGGCAAGCGGACATATTCAATATCGTGTGGAACGCATGAGAGGGACAGGGTATAAACTCTATAATCACAACTGGAGCGGCAACGTAAGCGTCATGTTCTCTCACTGGGGATTTGAGGCTACGGGACAGTACGTCAGGGCACAGCACGATCTATGGGGCGAAAAAATAAGCTGGGGCGAAAATCTCTCTATAATCCAGCTCTCGTATAACTGGAATAACTGGCAGTTCGGCGCAGGAGTAATCATGCCGTTCGGCATGTATGATCAGGGTTCACGGATGCTGAGCAAATGGAATACCAACGAGCAGCACATGCGTATTGACATGAAAATGCCATATATAAACATCAGTTATAATCTTCAGTGGGGACGCCAGAAACGTGGTGCTCAGAAACTTATCGATACTGAAGCCAATACCGACCGCTCTACCGCAGGAGGTCGGTAGGGGGGCCGGTCTATAACTTGAAAAGGCCGTGGCGCGGAATGCGCTGCGGCCTTTTAAGGTTAAAAGAGAATTGAGATTACAGGTCTTCTTCTATTGAAAAATCGTCGGGATATTCTTCTTCCTCAAAGTCGGCCACTGTCGCAGGCTTTTCTTCAGCCTCGGAGTCGGCGGGAGCTGCTGCAGCGGGACGCGGCTTGGGCGCGCGGGTCTTGTCTGCAGCCTTGATGGCTTCGGTTATTGCCACTTCCAGCTCGTCGGCCAGTTCGGGATTGTCCTGGATGACTTTCTTGGCAGCCTCGCGGCCCTGAGCAAGCTTATTGCCGTTGTAGCTGAACCATGAACCGCTCTTGTTGATGATTCCGTATTGTTCTCCGAGATCAAGGATTTCGCCGCTGCGGCTAATGCCCTCTCCGAACATTATGTCGAATTCCGCACGTCTGAATGGAGGAGCGACCTTATTCTTCACCACCTTGATGTATGCGCGCTTGCCGAGAACGTCTTCACCGTCCTTGATGGGATTGCGGGAGCGGATATCGATACGGACCGATGCATAGAATTTCAGTGCGTTTCCGCCGGTTGTGGTCTCTGTGGGACCGAACATCTGTCCGATTTTCTCGCGGAGCTGGTTGATGAATATACAGGTAGTGTTCGTGCGTGCTATTGTACCGGTGAGCTTACGCATGGCCTGCGACATAAGGCGTGCCTGCAGACCCATGTTGCGGTCGCCCATCTCGCCTTCGATTTCGCTTTTGGGAGTAAGCGCGGCCACCGAGTCGACAACGACGATGTCGACGGCGGAAGAACGGATAAGCTGCTCTACGATTTCGAGAGCCTGCTCGCCGTTATCGGGCTGGGAGATGAGAAGATTGTCGATGTCTACGCCGAGCTGCTGGGCGTAGAAGCGGTCGAACGCATGTTCGGCATCGATTATTGCGGCTATGCCTCCGCGTTTCTGGGCTTCGGCGATAGCGTGTATGGCGAGCGTGGTCTTACCGGAAGATTCCGGACCGTAGATCTCGATGATACGTCCGCGTGGATATCCTCCCACACCGAGAGCGACATTAAGTCCGATGGAGCCCGTGGGAATGACCTCGACATTCTCGATATGGTCATCGCCCATTTTCATGATGGCACCGCGGCCGTAGGCCTTCTCGATGCGACCCATGGCCTGAGCCAGAGCTTCCATACGTGCTGCCTGCGGGTCTTTCTCCGCGCCGGCTTTCTTAGTTGTTTCTTTTTTTGCCATTATATATAGTTTTTCGTTTTTCTGATGCAAAGGTAGCGCCATGCGTGTGCATCTTTATGGCACACAATCATTAAAATAAGTTATTGCTATTTCTTGCTGTGATATATAAATATCTAATTTTTAATGATATAGAAAATATCATCAATTTTTTAAGAAATTTTTTTCATTTTGCCTGAACCATTTCGTCCGAACCACGTTTTATAAGTACATAGCAAAATTACTTTTTCCATTGCAAGAAATGTGATAATGATTGGTTTATTATCTATCGTGGCGCCACTGTGACAGCGGTGCCACGATAGTTTTTATATGTCGCCATGCTGGAGCAGGAGTTCCCTCGCGCGTTCGAGGTCTTCGGCCCGCACATAGAGGCTGACGGGCGCCCAGGTATAACCGGCGCTGTAGATAGTGCCCATTATGCTGTCGACGGCATGTGCGGGAATTCCGTTGTCTTCGAGCATACCTGCGGCGATGGATGCAGATGTGTAGTCGCCGAACTTGGCAGCAACGACCGGCCCTTTGCTATCCGATTTCATTTTACGATGATCAGACCGTAGTTCTTCTTGCCCTTCTGGACGATGATATAACGGTCGTTGAGGAGCATGTCGGTGGATGCTGCGGCCTGCGGGTCG
>CABRLF010000153.1 GCA_902471685.1 uncultured Porphyromonadaceae bacterium
GCCGGCAGATATTTTCCGCGACCTTCTGGACTATGATACTGGAGGCGGTCGATCAGCCGTTGGGGATGCTCAAGACGGACACCTATCGCAATACCTTTTGGCTGGAGTTCGACACCCGCATCATCAAGGAAACGATAGACATCGCGTGCCGAATGGCCGGTTGCGAGTATTACGGGTCCGCGGTACTCCTTGCCGTCCGATGCCACCACACCGTCAATTCCGGTCTTGTTGCTATTGAAAATAAGACTCGTAGCTTTGGTCCCGAAATGCACTTCGCCGCCCGATGCGATTATCGTCTGGCGTATGGCCTTGATAACAGACGGCAGACGATCGGTTCCTATATGCGGATGTGCGTCTACGAGGATGTCATGCTGCGCTCCATGCTGATGGAAGATATGGAGAACCTTGTCGACCGGTCCGCGTTTCTTGCTGCGGGTATAGAGCTTCCCGTCTGAGTAAGCGCCGGCTCCACCTTCTCCGAAGCAATAGTTCGAATCGGGATCGACTGTGCCCGTGCGGTTTATCGCCACCATATCGGCACGACGGCTGTCGACGTCCTTTCCACGCTCGAGTATGACAGGACGCACACCGAGCTGAATCAGTTCGAGAGCAGCAAAGAGACCGGCCGGTCCCGCCCCGACTATCACTGCCGGCGGCGCTCCGGTTACATCCGGATAAACAATAGGCTCCGGCATCACAGCAGTTTCGTCAATAACGTCAACGTGAACTGCCACCGTAAGATTGACCATTACTCTGCGCTGACGGGCATCGATAGAGCGGCGCATTATATCGGTTCTCAGAATTCTGTCGGGTTTTATACCAAGAATTTTCGCACATTCCTGAATGAGCAGAGAAGGTGTTGCGGCAATTTTGGGAGTTGTACGCAGAGTTACTGTTTCGGTCATTGCTGATTGGCTATTTGATTAAGATGTCGCTCGATGCGCCGGTTCATCACAAGAACGCATACGAGAGCGAGGACGAAAGCGATAAAATCGGAAGAGCACATTGAGATCCACACGCCGTCCGACCCGAGCCGCGGCGGAAGGATCCACAGCAGCGGGATGAGGAAAATAAGCTGTCGGGTAAGGGAGAGGAATATTGAAAGTCTCGGTTTGCCGATGCTCTGGAAGTAGTTCTGAATCACTATCTGGCTTCCGACCAGAGGATAGAAAATGAAGAATATCCTGAAACCGTCGCGAGCGATGGCGACCATCTCCTTGTCGGTAGTGAAGAGTCCGCTCACCGCGTCAGGCCATATTTCGGTGATGGCGAAGCCGATAGTTCCGACTGCCGTACCGAGCCATATGCCGCGCATCAGGGTCGACCTCACACGGCTCCAGCAGGCGGCGCCATAGTTGAATCCAAGTATGGGCTGCATACCCTGCGTTATGCCGAAAATAATCATCACGAAAAACATCGAAGTGCGGTTGATTATTCCGTAGGCACCCACTGCAAGATTCCCGTCTGTACCCGAATACTGGAGAAGCGCTTTATTGAGGAACACCACCACCAGACAGGCACAGCAATTCATCAGGAACGGCGACAGGCCGATCGAATACATCCGCCTGATAAGCGGCCACGACAGCTTCCAGCAGCTTTTGGTGAAATGGATATAGCTTTTTGAGGACGAAAAATGGAGTATCACCCATACGAATGCTGCCGTCTGACCGCCGATAGTGGCCAAAGCAGCGCCGGCTATGCCCCACCCCAGAGTGAATATCATTATCGGGGCGGCGATAATATTGACAAGCACCGACAGCAACGCCGATATCATTGCCTTGCGCGGATAGCCGGTGGCCCTCATGATATTGTTCAGGCCCAGAAAAACATAGCTTATCGGCGTCCCCATCAGGATGATTGCCATAAACTCGCGGGCATATGGTATCGTGGCATCGGTAGCGCCGAAGAAAATGAGAATCGGGTCGAGGAACACCAGCCCCATAATTACGATAGCGAACGCGTGGATCAGACAGACTATCGTCACATTGCCGACTACCGCGGAGGCCCGCTCCATGTTCTTCTGGCCGAGAAAAATGGATGATATCGTGGAACCGCCTACAGCGATAAGGACGCAGAATGCGACCACCAGATTCATAAGCGGGAAAGTGATGGCGAGGCCGGTGATAGCCATCGCCCCCACTCCGCGGCCTATGAAAATGCTGTCGATGATATTATATAGCGATGTAGCGAGGCTGGCGATGATAGCCGGGAGCGAATATTGCACCAGCAGCCGTCCGATCGGAGCAGTGCCAAGATCGTTCGGCGTACGGCGGGCAATATTCTGTGCTTCGGTCATCGTTCAGGATTATTTCACTGCGGCGAGGCCGCCGAGAGCAGTTTCCTTATAGAGAGAAGGTATATCATGGCCGGTGCGCTTCATCACTTCCACTATACGGTCGAAGTCGACTGAATGGTGTCCGTCGGAGAAGGCGGCGTAAAGATTGGCGTCCAGCGCGCGGGCGGCGGCATAAGCGTTTCGCTCTATGCACGGAATCTGCACAAGACCGCACACAGGATCACACGTCAGCCCCAGGTGATGCTCAAGTCCCATCTCGGCCGAATATTCGATCTGGGCCACAGTACCGCCGAAAAGCTGCGAAGCCGCAGCTGCTGCCATAGCGCATGCAACGCCCACTTCGCCCTGACAGCCTACCTCGGCTCCGGAAACAGAAGCATTGTTCTTCACAACATTGCCGAAGAGTCCGGCCGTTGCGAGCGCACGGAGAATGCGTTTCTCGCTGAAATCCTTGGAATGCTGGAGATGATAGAGCACAGCCGGCACGATGCCGCATGAGCCGCATGTAGGAGCCGTGACAATTTTGCCGCCGGATGCATTCTCTTCCGATACGGCCAATGCGTAGGCATATACCAGACCGCGGCTTTTGAGAGACTGCGCGTAGCCTTTGGCGTGCATATAGTAGCTGACAGCCTTGCGGCGTACACCGAGACCGCCGGGCAGAACGCCTTCAGCCTCGATGCCGCGTTCTACAGCGGCCTGCATGGTTTTCCACACCTCTTCGAGATAATCCCAGATATCGTTTCCTTCGTATTTCTGAACATATTCCCAGTAGCTGGTACCTTCCTGCTCGCACTGCTTCTGAATGTCCTTGATTTTCGTGAGAGGATAAATAGAAGGCCCGGAAGAGCGCTCCTGCCCTTCTTCCACGATGTCGCCGCCACCCACAGAGTAGACGGTCCAGTGGTCAATAAGTTTGTCTTCGGAGTCGTAAGCCTCGAATTTCATGCCATTGGTATGGAACGGCAGAACAGTCTCCGGCTTCCACACTATCTCCGTTGGAGCAGCGGGAGTAAGCTCCGACAGGATCGCCTGGTCGGTAAGGTGACCGCGGCCGGTTGCAGCCAGTGCGCCGTAGAGGGTGCAGACATATCTGCTTGCCCGGCCACGCGTACGGTCAAGAAATTGCCGGGCGGCTTTCCTGGGTCCCATAGTATGCGAACTGCTGGGGCCATATCCAATTTTGTATATCTGACGGATTGATTCCATTGATTATTATTTAGTTTCGGTTTCTAAGCTGTTTTCTGCGATCCGAACGTCTCCTTGATGTTCCACACGGCAACAGATCCGATCAGAAGCAGGATACCCGACACGACAAGCATACCGGAGGTAAGAGGCGCTCCGTTTGCCGCTGCCGGGAAACAGTGCAGAATCAGACCGCCGCACAGCGCTGCCACAATCTGCGGTATCGTGATGGTGCAGTTAAAGAGGCCCAGATAAGTGCCTATGTTTCCGCCAGAAAGAGCATTGGTGAGAATTGTGAAAGGCATGGCGAGCATAGCGGCCCACGCACAGCCCATCAGAGCATAGCTCACTGCAAGCAGATACTGATTGTGAATGAAGAAGACAGATATAAAACCGGCGGCTCCGATGAGAAGGCTCAGCGAATAGGCAGCCTTGCGGCGCTTGAAATATGCGAGCGCAACTGCCCAGAGCACAGCGGCGATTGCCTGGATGGCGAAAAGATTGCCGTTCCAGTCGCCGGCATTCTGGTACTGAACGGTCGCCGGATTCAGTACGGTCTTATAGTTGAGGGTAATTTCGGAAGGACTGTTTACCTCGGGAAGCGACGATTTCTGTTCGAGAACATATTTGCCGGTTCCGTCATCTATCGTGGCTATGTGAGCCATGGTAAGGCTGACTCCAGGTTCGATAAGACTCAGTTCGGAGACTGCTGTAACCGAGGATGCAACACCTACATTCGCGCCGTCGACAACGAGGGTCTGCCCTGCATTGGCGATTACACCGCCATCCACGTCAAATTTCTCTACGCCATCAGCCTCTACGGGGTGGCTGTTGGCAATCAGAGTATCTCCGTCGAGCACTACAGTCTGAGGACGGGTGAAGTTGCCGTCGACTGTGATTCCAGCAAGAGATATACGTCCGTTCTCTATCACCGGACGGTCGTTGTTGAATATGAATTTGTCATCATATTTCTGTCCGTCGATAGTTACGCCGGTCACTTCTTTAACCGAAGGCGCATCGAATGCCTGAAGAGCAACGGCATCGGTTGAGTAAGTCCACATATAGAGAAAAGCTGCCCAGCAGAAGAACTGCACAAGTCCCACAGTCCAGAAAACCTTTGGTGCCTTGACCAGCAGACGGAACATGCTCTCTTTCGGAGCCTTCTCCTTCTTGCTGTCATCGATTCCATGGCAGAGCGCGTATTCGTGAGGAGGCATCTCCTTCACTTTGGCAAAAGTATAGAGCACGCACATAGCAAGAATAAAAGCGCCGATATAAAATGCCCATGTCACCGTAGGAGGAACCTCTCCGGCAGGTGCCGTATTGCTCAGGAAGTAAGCCAGCACGAACGGCGCGATATATCCCACAACCGAACCGGCATTGCACAGGAACGACTGGATGGAATATGCCATGCCCTTCTGCTTCTCGTTCACCATATCACCAACAAGCATCTTGAACGGCTGCATGGCCATGTTGATGGATGTGTCGAGAAGCATAAGCATTATAAGTCCGAAAATGATCGCGCTCGATATACCGAGTCCGAGAGAGCCGGCGTTAGGCAGAAAACACATCACGATAATGGCGATGGCGGCGCCTACGAGCAGATATGGCAGACGGCGCCCCAGTCGGCACCATGTACGGTCGCTTGCCGAGCCTACGATCGGCTGCACTATAAGCCCCATCAGAGGCGGGAGAATCCAGAAATAGCTCAGGTCGTGCGGGTCCGCGCCGATAGTTGAGAAGATACGGCTCACCTGCGAGCTCTGAAGGGCATAGGCAATCTGGACGCCGAAGAAGCCGAAGCTCAGATTCCATAGTTGCCAGAAACTTAAATCACGTTGGCCTTTCATGTAGAATGTAAGATAAGTAATAAGTAAAGTATGATAGTATATAATCTCTTGAATTCAATTCTTGTCGCGATTACGGAGCCAGCCTATCTCCGCAGTCCATAACATCGGATCGGGAGTCTCCAGAATGAGCGGAATCCCGTCCATCCGCGGATCGGCCATAAGCATGGCGAAAAAATCCGACCCTATTTCGCCCTTTCCGATCGGAGCGTGTCGGTCGATACGCGAACCGGCGCTTTTCATGGCATCGTTCAGGTGCATGCCTCTCAGATAACCGAAACCGACCGTATTACCGAAGTCTTCCCATGCGCGGTCATAGCCGGCTTTGTCGCGCATGTCATAACCGGCTGCAAAAGCATGGCACGTATCGATGCAGACTCCTACCCTGCTCTTGTCCTCTACCCTCTCGATAATACGGGCAAGCTGCGCGAAATTATAGCCGACCACCGATCCCTGGCCGGCAGTATTCTCAATCACTGCAGTGACGCCTTCAGTGCGAGCAAGGGCATAGTTCACCGAATCGGCAACAAGGTCGAGGCATGCCTCCTCGCTTATCTTGCGCATATGGGCACCGGGATGGAAATTGAGTTTGTCAAGACCCAGAGACTCCACACGTCGCATCTGGTCGACAAGCGATATGCGGGCAAGATTGAGCTTCCGGGCCTCGGGAGATCCGAGATTCAGAATCAGCGATGCATGAGGTAGCACACGGTCGGGAGTATATCCGTAGTCCGAGCAGAGAGTCTTGAATCGGGTGATATCCTCTTCCGTGTAAGGAGCTGTTTTCCAATTCGTAGCATCCACCGGACAAAAAGAAAACGCACCCGCGCCGAGAGAGTGTGCCTCTTCCGGGGCGACACTCACTGTCGGTTCTGCTGATACGTGGACTCCTATATATTTCATTGCCGTATGACTATGGATGCGAAAATTCTTACAAATGTAACAAAAATTTGAATCATCTGCAAAAGTTAATAAACAGACACAGATAAAACGCACCCGCTCAAAATATAGTTTGAGAAGGTATAAACTTAGTTACTCGGCTATCAGACAGGCAAACATAATCCCACAATTAAATTTTGACCCGAGAGGCTTTATGCATTTACTGAACTTTTGCTTAATTTTGTAGTCTCTCAGAAGAATTATATGCAAAGAATAGTAAACT
>CABRLF010000154.1 GCA_902471685.1 uncultured Porphyromonadaceae bacterium
GTGTCGCTCATGGCGATGAAGCCGTTGTTGAACTTGTATTTGTAGTTGCCTTCAACAACAAAACGGTTCTGAACAGTCTCTTTTCCGTCCACGAGGTTACGCTCCGAGATAATGGAAATCGGGAATCCATAGACCTCGCCGACACGGACATATTTGCCGTGGGTATCGGTCTTGCGAGCCAATCCTTGCAGATGGATGCCCATGTTCTGCTCGTCCTTATACTTGCAGTCATCAAGTACAAGGCTGTTGACTGGATTGCCGTCCTTATCTCGCTGAACAACCGCCTCGTACCGGGCATAGTCTGCTTTCATTCTCTCAATCGCAGCCTCGTTGTTGGCAATGTCGTGGCTGATGGTCTGGAGCCTGAACCGGGAATCGCTGATGCCCTTGTTGAAGGATTTGTGCTCACTCTCCAACGCCACAATGCGCTTTTCGAGTTTTGCTTTCTCCAACAGGTCTGTATTTCCGCTGAGAATAGCCATGTATTCCGAGAAATTCATGCCGTTCTTCTCGTCCATTGCGCCCTCGTCGATGGTTCTCGCTCCGAGTGCGCCGGATTTGAGCTGGTCGATGAATGTCGCCTTGCAATGAAGAAGATTGAACTTATAGGAGTCCAAAGATTTCTCAACAGCATAGATGACTACATCCACCTTATTATCAGCATATAACTTAGCAATCTCGTTCCCGGCGCGTATGGCTCTGCCATCCCTCTGAGTAAGGTCTGACGGCCGCCACGGCGTGTCAAGATGATGGATGCAAACCGCTCTGCGTTGGGCATTTACACCTGTTCCAAGCATACTGGTAGAGCCAAACAATACACGGACATCACCATTGTTCATCGCCTCAATTACAGCTTTCCTTGACCTCTCTGTCTTACACTCCTGAATAAAGCGTATTTCATGCGCGGGAATACCGTAATCCTCAATCAGTTTGCGCTTGATTTCGGAATATACGTTCCACTCGCCGAGTTTATATGTGGATAAATCGCTGAATACAAACTGTGTGCCACGTTGCGCGTCATACTTGTGATAGTATTCCGCTATCATACGGGCGCAGTGTGAGGCCTTGTTATTCGGATCATCTCCATATTCAGGGTCAATCATACGCATATCCAGTGCCATTTTGCGGGCATAGTCGGTAGCGATAAGCATCTTCGCCTTTTCCTCGGTCTCGCTCAACGGGGCGCGTCCGAGGATAGTGGCGTCGCCGCTTTCGGCGAACTTCATCAATTTCTCGATGAAAGCCTCCTGCGCCGGTGTCGGTGGAATATTGTGGAGGATCTCATGCTTGTGCGGACGGTCAACGCCGACATCCTCCGCCGTGCGGTAGTCGGTTATCTCGTTGTAGAAAGCTGCTAACTCCGGCACTTTGATAAAGTACCTGAAACGCTCCTTCTGAACAATATTATTCGTGACATTGAACTCAAAGTCGGTTGTCTTTTTGGCAAAGATTGCCGCCCACGCATCGAAACACCGAATCTCCTGCCTTTCAAGTTCATTCGGGCGAAGATACTTGAACAGCAGATACAGCTCCGTCAGACTGTTGGATATGGTTGTGCCACTTAGAAAAGTGGCTCCGAGGTCTTTGCCTGTACGCTCCTGAATAGTGCGGATTGCGTAAAGAAGATTCAATGCACGCTGTGAGCCTTCCGAATTACCCAAACCTGCAACTCTATCATGTCTGGTGTTGAACATAAGGTTCTTGAACTGGTGCGATTCATCAACGAAGATATGATCGATGCCCATCTGTTTGAAATCGACGACGGCATCCTTGTTCTGCTCCATCTGATACTGGATTGTTGCTATCTTCGCGGTCAGGTTCTCTTTACGCTTTATCAGACCTTTGAGCATACCACGGCTTATGTCATGTCCCTGCTCCTTGATGACATTGAGGTTTTCCTCGACCGTATCAAGTTCCGCCTGAAGAATCTGCTGCTGCATCTCCGGCGACTGCGGTATCTTGCCGAACTGGTCGTGCGACATTATCACGCAGTCATAGTCGTTGTTCTTGATATTGTTGAAGAAATCCACACGTTTGTCAGCCTTGAAACTCTTTTCATCGGCGAAGAGGATGCGGGCATTGGGGTAAGCCGACTGATAGGTCATAGCTATCTCGGCAACGTTGGCTTTCAGACCGATAATCATCGGTTTGTGGGCCAGTCCGAGACGCTTCATTTCATGCGCTGCAATGCACATTATCAGCGTTTTACCACACCCCACCTCGAAATCACAAATACCACCTCCGTTCTGTTTCAGCATCCAGATACAATCTTTCTGCGAGGGATAAATGGAGCTGATTCCATAACGGTCTCCGAGCATTTTCATGTTCAAATCCGGGAATGTCTGATGGCTGCCGTCATATTGCGGACGCACGAAGCAGTTGAACTTGTCATTATAGAGGTCAACGAGTTTTTCCTTGAACTCCGGCGACTGGGCTTCCAGCCATTCGCTGAATCCATTGCGTATCTCGTCAATCTTGCTGTTGGCAAGCTGTATCGCCTCGTTGTCCGGCACCTTTATGTCGTGGCCGTCGTCATCTTTGCCGATTGACTTCTTTATATCAGGGACGGTATTATGCAGAGCATGTCTGAGAAGGCTTATACCGTCGTAAGTACGGTAATAGCCCCTTACACAAAATTCCTCCCATATCTTCATGTTCTTGCGTGGCGCGTCACATGAATACTCGTCCATTGAGGACGAATAGGCAATCTTTATCTCGGTCTCATAGAGATGACTCATATAAGCCGAGTATATTCCGGTCGGGATCCATCTCTCACCGAAGTTGAAATCAAGCTCGTCGAACTCGATGCGGCGGGGCCGGGCTTCCTCCAATGCTTTGAGAGAATCCCGCGACATGGCAATGAATGGCTCTATGCCGTCATAGCCGGGAAAGCCTTTTATCCGTTCTTCCTCCCGGTCAATCCACGCCTTGACAGCCTCGGCTTTCGCCACGACATTGCCGGCGATGAATCGGTCTTTTATCTCGTAGTTCTCCACAAGGGGATTATAATATATGTGTCCTTCGAGGTTTTGAGTGAGGGTGTCCTCATCCATATCCACCAATGACGACATATATTCGAGATTGACCCCACCGTATTTGTTGAGCGATGCGGTCAGTGCCTCCATTGGTGTATCGACACTTGTTACCTCGTCAACGGAGAAGGAAACAGGATGGTCAAATATGTCCGCCTTGACAATCATCCCGTTCTCGCTTCTCTCCAGCCCCAGCGTGTCGCGCCCGTTGGCATCGCCCATGATGAACCGGACATTACGTTTGTCGTTCAGATTACCGTATCTTTCGACAAACTCATCATAATACTGGTTGAGGTGTTCGCGCAGATGTTCGCTTGGCTCATGGGTCTCCGCCTCATAATTATAAAGCTGTTGGTATGTTTCCGATATGGTTATGTAAAGCATGGCGCGTTTCTCCTGTTCGGGTTTCATTTCAAGAGGGTTGAATGTCGCGCCGGTCTTGCGGACATCCGAAAGGACTCCGACCATACCGTCCTGCACCACCATAGAGCCGTTCTTGTGGAAGAACTGAATATCCTCCGAGAAAGGACGGGGCGACATATCGCGCTCAATAGGTATAGCCGTTACCTTTTCGGTACGGTTGAGACCGCTGGGGATGAAATCTCCTTCTGTCTTTTCGATGTAAGTCTCACCGGCGGCGATGCCTGCTGCCTGTGCCGCTTCCTGAGCCTCCTTTTCAAGACGCATTTCCTCCATCTGGCGGTGGGCAATCGACATCATAGCCTCATAAAAACCGTTGATAGGCGGATTGTCGTCCCAGTTCAAGGCACCGTAAAATTCCAGCTCCTTCTCGCTCAGTTTGCGGAATGCCGGGGCCTTTACAGGCTTGGCTTCAGCGCGTGGCGCAGGTCCGGTCTTTTCTTCCGGCTTCTCTTTATACTGGCGTCGGCTGTTCTTTTTCTGTATCGGCTCCAGTTCTCCGAAAAGATTGTACGCAAAAAGACGAGGGTCAGGATTATCGGCATAATCCGGCCCACCGTCGGTTTCTATCTCTTTGGCCGGTTCTGTTTCGGGTGGGTCAACGGGTGCACGTGGTGCTTCCGGCTTCGGCTCAACCTTCTTTTGTGCCTTATCTTGCGGAGTGACTACCTCGACAACCTTCATTTTCTGTCGATTCTCTTTGGATTCCTCGCAGAGAGCCACTTGTTTGCCGGCGGCAATAAGTTCCTGGAGATAGGCATCAAGCGCGTGTTGCGGAAATCCAGCCAACTCAATGGAGCCGGCGTTCCCGTTCAGCCTTCTGGTAAGGGTAATTCCCAATATCTCGGAAGCTTCGACCGCATCCTTGCCGAAAGTCTCGTAAAAGTCACCGATTCTGAAAAGGACCAGCGCATCAGGATGTTCTCTCTTTATTCCCTTGAACTGCGCGATCAGAGGCGTATCTGCCATTTTCGATGTCGTGGGCGCGGGTTTCGGTGCTTCGGCTTTCTTCTCAGGAGTCCTTTTCAGCTTAGGGTCTTCCAGCTGCTCACATATAGCCACGCGCTTACCTGCCCGAACAAGTTTGGGTAGATAGACATCGAGGGCATGATGTGGAAATCCCGCCAACTCAATACGGCTGTCTATTCCGCTTTGTCTGCGGGTCAGCGTAATACCGAGTATATCCGAGGCTTGCACCGCGTCTTCGCCGAAAATCTCATAGAAATCCCCGACACGAAACAATAAAATCGCATCAGGATGTTTCTTCTTCATTTCCTGATACTGTTTGAGCAACGGCTCATTTCTTTGCTCAATCTTATCAGCAAGCGGCTTCTGTTTCGGTGGTTCCGGCTTGACTTCGGGTGTCGGCTTTACCTCCGGCTTCGGTGTCGGAGTCGGTTTTACAGGGTCGGGCGTAGGCGGTTTGATACCGTTGGAATTATACAGTTCGAGATTCAGACGAAGATGCAACGAGTCATCGAGCGCAGTCCGCAAATCATTGGCTATGCCGTCAACACCCCCGTCATGCTTATAGATGATTGCAGGTTTGCCATACTGGTCTGTGCCAACTTTGGCATCCGTGCATATCACATTCTGCGGAAATGCCTGAAAAAACTTGTTGCCCGGCACCTTCGTACCCCGGTCAACTACCGACTGAATGAAGAATTCCTCATCTGCCGATAACGCTTTCTTTCCCGTATGCTTCTGGAGTATAATCAGGTCAGACCCCGCATCGGTTCCGGCATTGTCGGAGAAAGTATTGTTTGGCAGTCGCAGAGCCGCCACAAGGTCTGCGCGTTTCACAAGCTCCATGCGCACGAAAGGGCTGGCGGCGTTCACTAGTCCCTGTGAGGCTATGAACGCCACAAGACCACCCTCGCGCACTTGGTCGAGAGCCTTCAGGAAGAAATAATTATGAATCGTCTTTGTCGCCTGACGGTAGGCAATCTCCTTGCTCACCGCATACGCAGGGTCTGCAACCGCAAAATCCCCGAAAGGAATATTTGAGGCCGCCACATCGAAATAGCCGTCGAAGTCGCGCTCAATCTTCTCGAATCCCTCTATACGGGTCAGTATCGACGGATGCAGGGCTGACAGGATTTTGCCCGTGAGCAAATCCTTCTCATACGCCAGCACTTCCGCACCGGGGTAACGGTCATTGCGCAGGAAAGAATCTATGAAGGCACCCTGTCCGGCGGACGGTTCCAGAAAACTTTTTACCTCAACGCCGGAGTATTTCAGAGCATCCGAAAGAGCGTCCACAACGGGTGTCGGCGTATAAAACGCCGTCAACACCGATGCTTTCAGCGAGTCCATATACCGTGCAAACTCCTTGTCATCCTTTGTATAGTCGTGGATAAGGCGGCGTAGTTCAACCGTGGGCATGAACAGCTCGATGTCCGATTTGCTCCACTTGGCAGCGTCTGACAGCTCGTTTGCATCGTTGAGGATACATTTCAGACCGCCGAATCCGGCGTACTTTCTCAGCACCTCCCGTTCTTCGGGAGTCTGGGCCGAGCGTCCTGCAACACCGAGGCGCAGGGCAAGCCGTATCGCCTCGATGTTGTCACGCATTGTCTGAAGCCGGTTATAACTCATAGCCGTCCAGTTTCTCGTTCAGGATGCCGAGAAGCTCCAGACGCATCGCCGGGTAACCCTCCTTTTCAAGAAAACCGCCGTCCGCGCCATACTTGTCAAGTATAGCGTTTATCTCCCTGTCTGATGCGAAATGCACAGCCGTCACTTCCCATACAGACGGGTCAAGACGCAGCCAGCAGTCTTCTTCTATAATATGATATATTATGTCGAAGCGTGAGACATACAGCTTTTCAAGCAGTGTCCGCATCGCAAGTTCATGGCAGATATAAGGCGGTCTGCCTGATGCGAACTCTCCGGTGTATGTGTCAAGTGCGTCATCGACGCGGTTCTCTATGAATTTCTGTGTGTTCTCTTTATCAATACTTCGGTTATTTTTTGAGAATTTGTTAACGGCTCCGAGGAGCCAAGTGTTTAATCTGTTAAAAA
>CABRLF010000155.1 GCA_902471685.1 uncultured Porphyromonadaceae bacterium
TCTTGCCGAACACCGAAGCGAACTGGTCCATGATGCCGCAGTTCACGCCGCAGTAGTTGTGCTCGGTGGACTGGCCGATTTTTGCGAGTTCGAATTTATCGATCTGGTTGTCGTTGAAGAGGTCGTTGATAGCGAATGCGAAGCATGACTCGAGAGCTGCCGAAGAGCTGAGACCTGCGCCGAGGGGCACATTGCCTGCAAATACGGCGTCGAAGCCTTCTACGGAGCCGCCGCGCTTGAGAGTCTCGCGGCAAACGCCGAAGATGTAGCGTGCCCATGAAGCTTCGGGAGCGTCGGCTTCATTGAGCCCGAATTCAGCGTAATCGTCAATATCTATAGAATAGACGCGTACCTTTTCTGTGCCGTTGGGGCGGATTTCGGCAGCGATTACTTTGTCGATTGCGCCGGGGAATACGAAGCCACCGTTATAATCGGTGTGCTCGCCGATGAGGTTGATGCGGCCGGCCGATGCGTAGATGCTGCCGTGACCACCGAAACGTTTTTCGAAGGTGGTGTCTATTTTTTTCTGTAAGTCCATTGGTATATGGTTTTTAAGTATTAGATGTGTTCTGTCTGCAAATTTACGATTTTCTGTTTAATATGCAAATTGTATTTTGTTCAAAATAATGGTGAAATATCGGTCAAATGTGTTTATTTTCGGTCCATGTCGCTGCCAATGCTACTGATTGCGTCTGAATAAGCGGCAACCGTTGTAGATTTTTTGATGGCTTTCAGTGCCTTGCGGCCTATCGTACCTTCAGCAAAATCCCAGTACGGTTTGATCTTCATCAGTAGCTGTGAATCTCCGCACAGCCGGCCGGAGAGATATGAAAATACGGCACTGTGGATTTCTTTCAGTTCCCGGACTGCTTCGGCTCCGGTACGGATTCTTCCGTCGCGCCATTCGGCGGCGAGACATGGTCTGCCGAGGAGCCCGCGTCCGAGCATGACTCCGGCCAGATTGGGGAAACCGTGACGAAGACCGCTGATTTCCGAGGCGGATTTCAGGTCTCCGTTGAAAATTACCGGATGGGAGCATGAGTTATATATTTCGGCGAAGGCATCCATGTCGACATTTCCCCGGTATTGCTGCCTGGCGATACGGGGATGGACTGTGACGTGACTCAGACGCATGCGGTTGATCAGCGGCATCGCTTTTATCCACTCGTCGCGCTGATTCTGTCCGATCCGCATCTTCAGGGAGAATTCCATGTCGGAGTGCGTTGTCTCCTCGGCGACGGCGTCGAGAAGCTCAAGGTTTGCTATTGCTGCCGCCCCACGGCCGTGATTCGTCTGCGGAGGATGCGGACAACCGGCATTCAGGTCAATGTGCCGGAATCCGAGATCTGCTACTGTCCGGAGAAGAAGCCGGAATTCTTCGATTGTCCCGAAGATTATCTGTGGGATGACATTTAAGCCCTGATTGAGCGGAGATATCAGATCGCGCAGATCCCGTTCCCGCGGGACGCCTTTCTCTATTCTGAGGAAAGGAGTGAAGTATGCGTCCACACCGCCTGATACTTCGCTGTGATAACGACGCCACGCCGCTTCGGTGTATCCCTGAAGCGGCGCGGCATATATTTTGAAATCATTCATTCAGAAAGGGGAGCACGACTGTCCGGTATTCGTTCTCGAAGTTCGGGGTAAAAATGCCCCGACCCATCGACTGTTCTATTTCTTGGCGGGACCAGAACCGGCCTCCGTCAAGTTCGTCGGACGGCACAGGCTTGACATCGCTCACGGCTGTATATACATTGACGTACTCGCGCTCGCGGGCGCTCTGAAAGATGTACGACGTGATTTTTGTGAGTGTCAGACCTGTGAGTCCGAGTTCTTCGCGGATTTCTCGCCGAATGGCGTCGGTGGTGTCCTCGCCGTAATCGATATGGCCGCCTACGGCTGTATCCCATTTGCCGGGCTGGATGTCTTTCCAGTCGGGGCGACGCTGCAGATAGAGGTCACCCCGGGAGTTGAAAAGATGCAGATGCACTACCGGATGCAGAAGCATCGAACCGTTGTGGCACTCGCCTCGGGTAGCTTTTCCGATGGTATTGCCGTCGGAGTCGACAATCGGGAATATTTCGGAAGCGTTGTCGCTTGTCATTGTACGGATATGTTGTAGGTTGCGGGTTTCAAGCCTTTTGAAGTAGCTTTGATGGTGAGCGTGCCGGGAGTCTTGGCGCTCCGGGCGATTGCTGTCGCTGCGCCGCTGAACAGTTTCATCTCAGGCTTCTGGAAAGGCATGACGCATGTAGGGTCGCCGTTGGCAGTAGCTTCGAAAGTTCCGGCACCGGTTACGGTGAATTTCACGAGATTGTCTGCGTCGGGCACAGGATTGCCCTTGCTGTCGAGTGCCGAAACTGTGAAGTATACCAGTTCGTCGCCGTCGGCAGCGATGCTGTCTCGGTTGGCAGTGATCTTAAGTTGTGCCGGTTTTCCGGCTGTGCGTACAGTTTCCTCCGCTACGGGATTACCTTGGTTGTCATAGGCTATCACACGGATTTCGCCCGGCTGATAGACCACGTCATTCCAGCGCAGACGGTAGCGGTCGAGCAGATTTGTTTTGTCGAATTTCTTACGGCCCTGACTGACTCCGTTGACGAAAAGCTCGGCTTCGGGATAGGACGTATAAACATAGACGGGTGTCACCTGACCTTCGCGTCCGGGCCATGTCCAGTGGGGAAGCACATGGAGAGTATTGTCATCCTTGTTCCATTGTGAGCGATAGAGATAGTAGCGGTCTTTGGGCAGTGATGCGAGGTCGATGATTCCGAAAACGGAACTATGGCTCGGCCATGCGTCGGTGTCGTAAGGCGAGGGTTCGCCCAGATAGTCGAATCCGGTCCAGACAAACTGGCCGAGAGTCCACGGGCGGTCTTCGTCCATGGCGAAGTCGATGTCCGGAGTATTGGACCATGCGCATGATTCGTTGTCGTAGCTGTTGCTCTGGTTGTCGGGGTGCATCTCCACATGATGCTCGCCGAATTCAACGGGGAAATAATATTTGCCTCGGCTCGACACTGTCGATGCGGTCTCGGAGCCAAGAATAAGTTTCTGCGGCAGAACGGAGTAGGCCTTGTCGTAGTATTGGGGCTTGTAGTTGAAGCCGGGGATGTCGAGCGCTGCGGCAAAACCGTTGTCGAGGACTGCCCCGATCTGGTCCATGCCGCAGGTGACGGGACGTGAGGGATCGAGCTGATGAATGAGGTCCTGAAGCATGGTCAGTTCCTGAATGCCGTCCGGACCCCACTGCGAGGGTACTTCGTTACCGATCGACCACATAACAACCGAAGGTGAATTCCGGAAGTGTTCCACCATATTGGTGATGTCTTTTTCTGCCCATTCGCCGAAGAAGCGGCCGTAACCGTTCTCGGATTTGGGACGGAAGCCCCAGTCATCGAATGGCTCAACCATAAGCATCATGCCCATTTCGTCGCATAATTCGGCCAGTTCGGGCGCGGGCATATTATGCGAAGTGCGGATGGCGTTCACACCCATGTCTTTCAGAAGCTCGATCTGGTGTCGGAGCGCCGAGCGGTTTACTGCCGCGCCGAGCGGCCCGAGATCATGATGATTGCAGACACCTTTGAATTTGGTCTTCTTGCCGTTGAGGAAAAAGCCTTCGTCCGGGCGGTATTCGATGCGTCGGATACCGAAGCGGGTGTCATAAGTGTCTACCGCCTTTCCGTCGACGGAAAGTGTTGTTCTGGCTGTGTAGAGATCGGGGCGGTTGAGATCCCAAAGCGATGGCTTTTTTATAGAGAAATTCTGTGTGAATTTCTGGCCGTGAGCCACATATTCGTTCTTTTCTGTTGCCACAGTCTTGCCCTGAGGATCTATGATGTCGGTGCTGACGGTCACTTTCTGTCCTTTCGCAGCTCCGTCGATGGTCATCTGCAGTTTTACGTCTGCCAAAAACGGAGTGACGTAGGGTGTGGTGACGTAAGTCCCCCAAACGGGAATATGGATGCGGTCGGTATTGATAACGTGTACATTACGGTAAAGTCCGGCTCCGGGATACCAGCGCGATGCCTTCTCGTAGTTCTCAAGTTCCACGACAAGATTGTTCTCGCCGGGTTTCACTGCCGGAGTTGCATCGACAGTAAAAGAGTTGTATCCGTATGGCCAGAAGCCAACTTCACGGCCGTTGACATACACGCGGGCATTGCTCATGGCGCCGTCAAAGAGCAGGGTGATGTCGCGTCCGGCAGTGTCGGGGACCTCGAAGGTAGTCTTGTATACGCCTTTGCCGATGAATGGAAGTCCGCCGGTACGGCCCGTCTTGACGGTTTCTTCATTTTCACCGTTTTGGAAAACGGCTACTTTCTGGAGGTCGTTGGCCCTGTCGAAAGGTCCGTAGATAGCCCAGTCGTGAGGTACGTGGACATTTTCCCAGTTTTTTACATCGTTGAGATGACCTTTGGAAAACTGCCAGCCGTCGTTGAGAGTGGTTCCTGTACGTTGGGCGACTGCAGGCCATGACCATAGCATAATGCCGCCCAAGAGGAGAGATAGAGTTTTATGTTTCATGTAAATATGGTTGTTCTTAAATAGATCCGACAAGATACTATGAATAATTTCAATGTATTGCAAAAATACTCTAATCGGGCAAATTATACAAGCATCACAGTGGTTTTTATAAATAATTTGTTCCTCAGGTCGACAATTAAAGAAAAATTATAGGATTTTTTGAAAAAAGGTGATTGTGAAGTAGAAGAATTAATGGAGAATTAGTATTTTTGCACGTGTATCCTTCATTTGCCTAATGGGGTAACAATGAAGGGGGCATTTATTTTTTTGGAAAGCGTTTATCCGCGCATATTCTTGACCAATCGGAATTCTCGCAAAATTTCATATTCGGGTCAAAGATTGAGTAACGATAGATGTCTGCGTCTATGTAATATCTTCATGCAGCAAGTGCTTTTAAGTTCTTCTGTGTGTCAACTATTGCATATCAAGCGTGGGCTTCTGCGTTGCCATCCGACTCGAATAGGGCAATGCGAGAAGCCTCGATTGGTAGGATGGTGACAGTTACAGATTCCTACGCTTTTTTCATCACCTTATTTTTAGCCTGAGAGAGGAAGACAAAGGCTTTTCTGAAGTCCATTATTAATTCATCATATTATGAACCGATTTTTTACATGGGCCGTTTTTATGGCCATGACCGGGCTGTTGCCCGCAAACGCGTTGACCTTCACGAAGGATAACGTGCATTACGAGACTCTGGATGACCAGACAGTCACAGTCACGGGGCGCTGGGGTACAGATGAAATCGTGATTCCGGCAACCGTCACCGAAAACGGAATTACATATTCTGTCGTTTCGATAAAAGAGTCTGCTTTCCTTGGCACCTCTATCACAAAAATCAGTGCGGCAGAGAGTGTTGTCTCCGTCGGAAAAAATGCATTCTTCAATACATCGAAGCTGACTGATGTCAATATGCCCGGTGTGACAACTCTCGGCGAAAGAGCATTCTTCATGAGTGGTGGCGGAAAGATTGTTCTGAGCGATAAACTGACAAATCTTCCGAAAGACGTTTTTGCCAACAGTGCAGCAAAACTCGAATTCGATGTCAGCGGAATAAGAGTCATAGGTGATGGCGCATTCCGCAAATGTACTATGGATAATGTGGTAATTTCGGATGGCGCTACTCTGGAGCAATCTGCATTTCAGAACAGCAAAATAGGAACGATGACTATCTCCGGTGCCATAACGTTGCCGACCGGCAGTTTCTGCTTCGATAATGCAACTGTCGACCATCTGACGGTGATAGACATGGAGATTACCGGCGGCAATAAGGATGCAATCAACCCTTCGGTTACCACGTTGGAGATACTTCAGAAAGACAAAACTTCTATGGATATCGGCAGTATCTCCGGTACGACAAAAGCCCAGTCAGTTTATATCGACGCCGACACCGAACACTTGACTTCGGTGAGCGGTTCTTTTGCATTCGGACATTCATCCTGGCTACGGAAACTGGAATTCGGGCCCAAAGCAAAAGTAGTTTATTCCAATATGTTCTATGGATGCAATAAACTGGAAACGGTAATCCTGTCATCCGCCACTACGACGGTTGGGTCGGATGCATTCGCCGGTTGCGACGCTATCAAAGCGGTAGAGTGTTTTGCCGATGAACCACCGACATGTTCGCCGACTGCTTTTACAACCAAAGCATACAGCAGCGCAGTCCTTAAAGTCAAGGCCGATTCGAATGAAGCTTACGCAGGTGCTGAAGGGTGGAAATTATTTACGAATAGAGACGCCAGTCTGTCGGGACTCGAAGATATTGATGCCGAATATTGTATTAAAGTTGTCGGCGACCGAATTTTATTCGAATGTCCTGCCTCTACGACAGTCAGCGTCTTTACTGTTGACGGGCGACTTGTATATTCAGGTATGGCTCGCGAACTGAATCCCGGACACGGGTTCTTCATAGGCCGCGTCGCGCCTGCAGAAGCTGCCAT
>CABRLF010000156.1 GCA_902471685.1 uncultured Porphyromonadaceae bacterium
GAATCCCTCAGCGCCCACGAAGCCGTCTCAATCGAGGCGGCTTTTTTCATGTAGTGCCGGATGCGAATCCACTGACCATTTTTACTTAAAAAACTTTTTTCAAAAAAAAATCGATATCGGCGTATACTTTTTGGGTTCGTTTGCATTTATTATCCAAACAATCAAAAAAAAGTGTTAATGGTCTCTATCGAGCGACTTCTGTATCTTCTTGCAATCAGTCAGGCAACGTCCGAGGACAAAGCCCGTCTGCGCGAATGGGCTTCCGGGCATCCCGACCGTGAAGAGCTTTTGGAAAAACTATCCGACCCTGATTTTGTGGGGCGGGAGATGGAGTTGAATTCGATGGTGAATGTAGATCGTGCCATGGAAGATATGCGCCGGCGTATCGAGACGGAGCGCCACCGGCATCTTTTCTCATGGCGTCATCTGGCTGCCGCTGCGGTCATAGCTCTTCTGATTGGCGTGGGCGGAGCAATCCTTTTTACGCGGAATGTATCGCTTGAACTGCAGCCAACAGCCGAGGCTGTGGTATATACTACCGATTCAGCTTCTTTCAATGTATATCAGCCAGGTATTACTCACGCCGTCCTTACTGCCGATAACGGTGATGCACACCTCGAGCTTGGTGCAAACGATACTGTAATCGCAAGTTCGGCGCTTGCAGTGACGCTTGCATCGCGTCCGGACGACATGGCACGCACTCGCGAGCTCTGCCTCGATGTGCCGCGCGGAGCGGAATTCAAAATCCGGCTTGAGGACAGTACCGAGGTGTGGCTCAATGCCGAGTCGACGCTCCGCTATCCGGAGACGTTCGACGAGGGAGAGCGACGTGTATCGCTCACCGGTGAGGCGTATTTCGTAGTGCATCATGAGGACAAACGTCCGTTTTACGTAGATACACGCGAGCAGACCATCAAGGTCTACGGCACGGAGTTCAATGTGCGTGTCTACGATGATGATCCCTTTGTCTATACCACTCTTGCACGGGGTTCCATATCGATCAGCCGACGCGATTATCCCGGCGGAGAAGTGATGCTTTCGCCCGGTCTTCAGGCGCGGCTCGACCGCGACAAGCTGGAACTCGATCTGCGGAAAGTGAACGCTACTGCCGTCACCAGCTGGCGCAACAAGCGATTCGTGTTCGAGGAACAGCCGCTCTCAGCTATCATGCGCGACCTGAGCCGATGGTATAATTTTGAGTATGAATTCACCTCTCCCGAAGTGGGGAATATAATATTCAAGGGCAGTATTCCGCGATATGCCGATTTCGCGACTGCCTGCTCGATAATCGAGATGAGCGGCGGACTGAAATTCCTCATGAAAGAAGGAAAGATTCTGGTGACCCTCCAAAAATCCGAATAAACAATCCCACAATATCAACTATCAATCATTTACACAATGAAAAAAGTACTGTCTGTCATTATCCTGTTCCTGATGCTGCTTGTCCCGGCAGGAGCATCGGCGCGAACGTACAGTGCGACGTTCGACAAGACCGGACCTGAATCAGTTATCAACTCGCTGAAACAGGAAACAGGTCTCGAATTCATGTATCAGAAGGGCATCCTTGCCGATGTTCCGCAACAGATCTCGGGTGCTTACTCGAATCTTACCCTCGACCAACTCCTCAACCGCGTCATCAACGGACAGATGCACCTTGCCTACAAGGTAGTCGACAAGACTGTGATTCTCAGCCGTCCCGCGGCAACCGATGTAATCAAGGGCAATATTTCCGGCGTGGTCTATGACCGCGAGGAAGGTCAGCCGATGCCCGGTGTTTCTGTAGTGATAGAAGGAACGAATTATGCGACAGTCACCGATATCGACGGTCATTTTACCTTCAGCAAGGTATCGGTAGTCAATCCTGTTGTGACAGTGTCGTTCATAGGCATGAATTCCGAGACGATGGCTGTCAATCAGAAGAACTTCAATAATCTCCGCTTCGAGATGGTGCCTTCGTCCACAATGATGGATGATGTGATTGTGACCGGTTATCAGACGATTTCCAAGGAACGTTCCGCCGGTTCTTTCTCGGTCGTTACTCCCGAAAAACTTCAGGGCAAGCTCCAGACAAGCATCCTCGACCGTATGGAAGGCATGGTTGCCGGTATGAATACCCGCGCCAATTCTATCCGTGGTGTCTCGACGCTCAATGGCACACGCACACCGCTTTATGTTGTCGACGGAATTCCCTATGAAGGTTCGATAGCAGCTATCAACCCCTCGGAAATCGAAAATGTAACCGTACTCAAGGATGCCTCCGCAGCCTCGATCTACGGTGCGCGCTCCGCAAACGGCGTTATCGTCATCACCACCCGTTCTGGTCAGGCAGGCCGCACGAAAGTGAGCTACAACGGCAGCCTCAAGATTACTCCGCTTCCCGACCGCGACTATATGAATCTCACCTCCGGGTCCGAGCTCGTCGATCTTCAGGAGACGCTCTTCCAGTATCCTCACTCGGCATGGAACTCCAAGACCGCCAATACTCCCTACAACGAAGTATATACCGTCCTTTACGATCACGAGAACGGCTATATCACCGATGCCGAGAAAGAACAGAAACTCAACTATTACCGCAGCCTCGACAACCGTAGCCAGGTGAAAGAGCATGTGCGCAATGCTTCGCTTGTCCAGCAGCATAACCTCTCTTTCAGCGGCGGTTCCGGCATCTACCGCTACGCTATTTCGGCCAACTATCTGAAGAATTATCCTTACGAGAAGATTCAGTCGAACGACCGCTTCGGCTTCAACCTCAAGAACACATTCGATTTCTTCAAGTGGTTCCGCGTTAATCTCGGTATTATTCAGAGCAACACCAATGCCGACTATGACAATGGTTTTTCATATTACGGCTACCTCAACGGCGGCGCTCCCTACAAGATGCTCTACAACGAGGACGGCACTCCCGCACAGTGGTATTCCGGCAAGAACCAGCGTGAGATCGATCGTCTTATCGCTGCCGGATGTCTCGACGAAAGCTACTATCCTGTTCTTGAAACAGACAAGAAGCACTACAAGAACACAAGCCGCTATCAGAATGTCAACCTCAATCTCCACTTCACCATTCTCGAAGGCCTGAGCCTCGACCTGATGTATCAGAGCGAAAACACCAACAACTACACAAAGCAGTATAACTCCGAAAACGCACTGAGCGTCAAGACGACCATAAACAACGCCACCGTCATCGAAAAAGACGGAAGCTTCACATACCACATCCCGAAGGGCGGCCAGCTGAACGAGACATGGGGAAAGAGCCATTCGTATACAGCCCGTGCGCAGATCAACTTCAACCGCACATTCGCTTCGATCCACGACGTGCAGGCCATCGCCGGTGCAGAGCGCCGCAAAGTGACATCGGACGGAACAACCGTCAACAAATGGGGCTACGACGACCAGACTCTTGCATTCAAGAGCATCAATGAGCTGAACCTCGGTCAGGCCGTACGCGGTACCCAGTCCACTTCAGGCAGCTATTATTACAGCGGCCCGTACGACAGCTTCACTTCTTCGGAAAACAGGTACGTGTCGTTCTACGGTAACGCTTCCTACACATATGACCGCCTCATCACAGCGACAGGTTCTATCCGTCTTGACAAATCGAACCTCTTCGGCACCGATCCAAAATGGCAGAACCGTCCTCTCTGGTCTGTCGGCCTTCAGTATCACGCACTGCGTGGCTGGAACTGGATCGACCGCCTGTCGGTCCGAGCCACTTACGGTATCAACGGTAACGTCGCCCGCAACAGCGGCCCGTATATGATCGCCAGGACTTCGTCGCGTCCCAACAGCTACACCAACGACTTCTACATGTCGATCACCACCCCGCCGAACCCCGCGCTCCGATGGGAGAAGACTAAGGTGCTGAACCTTGGCGTGGACTTCAGCCTGCTCAACAATCGCCTGAACGGTAGCATCGAGTACTACTCCAAGAATACCGATGACCTTCTCGGCAACCGCCTTACCGACGCCACTTCCGGATGGAGCTCGCTGCAGCTCAACTACGGCTCGATGTACAACCGAGGTATTGAACTGTCGATCAACAGTATTAACATCGCCAACCGCGACTTCACATGGGCCTCGAACTTCGTGTTCTCCTACAATAAGAACAAGCTTACCAAAATCGAGAATTCCGGTACATCGGCTATCGACTACTTCTACAGCATGCAGAACCGCGAAGGACATCCTATGAATTCGTTCTACACAATCCGTTATGCCGGCCTCAACAGCGAGGGATATCCTACAGCATACAAAGCCGACGGAACAATCACCGACAGTTATCGTGATCTTACTGCCGATGATCTCGTTTACTCCGGTACGGCTACTCCTCCGTATAACGCGGCTCTTACCAACCGCCTGAGCTATAAGGGCTTCGACCTCGAATTTATGTTCGTGTTCTATGGCGGCCACAAACTCCGTGACGTAGCGGCCGGCTATGTGTGGAACCGCATGGCAACCCTCAATTATGCTTCCGTCGTTGACCGCGACCGCATGCATTTCTGGCAGAATCCCGGCGACGAGAACGATCCCGATATGGCTCCCCGCTTCCTCTACCGCTCGTCGAATTCCAATGCAGAGTATCTCTGGTCGGCTGCCGACAAGCATATCGAGAAGGGCGACTATATCAAACTCCGCAACGTGATAATCGGCTATACTTTCCCCAAGAAGTGGATAAGCAAGGCTTTCCTTCAGAATCTCCGCATCGATCTCCAGATACAGAATCTGTGGTACTGGGCTGCCAACAAGCGTAATCTTGATCCTGAAGTATGGTCCGGAACATCCCTGTCGCCTTCGCGCGGCTCGCATATCCCCGCTACCTATACCATCGGTCTGCAGGCTAATTTCTAATCCGCTAATTTTCTTGAAACAATGAAATACAACAGAATAATCATATCCGCTGCCTGCTCGGCTCTGATGCTCGCATCCGTCTCCTGCGACAACTGGCTCGACATCCAGCCGAAGGGATTCACAATCCCCTCAAAATACTCCGATTACGAACAGCTCATGAACGGCCAGGGTCTCTACCGCGATCTGGACGTCTATCCCTCGTATATCACCGACGACGTAATGTTTGTCGCCACCGGAACTGTGCCCAAGATCAGTGCATTCGAGTACATGAACCAGTCGGAGCAGACCCGCAACCTCTATTCGTTCGAGCACGGTCAGGTACTGACGCCCGGCAACAGTGATGATATCTGGGACGGATGCTACTCCAATATCTTCACATACAATGCCGTGATCAACAATGTCCGCACAGCCGAAGGCGGTACGCAGAAAGAACGCGATCAGGTATACGGCGAGGCTCTGGTGGGCCGTGCTTTCGAATACCTCAACCTGGTGAATGTATATGGCAATCACTACGATGCGGCTACGGCCGATACCGATTTCGGAGTGCCTATCGTTCTCAGCGAAGGAATTACAGGCGAGAAATATGCCCGTGCTTCGGTTGCCGAAGTATATGCCCGGATCAAGTCCGACCTCGACGAGGCTCTTCCTTATCTTGCCGACCGCACTGCCACATCCTTCGACCCCTGCCAGTCGGTAGGCTATGCATTCCTTGCCCGCATGTATCTATATATGGGCGACTATGCAAAGGCTCTCGAAAATGCGAACGCCTCGCTGAGGCAGAACGATGCGCTTCTGGACTATAACCTCTATAAGGCCACTCAGGGTCAGTGGGGCCGTCTGGTGAAGGCCGACGATTCCGGTGAGGAGTTCCCCGACGAACACGATAATATTGAGAATGTATATACACGCCTGCTTAACAACACATCTTACCTCTTCAAGCAGGTAG
This sequence comes from uncultured Porphyromonadaceae bacterium, assembly GCA_902471685.1. Taxonomy (GTDB): domain Bacteria; phylum Bacteroidota; class Bacteroidia; order Bacteroidales; family Muribaculaceae; genus CAG-873. The sequence continues at coordinate 5,789 of CABRLF010000156.1, forward strand.
CTGCCAGCGAAAGCCTTCTCGCCACATTTGAGCGCAATCTTCCCGCGGGCAGCAAGGACATGCGTAAGGAGCTCTTCTTCGCTACCGACGAATTCAATCCTTACACCACCGGCGGTTCGCCCGACATCTTCACAGGTTATACCATCTTCGCTCCCTATATCGAGATGAATATCGGCTTCTCCACTCCTGAGGTCTACCTCATCGCAGCCGAGTGTGAGGCCCGCATCGGCGACAAGAACAAGGCAATCGATTATCTCAACCGCCTGCGCGACAACCGCATAAGCAACAATATCGCTCTGCCGACCTCTTATTCCAAAGAAGAGGTTCTGAGCATGGTCATCGACGAGCGCCGCAAGGAATTCGCGTTTGTCGGACTCACCCGTCTGATCGACCTCAAGCGTCTCAACCGCGAGAGCTGGTTTGCCCATACAATCCGCCACAATGCCGGTTCGGAAGGTTCGTGGGAGCTGCCTGCAAACGATCCCCGCTACATCATGCCGGTTCCTGAGACCATCCTCAGTTTCAATGATATGCCTCAATACGAACGATAATGAGAACCAGAATTCTTTCAATCCTTATTGCCCTTAT
>CABRLF010000157.1 GCA_902471685.1 uncultured Porphyromonadaceae bacterium
GCGTGGATGCCGAGGCGCCGTCGGTGGATATGATCCGCGCTATCGTCGATCTCCGCAACCACAAGCAACCCGAAGAAATCGAAGAGATAGAACGGGCATGCAATGTCACTGCCGACATGCATACCACCGCCATGCGCGTGATGCGTCCCGGTATGCGCGAATGTGAGGTGTCGGCCGCACTCGAGGCTGTCGCTCAGGCTGCCGGATGTGCACTTTCTTTCCCGACAATCGCCACAATCAACGGTCAGACGCTCCATAACCACTGTCACTCGAACATCATCCACGAAGGCGATATGCTCCTTGTGGATGCCGGAGCCGAGACTGCCATGGGGTATGCCGGCGATATGTCGTCGACAATCTGCGCCGGAAAGCATTTCTCCGACCGACAGAAACTGATCTATGACATTCAGGTTGCCGCACATCTTGCCGCTGTGTCCGATCTGCGTCCCGGCGTCCCGTTCGTGGATGTCTATGAGCACTCGGCACGGGTTATCTGCGACGCTTTGAAGGGTCTGGGAATTATGAAGGGCGATCCCGCCGAGGCTGTGGCTGCCGGCGCACACGCAATGTTCTTCCCCTGCGGCCTCGGCCATATGATGGGACTCGACGTTCACGATATGGAGAACCTCGGCGAGGTATATGTGGGATATGACGGAAAGCCCAAGAGTACGCAGTTCGGCCGTAAGTCTTTGCGTCTTGGTCGTCCGCTGGAACCCGGATTCGTCCTGACTATCGAGCCGGGAGTCTACTTCATTCCCGAGCTGATCGACTACTGGGGCGCCGAAAAGCGGTTCGCCGACTTTATAGACTATGCCGAACTGAACAAGTGGCGCGATTTCGGGGGTATCCGCAATGAGGAGGACTACCTCATCACTGCCGACGGCGCACGCCGTCTGGGCAAAAAGATACCTCTCACAACCGACGAAGTAGAAGCTCTCCGCTAATAAAATATGACCACACAATCCAAAGCCATAGCGGCGGCCTCTGTGGCTGTCCTTAGCTGGTCGACCGTGGCCTCGGCCTTCAAGATATCTCTCCGATATTTCACGAATTATGAAATGGTGACTGTCGCGGCATGCGTCGCGGCTATGATATTCGGCATTACCGTCACTGTGCAGCGCAAGTGGAATTCCGTCCGGAATATCACGCCGAAGGGCTGGCTGTCGATTATGCTTCTCGGCCTGATCAATCCGACGTCATACTATCTGATGATGTTTGCCGCCTACGACAGACTTCCGGCGCAGGTGGCCCAGCCAGTGAACTATACATGGCCTATTTTCCTTGTCCTTCTCATGGCGCTTGTGATGCGCCGACCGGTGAAGCCGCGTCTTTTCATAGGCATGGCCATATCGCTTGCCGGGGTAGCTGTCATCGCGCAAGGCTCGGGTCTCTCGACGGGGGGGCTCTCCGTGCTCGGAATTGTCTACGCTCTCGGGAGCGCGCTGATATGGGCTTTCTACTGGATTCTGGACGAGAAGCTTGTGACTGACCTTGACGAAAGCGTCAAACTTTTCTTATCGTTCCTTTTCGGTGCTACCTATCTCATTGTCGGCACGGCATTCGTGCCCTGTAATTTCAGTTCTGTGCCTGGATTATGGGCCAGCGTATATGTCGGCGCGTTCGAGATGGGTATTCCGTTCCTGTTCTTCAGCTATGCCCTGAGGACAACCACAAATGTGGCGCTGGTGAATCAGATGTGCTACATTGCTCCCTTCATGTCGCTGTTTATCATTTCGATCGTGGTCGGAGAGACTATCGCCCTGACATCATTCCTCGGTCTTGTCCTGATCATAGGCGGCGTCCTTTTCAACCGCTACCTCGCATATCCGTCGCGTCAGGTGGCTGCGAAGCCGAATTGAAAAATAATCGGGAGTAAGCCCGATTGAGTTTGATAAATCCCGATTAATCGAGTTAAAAGCAAGATTAACCGGGATTATTTAGCTAAGCGGCAAAATGCCGTTGCAGCTCGGGTAATCGCTGCACCCCCAGAATTCACGGCCCTGATTCTGCCCTTTCTTCTGCATCCGTCTCAGCATGGGCTTTCCGCATTTAGGGCATGCAGGAGCACCGTTTGTTGAAGCTTGAGCCTTACGAGCTTCAAGCCTCTCGGCAGTCATGTTTTCTGTGAAACCGCCAGTCTGCCGGAAGTTCTCAAGTTGACATTGAATCTGTGCTTGAAGCATCTTGTTTTCTCTCAGGCATAGGACTAGCAAGGCATTAGCGACTATTTCCGGATTGTCGTTTTCCAACAATCGGTCAAACTTGGCTTTCTGTGCGAGTATATGTGTTGCGGCATCGTGCAGATAGCTGTTGGAATACCGTGGCTCGTCGAGCCTCTGTTGCCAGATTGATTCGCGGTCAGGATTGCCGATTGCCCATACATCTGCCTTTTTGCGAAGCAGGAAATTGAATAAGTCGCCCTGAAGCTCGTCGAAGCTGGCTCTTGACACGTCAAGAAGCCGCATTTCAGTCTCAACCGATGTCGAATGTCGTGCGGAGCCTTCGGCAATATTCGCCACTCCGCATCTCGCAGCCATCACCATCTGGTCGTAGAGCCGGCGTCCCGGATCCATGCGGCAATCGATAAACCGATCGCAGAAATCCTGAGTCGCCAGTTGGATTACATTGGCTAAAACCCAGGAATTTAGCCAATGGTACGATTGAGAAAACTGAATACGGACTCCCATCATTTGTCTTTTTTAGTTCGAGCAAAGATAGCTATTCCCATTGACGTGGCAAAGAAATATGTATGCGGCAAAAAAATATTCCATAAATTTGTGAAAATGTTTGGTTATTAGCGGAATAATTACTAACTTTGCGGCGTTGAACAGAGCGCTCACGCAGCACTTTGCCGTTAACTGACTGACAGTCAGTTCGGTGAGTGTCTTGTGGGTGTGCATCGGTGAAAGCCGGTTCGACGTCAAAAACGAGAAAACGAACACTAAGATATTTTAAGTAAACAAGAAAGAAACTAAGATGCCTACTATTCAGCAATTAGTACGAAAAGGACGCGTGGCATTGGAAGACAAGAGCAAGAGCCCTGCGCTCGACTCCTGCCCCCAGCGTCGCGGCGTGTGTGTGCGTGTGTACACCACAACCCCCAAGAAGCCTAACTCGGCAATGCGTAAAGTTGCCCGTGTGCGCCTCACCAACGGTAAGGAAGTCAACTCCTACATTCCCGGCGAAGGTCACAACCTGCAGGAACACTCAATCGTGCTCGTACGCGGCGGTCGTGTAAAGGACCTTCCCGGTGTGCGTTATCACATCGTCCGTGGCACTCTCGATACCGCAGGTGTCAAGGATCGTACCCAGCGCCGCTCCAAATACGGAGCCAAGCGTCCCAAGGCCGGTGCTGCCAAGAAGTAATTCGCCGCACGCTGCCTCTCCTGTGAGGCGCCCGGCGGGTGAAGCAGTCTTATAGCACCCGAGTAAAACAAATTTTTTCAAACTCGTTTTTGCATTTCTTGCAGCTACCTTTTTTGGTTGAGTAAGCGTCAGGCAGAGGCCGCCGCTGAAGAATAACGAAGCAAGCAACCAAGCAATCAAAAACAAAACAACGACACTCCCAAATGAGAAAGTCCAAACCTAAGAAACGGGTAATTCTCCCCGATCCCGTTTTCGATGACGTGCGTGTGACCAAATTTGTCAACCACCTCATGTACGACGGTAAGAAAAATACCGCCTTCTCGATTTTCTACAACGCCCTCGAAACCGTGAAGACCAAACTTCCCAACGAGGAGCTCAGCGCTCTCGACATCTGGAAGAAAGCCCTCGAGAACGTAACACCCCAGGTAGAGGTGAAGAGCCGCCGTGTTGGTGGCGCCACCTTCCAGGTCCCCACTGAAATCCGTGCCGACCGCAAGGAATCTATTTCAATGAAAAACCTTATCTCCTATGCCCGCAAGCGCGGCGGCAAGACTATGGCCGACAAGCTCGCTGCTGAAATCGTTGACGCATTCAACAATCAGGGCGGCGCATTCAAGCGCAAGGAAGATATGCACAAGATGGCCGAAGCCAACCGCGCATTCGCTCACTTCCGCTTCTAACCATTTTTCTATTGAATATATATTCTTTACGACTGTAAAATGGCAACCCAAGACGAACTTCTTAAATATACCCGCAATATCGGCATCATGGCCCACATCGATGCCGGCAAGACCACTACATCCGAGCGTATCCTTTTCTACACCGGCCTGACCCACAAAATCGGTGAGGTACACGACGGTGCCGCAACCATGGACTGGATGGCTCAGGAGCAGGAGCGCGGTATCACAATTACTTCCGCCGCAACTACCGCTTTCTGGAAGTACAACGACGAGAAATACAAAATCAACCTGATCGATACTCCGGGACACGTCGATTTCACCGTCGAAGTGGAACGTTCGCTCCGCGTCCTCGACGGCGCTGTGGCAACCTTCTGCGCAGTAGGCGGCGTTGAACCCCAGTCCGAGACCGTATGGCGTCAGGCTGACAAATATAACGTACCCCGTATCGGCTATGTAAACAAGATGGACCGTTCCGGCGCGAACTTCTTCGAAGTAGTTCGCCAGCTTCAGGATGTCCTCGGCGCAAATCCCTGTCCCATTCAGATCCCTATCGGTGCTGAAGAGACTTTCAAGGGTGTTGTCGACCTCATCCAGATGAAGGCTATCTTCTGGCACGACGAGACCATGGGCGCCGACTACGAAGTCGACGAAATCCCCGCCAACCTCGTTGAGGAAGCCGAATCATGGCGCGACAAGATGCTCGAGAAAATCGCCGAATACGACGATGACCTCATGGCCAAGTATTTCGACGATCCCTCAACTATCACTGTAGACGAAATCAAGCGTGCTCTCCGCAAGGCTACCCTCGCAATGGAGCTCGTCCCGATGATCTGCGGTTCTTCGTTCAAGAACAAAGGCGTGCAGTGCCTCCTCGACTCTGTCTGCGCTTATCTTCCCAGCCCGCTCGATGCAGGCGATATCGAAGGCCACAGCGTGGATGATCCCAGTCAGGTTGAGACCCGCAAGCCGTCGAGCGACGCTCCCCTCTGCGCTCTCGCATTCAAGATCGCTACCGACCCCTATGTAGGCCGTCTTACCTTCTTCCGCGTTTATTCCGGCGACATGGTTGCCGGCAGCTACGTTCTCAACGTACGCTCGGGTAAGAAAGAACGAGTATCGCGCCTTTTCCAGATGCACTCCAACAAGCAGAACCCGATGGAGAAAATCGGCTGCGGCGATATCGGCGCAGGCGTAGGCTTCAAGGATATCCGCACCGGCGACACTCTCTGCGCCGAGGAGGCTCCCATCGTTCTCGAAGCTATGGAATTCCCCGATCCCGTTATCGGTATCGCAGTAGAGCCTAAGACCCAGAAAGACCTCGACAAGCTCGGCGTCGGTCTCCAGAAGCTCGCTGAAGAAGATCCTACCTTCCGCGTTCAGACAAACGAAGAAACCGGCCAGACCGTTATCTCCGGTATGGGTGAGCTTCACCTCGATATCATTATCGACCGTCTCCGCCGCGAATTCAAGGTAGAGTGCAACCAGGGCCGTCCCCAGGTTACCTACAAGGAAGCAATCACCCGTCCCGTCGAACTTCGCGAAGTCTTCAAGAAGCAGACCGGTGGCCGTGGTAAGTTCGCCGATATCATCGTTCGCGTTGAACCCGTTGATGAAAACTTCGAAGGCAACCTCCAATTCGTTGACGAAGTCAAGGGCGGTAACATTCCTAAGGAATTCATTCCTTCGATTCAGAAGGGCTTCACCACCGCAATGAAGAACGGTGTTCTTGCCGGCTTCCCCGTAGAGCATCTTAAAGTTACCGTAATCGACGGTTCGTTCCACCCGGTTGACTCCGATCAGCTCTCGTTCGAGCTCTGCGCAATCCAGGCCTTCAAGAAGGCATGCGAAAAGGCAGGTCCCGTTCTCCTGGAGCCTATCATGAAGATTGAAGTCGTTACTCCCGAGGAATCGATGGGTGATGTGATCTCCGACCTCAACAAGCGTCGCGGTCAGGTAGAAGGCATGGAAACCAGCCGCTCCGGTGCCCGCGTCGTGAAGGCAAAGGCTCCTCTTGCAGAAATGTTCGGCTATGTGACCGCACTCCGTACCATCACTTCCGGCCGCGCTACCTCCACAATGACCTTCTCGCACTACGCTGAAGTATCGAACTCCATCGCCAAGGAAGTACTCACCGAATGCCAGGGTCGCGTCGACCTTCTCAAATAAAAATAAAATACATAATAATATATGAACCCCATCATCCGTATCAAACTTAAATCTTACGATCA
>CABRLF010000158.1 GCA_902471685.1 uncultured Porphyromonadaceae bacterium
GGGCCATTGCCCGCCCTCCGAAGAGGGTGAGCATGGCAGCGAAGATTATAAGAATCTTCTTCATAAGCTGATGTTTACTGAATTGAAAGCTCGTCAATTACATTTGCGCGGACAATATCGCCGTTCTCGACCACGAAAGACTGATTGCGGCCCCCTTCCTTCTCCGCGACCTCGATGACAAGCTGCTTGTCGTCGGGGATAGTGAATTTCTCAAGGGCAAACACCGTTCTCTCCGATTTCTTGCCGCTGACCACCGTCACATAGTTCTGGGCACGTAGCGGCTCCAGCACCTGCTCCTGCATGGCGGTTCGTTTGACAACCTTCTTATCGACTATCTTGAACGAGATGTAATCAATATCGAAAGCGATATTCGATGTATTCTTCAGTTCTGTGTGGAAGTAGAGAAGGCCGTTGTTGGTATATATGCTTTTCAGAATGAACTGCACACCGAAACGCTTGGAGCCTATATGCTTGATTTCGCGCTTGTCCTGCTTGTATATTGACTTCATAATCAGCTTTACAAGCATCGGCGACTCCTGACCCAGACGCTCCAAGAATATCTCCTGCGCGTTGTTTGGACGGTTGACCGCCTCCCCGTCGTGGATAAAGTCGGTCATCTCTATATTGAGCAAAAGCGGCTCCTTTGCGAATTTCACGTTAAAGGTGAAGAAACATCCGTCATCGGTAATAACCGTGAGATTAGTCTCGGACTTGAACGACTTGACAGCCGACTTCACACGCAACACGTTTTTCGCGCCGTCGGCCAGCCCTGCCACAAGATTCTCGTCGCCCAAATCTACATACACGATTTCCGACGGGAAAATGACATGGGTAGTCTTGTTGAACGCCACTTCCAGAGCGTGAGGGGGAATCATGCGGTCAAAACCGACCTTGCGCGTCAGACCCTCGAACTTGTCTCCGTCGGTGTAGCCGGAACCGTACACGTTGATGTCGTGTTCTGCCACCTGCTCAGTGTCAGACGACACATCGTTATCGGTGTTTTTGACCGCTTTGGTCTTGGCAAACGCCGAGGAAGCCATGCCTATAACGGCGGCAAGGAAAAGAATTATAGTCTTGAAATTCATAATAGTTTTCTGTTTTGGTTACACATCTTCAGGCTGATGAAGCATTACCCGGTATCCGGATTTCAGGTGGACTTTCACGGTCCGCATCTTCTTTGTCAGATACTGGCTGACACCGTTGATAAGTCCGCGCCCCACATCGGAGGCAATCTGCGCACCGGCATCGGTGGAGATATTTATCGAACTGCCCATCGTTGACCCCATGTTGGCGCCGATCTCGTGCAGAGCGTCCGACTCCATAGAATTGGGGATATTGATTCCCTCCTGTCCGTCGGTATCATACACCGTCAGCTCCACCTCATACACGGAGCCTTCGCACTCCACCGAGGACACAGCAATTTCAAGCCTCTCGCCCTGCAATCTCGCGGCACCGACAACTGTTGTGTTGCGTGGAACAAGGCGGCTTCCTATCCACATCGGTTCCACAATCCGGAGCCTGACAGTCTGCCCGTCGGTAACGCTCTGGTTCCCTGCCACGACAGCGGCAATTGTGTTCTTCGGACTTGTTGCCTTTGCCCCTACCGAGGTATTGAAACCGCGTCCGACGGCAGAGGATGAAAGCGTCGATACGACATTCCTCTTTACCTGCGCGACCGGCTGGACATTCCTTTTGTCCTTTTCCTCCACCGTCTGCGCCGGAGCGGGATTCACGGCATTGCCGTTGCCCATATATTGCGCCGCAAGCTGATAAGAGCGTTCAAGAAGCTCCATCTGGTCCGGCTGCTGTGCCTGTTGCGCCGCCATAGCGTTCTGCGCCTCCAGCTCGTCAATCCGTTCCAGCATTTCCGCCATGCGGACAGCATCGGAGTTTTCCGGCACGAAAAAGTCATCGAGCGAAGCCTGTACCTCCTGATACTTTTGGGCCGACTGTTCAATCGGGGAGGGTACGGGAGCAGCCATTGTATCCGTCGGTACGGAATCCTGTCTTACGGAGGCGGCACTCAAAATGCTGTCCTGTCGGGCTTTCTCCTTCTGCATCTCCGCCTCGGCAAGCGCTTTGAGCTTGTTGCCCTGCAACTTGTCGCTGTCCCCGTCGGGCAGCTCCATGTTGGCCTTTCCCTTTTCCGCACTGTCGTCAGACATATACGAGCCGAAGATAAGCCACATCGAGCCGAGGAAGATGATCGCCGCGCCGGGAATGACAAGCAGGTATTTCTTCATTTTCTGCCTCTCGGCAGCCGATTTTGATTCAAACCAGTCATTGATTCTCGTTTTCAATTCCTGAAAGTTCATAAGCGGACATCTTTAATTGACCTATATCCGGCGTATCGCCGTTGTCGAAACCGGGCAGTTCCAGACCCTCTATGTGTTCCGGCTCCATTCTCTCCATCAAGGCCTGTCCGCGCCCTATGCGGTAACAGGCGTTGCCGAACACGAAGAAAGCGGTGATGATGAACAGGGAAAGCAGGACAGTTATCAGTGTAAGCCTGCGTTTTGCAGGGATGCTGTCGCACTTGCGGCGCAGATACGCACCCAGCGCCGATTTCGGTCTGCCCCACACCTTATTATATATAGCGGAGCGTATTGAATGAAATTTATTCATCGGTTATCGTTTTACCGTTGATATGTCCTTGTTCTCAAGGATATTGAAATTCTCGATGATAAACCCGTTGGGATTGTCGTCGGAGCGCGACGAGTTAGTGAGGCGGCACACCGTCACGAGGCTTCTCTCGGTCACGTTGCTCTGGCGGATAATCATCTGGCGGGCATAAGTCCGGGCCACATAGGGGTAATTGTTGAAATCGCACACCACGCTGTCAACCTGACACACCTGATTGATGTTTCCCGAAATTATGCGGTTGTAGTAACCCTTCTCGGAATAATCCGAATAGTAGTTGTAAGCGCTTTTGTCCGATAGAATCAGCGCACGGTTGATGTTATGCTCGATCGCCGACTTGTCCGGGGAGAGCGAGAAGAACAGCTCATGGAAGCGACGCACATGTTCCCGCGCCTCGGCGGGACGGTTCTGGCTCATGTCCTGCGACAGAGCCAGCATCAGGCTCCTGCCGTTGTCCAGGACATAAATCTTCTCCCGCTGACGCTCGGCGAAATTGAATGCCGCAATCAGAGCCACCGAGACCACCACCGCGCACATCGCCACGAACACTATCCCGAACAGACGTATCTGGCGGAAAGACGATTCTATGTTCCTGAGTGATTTGAACTCCATTTAATCAGTGTTGGAATGTTATTTCAATAGTTTGCCGACACGACCGGCCACATTTCCGGCAACCGCACCGCCGACACTTCCGGCAGCGGAACCGGCCTGCATAGCCGTATTGTTGACCGCACGGTTATAGCTGCCCATGCCTCCGGCCTGAATGATCCATCCTGCAACCGTCGGGATTGTGAAATACCCGATGATTCCGATTATCATAAATAGGATATATGCGGTGTTGCTCCCGTCAATATCGACATTCGGGTTGTTCGTCAGCTCCGAAATGTCGTTCTGCAACATCAGCACCTGTATTTTCGCCAGAATCGTCGAAAACAGGTCTGCCACCGGCAGCCATAGGTAGGTCTGGATATAGCGGCATATCCACTGGACAAGGGTGTTCTGGAAGCCGTCCCATACCGAAATCGCAAAACTTATCGGGCCGAGGATGGCGAGGACTATCAGGAAGAAAGTCCTTATGGTGTCGATAGTCAGAGAGGCGGCCTGAAAGAGCAGCTCCAGAAGCTCACGAAAGAAATTCTGAATGGCTTTCTTCACTTTGTACATACCGCGCTCTATATACATACCTGCGGCTGTGCCTACCTCCGTCACGCCCAGTTCGTCAATCTGGCGGTCAAACTCCGCGTCATCGACAAGATACGCAGTTGATGGATCGCGCATCATCGCCTCGTATTCCAGCCTGTCCTTCTCCTCACGGTATTTCTGCATATCGAGGGTCTGACCCTCCAGCATACCGGCGGTTCCCTGAACGATAGGCGACATCACGGAGTTTATCGTGCCAAGCACCACGGTCGGGAAGAACATGATACAGAATCCTATTGCAAACGGGCGCAGCAGCGGGAACACATCAATCGGTTCAGCCCTTGCGAGGGCCTGCCATACCCGGTAGGCGACATAGAACAGCGCGCCGAGTCCGGCGATTCCCTGCGCGACACCCGCCATGTCGGAACACAGAGGCATCATCTCGTCATAGAGCGAGCGCAGAATCGTATGGAGATTAGAGAAATCTATCGCGCAGAGCATAATCACCAGTATCTTTCGGCCCCCTTGCCGTAAAGGTTTATCACACGCTGAGTATCAGCCTTCTTCTTTGCCCGCAGATAGGACACGGAGATATTCTTGTTGGTGAAATAAGAGGTCAGGTTACGGTAGCGGCTCATCTCCTTATAGCACCTGTCCACAATATCCATCCTGTCCTTGTCGGTCATCGACATGGTGGTGATGTTCACCACGTTCTTCAGTTCGCCCAACACGCCGTTGGCTTCTTCGAGAAGGCGGGTATAGCCGGATGCGATTGCCGACAGTTCCGAGGCTGTGAAATTCGGGTCAGAGAGCATCTTGCGGAAATTCGTCACATAGGTCTCGCTTATGTCGCCGAGCATCAGGACTGTCTGCTGCACCTTGCGGGCATCGCGGACAAGATTGTTGACAGAGCGCAGGGCATCGTAATATTTCTTTCCCTGCTCATAAATCTTTACCGTCTCCTGAAACGACTTTACCATGTGCGTCGCCGTCTTCGACTCGTGGACAAGCGACTTGGAGTTGTTCACGATGCTCTGCGCTATGTTGGAGGGGTCGATGACCGTCCACTGCGCGTGAGCTTTGCCGGCGCAGAGGAACATCAGCACCGCGACCACGGGAATTATAATTTTCAGTCTTATCATTGTAATGATTCTTTATGTCAGTAAATTCTGGAGGCGCATCCTCCGATTAACCTCACTCCCAAAGAGAGAATGTAGAGTGCCGCGCGCAGGAGGAGCGCGGCAACGGCGATCACAGCCGTTATGATTAGAAGCAATAATCGTAAAACCGTCATACATCATTCATTTGCGAGTTGCTTTATCGCGGCTTCAATGTCGCCGCCAAGTTTCCGTGCCGTATCCAGCACCCTGATTTTCTCCGTTTCCTCGGTGGTATAGCAGAAATATTCCTCCCGGCTCACCTCCGTGGCATACACCGCAGACTGTGTTCCGCCGAGTCCTATCCAGACTTCCTTATACAGCCGGTTCGGATTGTTGGCGAGATTGATGCTGAGTATCTGCGCCTTCTCCTTGTCGGTCAGACCTAACAGCGACTGGATCTGGTCAAAGCGGTTCATATACTTGCGCTGATCCAGAAGAATCTTGCAGTCGGAGTTGTTGATGATGGTTTCCTTGACAATCGGCGACGATATGATGTCGTCAACCTCCTGTGTAACCACCACTGCCTCCCCGAAATATTTGCGGACAGTCTTATACATATAGCGCATATACTCGGCCATGTTGGCGGTGGAGAGAGCCTTCCACGCCTCCTCGCATATAAGGAGTTTCCGGATACCCTTCAGGCGCCGCATCTTATTGATGAAAGCCTCCATGATGATTATCGTCACCACCGGGAACAATTCCTTGTTATCCTTCACATTATCAATCTCGAAGACAACAAAACGCTTGTTGAGAAGGTCGATGTTCTCCTTTGAGTTGAGAAGGAAATCGAAGCGGCCTCCGTGGTAATACTGCCGGAGAGTAGTCAGGAAATTGTCTATGTCGAAGTCCTGACGGTGTATCGGAATCGGGCGTTTCGCCATTTCCTCGCGGTACTCGTCGCGCATGAACTCGTAGAACGAGTTGAAGCATGGAACGATGTCGCGGTCATTCTTCATCCGGTCGATGAACATTGACAGAGCCGAGCCAAGCTCTCCCGATTCCGTCTTCGTTATCCGGTCGTCCTCCGACTTCCAGAGCGTGAGAAGCAGCGTCTTGATGCTGTCCTTCTTCTCGACATCAAAGACCGAATCGTCAGTGTAGAATGGATTGAAGGAAATCGGACTCTCCTCGGTATATGTGTAATATATGCCGTCCTCACCGTGAGTACGGTTGTGGATAAGGTTGCACAGACCTTCGTATGAATTGCCGGTGTCTATCAGCAGCACATGGGCGCCCTGTTCATAATACTGGCGAACTAAGTGGTTCGTGAAGAATGACTTGCCGCTACCTGACGGGCCGAGTATGAACTTGTTGCGGTTTGTCGTT
>CABRLF010000159.1 GCA_902471685.1 uncultured Porphyromonadaceae bacterium
ATTTTTCAGGTGTTTTGAATGACGTTTTTTTGGAACATCAAACTGAACACCCTATAAAATAATTATCGCTGCACGAAATCCTATTTTGCCGCCGGATATATAACTGATTTTATATGTGGTATGAGAACAGGTGATGGCAGGGAGAGTCTGAAAATTCTCCATTACAAGGCGATGTGAAGTATAAATTCTGAGTCTCAATCACTTTGGGACGCAAAAGCGGATCACCGAAAGGAGATCCGCTTTTATGGTCCCGCTTGGAGTTGTAAATCTAAATCTCGTTGAATCTGCTTGATTGTCAACTCTCATTGGAATTATTGTCGTGTCCATTGATAACCAGCGAGTTGCAAATATGTATTGAGGCTCGTTGTTGCACCTCGCATGTCAACGCGGCGCAAGTAGTGGCATAGGATGTAGACAAAACGTGGACAGAAATTTTGGCGCGTGGACAAATCTTCGTAATTTTGTACCTGTAATCAAAACCTCTCTCAATATGGCTACTATAACAAGGTCTCTTTCCTCTAAGGTAAACGGCAATGGCGAGTCGGAAATTATGCTCCGGCTGTAAACGTCCCTTTGTCCGCAGGACGATATTTCAAGGCCTTTTCAAGGCCTTTATCAGAGACAGGATCTATTGAAGATCGGGATCATTTCCTGTTTGGGGATAGTCGGTCCGAGGATGTGTGGCAGCAGTTGCCGTCGTTGATCTTTGGGAGTGTGGGGTAGCCGTCGGAACAAAGCGACCAGGTAATCATAGATGCTTACCCCCAGTCTTCTGCAGCTTTCGAGAAGAGAGTGTATGAAGCAATGGCCCTTGGCCGCATCCTCGCTTCCGATGTTCTGCGAGTTCTTCATCGAGAGTTTAAGCGGTTTCATGCGTTGCTCGCAAAGATTGTTCGAGACCTCCGGAAGACCGGATTTCATTATGTTCTCATATGTCGGCCATTGATTGAGCATGTAGTTCACCGCTTTTGCCAGCAGGGAATCGGCCATAAGCGAGGCGTCGGCCCTGTAGCTTTCGGCAAGGGCCTTTATCCTTGCCAGTATCGGTTTCTCCTCCCTTTGACGCCATGCGAGACGCTCTTTCTCACCGAAGAGCACTGCGACACGCTCCGCCATAAAGAGGGCTTCGATTTCCTCGATCATGGCCAAAGACGCATCATGGGAGCTTGCGAGACTGTCCACATAATTCCTTCTCGCATGAGTGAGACACCCGCAACGCAGGACGCCGGGATATTCTTCCGAGCCGAACAGATTGTAGGCAGAGTATCCGTCGGCGGTGACGGCAATGTTAAGATTTTCGGCCACCTTGAAGAACCTGCGGAGCACTTCTCGCGATCGGCTTCCTTCCTCATAGACATATTCGACCAGATTCTTCTCCTTGTTGAAGAAGGCCCATACGTACCGTTTCATATATGCCCGGGCCTTTGTCTCCCTGTCGGACACGCCGACAAGCACACATGTCTCGTCAATCATAAGATACGGGGTCTGGAGCACCTCGCGGTGAAGCAGTCCCTCCAGCTTGAGCATGAGCTCGTCCTCGGCCATCCTGTAATAACGGTCAAGTACGGATGCGCCCAGATTAAGTCCCATCTGACGCAGGGCCTGTTTGACACGATATTGCGGCAGATGAAGGCCGAAGCGGTACATTATGATGGTGGCGAGCCCTTCGGCGGTCAGCGGACAGCCGGCCACCGGGGTCATTCCCTTCACCTCTTCGGGCAGCGAACTGGAGAAAGTCTCGTTGTCGGCGGTCATATAGCGAACACTCTCATATATGTGACAGACCGCCTTCGCCGGCTGCGTCTCGATATAATAGAATCTGGAGACATCGGGCTTTCCGTCACGCATCATCACTCTGGCTCCGTCCGGAAGCCTGAAGTATTCGTCCAAGGCATGGTACACTACTTTCTGACAGGCACATGGATCCGGTTCCGTATATTGTGATTTTCCGCGAGGCTTTCTCAGGCTCTTGCCATCACGCTTCGTCTCTGATGTATCAGACGCCACTGTCGCTCCTGCACCCGGGTTGCCGTCAAAGTCGTCCTTGTCCTGCTCTCTGTCTTTAGGGCAGCGTCTGTTAAGAAGGGCCGCCTGTTCCGAAGTGCGGGCGAACCGCTTGGAACGGTTCATGGCCGTCTGATTCTGTGCATCGGCCAGCTTCATCACTAGTTCCTCTATCCGCGAGGTAAGCGAAGATATCATCTTTTCGCGTTCCCGATCACGCTTGTTCCGGCAAGCAATGTCCTCCCTGAGATTTCTGATTTCAGCCATCAGCTCCTTGAACCTCTCCACGTCCTCCTCATGCTGTCTGCGGAGAAGCGACAACTCGTTGGTCATAGCATTGGCACGGGCCGTCTCGGCAGCCTTCTCGGACTGAAGACGGTCCATGTTTTCCTGATAGAATTCTATGTCCCTGCGGGTTGCTTTCATACTTCAAAATTACAAAAAATAAATGACATACGCAAGCAAATATGTCATTTATTTTATTGCATATCAATATAATAAGTCACTCGGGGAAGTCCTCCGAAGACCTTTCCGGCATGTGTATCTCAGTGCGTGTAAGCCCCTCTGTGAGACAGACGAGATCCGCGTAGCTGATTTTGTATCTGCCCGTTTTTGAATCGAACACAGGCTTGCGGAAGCGTCCTGATGAAGGTCGTTTTTCATAAAGCACATAGAAGCCCCGCTCGTAATGGAGCATCCTGACGATGGTACAGCGGCGGTTCATGAACACGTATACATTGGACGCATTCTCCGGATCCGCCTTCATCTCCGTGCGGATCGTCTCGCACAGTCGTCGGTAACCGCCGCGCATGTTGGTCTTCCCGATGCACTATCCTTATAGTATTGATAGCGTGCTACTTGAGCTTTTATAATACAAAGATCCGGTGCATTTCTGATTTTTGAGGATTTCGAGCCTCCCGGCCGGCTTCATCTTCAGGAAATGACCTCTTTCTCGTACATCTTGTATAAATGCAAAGATAGTGATTTTCCGTGAGATAGACAATTAAAATACGAGAAAACGATTTCGAGTAACTGCAAATTTTTGAGCTGAGGATTTTGTATCTCGAATTGAAAATCGCCGAAGACCTATAAAGACTACTCAACTGAGGCAAAAGTAAGCCGGATAGAAGTTGCCTATCGACTTGCATCAATGCTGCAATACTGCTGTATATTAAGGTTTTACAATGGATCGCATCTCCTTCTTTACTTTCTACGGTGGAAAGTGAAGAAGATGCGCCGGAGGATGCCATGGCACTCCATGTTATTTGCCCGGTCTATGGGTTGAAACAAGTGTAAGTCGGCGTCGGGGCAGCCTGATTTTTGAACGATAATCAGTCTCTTTCAGCGGGCAGTTTCCTCATCGAAAATGCGGTTGAATATCTCGTCAAGCCGGGGTTTGTCGGAGATAATCTGATGGAGCTTTTTCAGATTCTTTGCGTTGTCGCTCCACTGTATCCATACTTTCAGATAACCCTTCGGGCCATATTTCTCGTTGAGATGCTCGACTGCCCTTCGGTAGTGTCCTTCTCTGTCGAGTTGTGGATAGTTGGCGAGGCCATACTGGATAGTCCGGCGGATTATTGTCTCGGTGTCGATGAAACGGTCAGCCTCGGCTACCAGCAGGCCATATCCGTTGCGCGGCTTATGCTGATTGGATGCGCGGTGATCTTCGACGGCGCGGCCCATTGTCACAATCTGCTTGCGGGTGAAATGCGTCTTGATAAATTCGTCGGCTTCGAGAATCTTTCTGGAATCCTTGTGATGGTTCTCTCTGCCGTTGACCAGTCCGAGGTCATGGAATGCTGCAATCGCATATATCATGTCGGTGTTCATTGTAGGGGTATGTTCCGCCAGTCTCAGGCTTTGTTCGATTACCATGCGGACATGGCTTTCCTGATGCGCCTTGTCAAACGAGGCGTATCTTGGAATTATCTCCCTCTCGACATATTCGACGATTTCCGACGACACCGGTTTCAGTTTCAATTCAGGTATCTCGCCCCGTTCCCGTTTCTCTTTCAGAATCTGGCGGCGATGCGCCCGTTCCTCCGCCATACACTTTTTACAGATATGCCGCGCATGACCTTTGCCGGAAAACTTTTCATTGGCGAGATACTGCCCGCATTTCCAACAGTAATGGCTCATCTCTATCGTTTTTGAGCGTAAAGGGTCAGGTAAAGTGCTATGGCCGTGCTTGACAGTATTGCCGGGAGATTGGTCTCGTCGTAAAATAATGCCTTCGCCAGCCAATATAATCCGCAGAATCCCGACAGAATGCCGGCCACCAGACAGACCTTCTTGCCCGTGATGATTACTTTCTTATCTTTCTTGATTTCCATACTGTTTACTCTGCGATTGATATTCTCCTTGCCATTGTATCAATTTTATCGTGATAGGTCTGCTGCAAATCATCGGGTAGGAAAGAGATTCCTATCAGTTCATGCCATTTGGGAATGGCTTTAGAGAAGCGATTGAAAAGATTTGCGATTGCTTTCTCATCCATGCCGCTGTCGCTCATGGCCTTCTCGAAGTCTTCGCGCTTTATCCGTTTCTTTTTACCGTTGAGGGTAAGCGCTAATTCTTCGTCATCCTCAGGCATGGCGAGCGCTGTTGACAGAAGATCGTATGCGGGTGTCAGCATATAATCTTTTGCCGGACGGAATAGGGAGAAGTTTTTCAGGTGCATGTCGGCATTCCCGGTAAGCCACGAGAACAGGACCACTTCCCAGAAATTGACAACATCTAACAGTGGCGCCGCTGAATATTGACGAATCAGTTTTGATATGCGCTCGTATGAACCCTTGTATTTATCCTCGGTAAGCCGTTCCGAAAGTTGGCACATATCTTCCATGGCTATCCTGTCTCCCTTCTTCGAGCGATCCACACGGCGGGTGATATAGCATAACTCGCCGTCGGCAAACCGAATCAGAGAGTGCGGCACGGTCTTTATTCCGGCTGCTTCGGCCATGTGCATGGCCAGGTCTTCGTTCTCCGGCAGATTGGCGAAACGGTCGGTCTGAGGTTTGAGGATAAACCGTCCCCACAGACCCACGATAGTGAATCTCTGAGGCTCTCCGGCATGACCGCGCGATATGTCAAGCGAGAGTTTTGCCTGAACGCCTGTCACCGTTGTGCTTGCGGTAATGATTTCCCGCGCAAGTTCCTTTATATTCGCGCGGGTGTATGGCAACGCCGGAACGGTCGTCGATTCAAATATCTTACGGGCGCAGGCTTTATGGTAATCAACCTCGCCGGCTTTCAAGGGCTTGTAACAATAAAGACATTTACACATCCTCATCCTCCTTTCTTTCAACGGGTATGACACTGATGTTGCCGATGCAGTCCTTGCAACAGGCAAGAAGCAGAGAAAATCTGTCGCGGGCCGATATTTTCCAGCTTTGTTCCGCAATGTCGAGTAGCCAACCTTCGGGGATCAGCCCGTCAAAGAACGGAAACAGCACGTTGCTATGATACGGTTTGTCGGTCAACGGCATAGTCAGACTTATAGCGACCGCACCATCCGATTTAAGATAATCGGAATCATATCGGAATTCATAACCCGTATCGTCTTCGGTCAGAATCCCGGCAAGCATATTGTTCAAAAATACTTTTGCCTGTTTCATGATTCAGAGATTTTTGCAGGAGTCATTTCGGCGCCGAAAAGTGCCAGCACCTGATTTACTTTGTCAAGGCGCAGTGTCTGCTTGCCCTGTTCAAGTTCACGGACAAAGCGCAGTCCGACACCTGATTTCTGAGACAGGTCAACCTGCGTAAGTCCGAACTGCTTGCGCATCTCTTTTACGAATTTAGCCAATTGAGTCATACGAAATATACCCTTTTGGGTGCAAAGATAATGAAAATTATTGATATTGCACCATAAGGGGTATAATTTATTTCAAAGGAGCGCCGATTATACCCGTTGGGGTATGTCTATGCCATTACATACATGACTTAAGTGGCAAGAGGCTGGGCCGTCTTTATTGTTGGCGGCGATATGCCGTCATAAGGTGACGGTGGACGATCCACTGACACCTTACGACCGCATCACGCCTATGGGCAACTGCGGATGGAAAAGTCGGTGCAGATTGACCCCTGTCGGCGGGAAAAAATTGACCCCTTCATCAAAATAAGATTGACCCCTGAAAAGTCCTGGGTACAACCGTCCGCGATAGCGTATTGAAACCTGCGTGTATAAGTTCTAACTTTG
>CABRLF010000160.1 GCA_902471685.1 uncultured Porphyromonadaceae bacterium
GGGTTCCGCATTTCATGCCGGATGCATTGTTAGCGACAATGCCGCCTACCATGGCCGTCTTTTTGGACGCGGGGTCCGGAGAGAACAGACGGCCGTATGGTTTCAGAATCTCATCTACCCGTGCACCACGGATGCCCGGCTGAAGGGCAATGACATTTGCTTCATCATCAATGATACGATAGCTGTTCCAGAAGGTGCCACATTCCACAAGAATAGAATCAGTAATAGCCTGTCCGGAGAGGCTTGTTCCAGCCGCGCGGAAGGTGACCGGCAGGTTATATAGTGAGGCGTTTCTTAAAATGAGCGCAACCTCTTCTTCATTTTTAGCCCGGATGACAATGCGCGGGAGCAATCGGTAAAAACCGGCATCAGTACCCCATACAAGACAACGTAAGGAATCTGTATATATACGGTCTTTGTCGATTCTAAGAGCAATGCCGTGGAGAAACTCGTTATATTTCGATTCAGCAGCATCCATGATAGTAAAGCATTAGTACAGATCTTATTTATATAAATGATAAGGAGCCGAAGCGTTGCGGAAAGACTCGACGTCTTTGTTCCAGTAGTCGATCATATCCTCAACCCTATACCGCTTAGTGAAACGGCGGCGGATTTCCTTGCTTCCGGTAACTTTATCGAACATATTCATACGGCTCTGATCACCGATGTCGAAGAGCTTCTTGTCCGTATACATATCGGCAAGCTCCTGCATGACATAGAACTGAACAAGAGTGATGGGAGCAGCATTTTTGTCGGTCACATAGGCCTCTACGCCCTGTAAATTCTCTCCTTTGCCGGTGCTGTAGAACGGTTTGATATAGATCGGACGGAATTTCATTCCAGGCAGACCAAGACCATTCATGCGTTTGGCAAGTTCGGGAGCATCGATCCATTCGGCACAGAACAGCTTGAACGGTTCGGTATATCCGACGCCTATAGAAATGGCGTACAGTTCACCAAGTATGCCGGACATGGGATAGTAGAGTGCTGTCTCAGGAGTTGGGATATGTGGCGAGGGGAGCACCCACGGCATTCCGGTAGCGCGGAAATCCATATCGCGGGTATATCCTTCCATCGGCACGACGGTAAGCTTCACTTTTTTATCGCCGATGAGACCATTGTCATTCAGATAGAGAGCGAGTTCGCCGGGCGTCAGGCCGTAGAGATAGGGAATCGGGAATTTGCTCACGAATGAAAAACAGGAATCCTCCACCAAATTTCCTTCTATCTTATCTCCACCTATCGGGTTAGGTCTGTCGAGCACCATGAATTCCTTGCCCTGCTCGGCACAAGCTTCCATCGCCGCTCCCATAGTGGAAATGAAGGTAAAAGAACGACAGCCGTTGTCCTGAATGTCGTAAATGAGGACATCGACATCCTTGAGCATTTCCGGAGTTGGTTTTAGAGTCTTGCCATAGATGGAATACATAGGCACACCGGTTGCCTTGTCGACAGACGCATCGACCTTATCGCCGGCATGAACATCTCCCCGGACGCCATGTTCGGGGGAGTAGAGACCGGTGAGTTTTACTCCGGGAGCTTCGAAAAGGATATCTATTGTCGATTTAAGATCGTTGTCCACTCCTGTCGGATTTGTAATCAGTCCGACACGTTTGCCCTGCAGTCCTTCAAAATTCCTGTCGCGCAGAACTTCCACGCCGGGTTTTACCTGCGCGTGAAGAGATACAGCCAACGTGGCCAGCATCGTGAGAATAATTGTCTTTTTCATTTGTTTTCAGTTTTGCGACCGAAATTCGGGTCAATTTTGAGGAATGCGCATATACCGATTGTAGCAGCGCAGCAGATCATTGTCCAGATGAAGAAATGGCGGTAGCCGATAGTTTCCTGCAGCCAACCAGCCGCCATGCCTGGCAACATCATGCCAAGAGCCATAAAGCCTGTGCAGATGGCATAATGCGCTGTTTTGTGCTTCCCTTCCGAGAAGTAGATAAGATATAGCATATAAGCCGTAAAACCGAAGCCATAGCCAAACTGTTCAATAAAGACACAAATATTTATTACCAGCAGGCTGTGATTGGTGGCATAACTGAGGTAAACGAACGTGAGGCAGGTGAGCGACATAGACCAGGCCATAGGCCATAACCATTTCTTGAGACCGCCTTTTGCAGCTACTATACCGCCTATGATTCCTCCGAGAGTGAGACCGATGATGCCGACAGTGCCATATACGATTCCAACCTGTCCTGTTGTAAGGCCGAGGCCGCCTTTATCGATCGGATCGAGAAGGAACGGATTAATGAGTTTGACAAGCTGGGCTTCAGGAAGCCGGTAGAGAAGCATGAATGCAATGGCAATCCATACCTGCGGTTTGCGGAAGAAAGATTTGAATGTTTCGAAGAACTCGCTGATTATACTTGAGGCTGTTGTTCCGTTATCATTGCGGCCGTCGGATGCAGGGCGGGGAAGAGCCCAACTGTGATATGCGGCGACGATTAAGAAAAAGGCAGATAAAACAGCGAATACCACAGACCATGCAAGAGGGATGTTGCCGGAAGCTCCTTCAAAAGAAGCAGAAGTCGGAGTTGTGAGTTTGTGATCGACCTCATAGAAAAGGAAAGCAGGCTTGTTCCAGTTGTTTTCATTGAAAACAAAGCGTGTTGACAGTTTATTCTGTTCCAGACGGATACTCTGATCACCGGATTTATGAGTCACATTGAGAATGATTTCTTCGTCCGGAGCCGGTTTGGAATTGAGTCGCAGGCCGACAATGGCGAAATTGTTGTCGCGGGCGGTAAATGGCTGTCGTTCTTCTCCGAATGTCTCTTTGACCCATGCTGTGAATGCCGAAGGCGCGGCTTCTTCAGTAACTGTTTTGGCAACATTTGCTGTTGTATTCTCTGCGGCAACAAAGCCATTGCGTTCATTCATATGTTTAACGGAATCACGCATCAGCGCTGCATAGCGGCTGAAAGGCATGGTTTGCTCGACTCCATTGACAGTTACCGTCACCTCAGATGGCGTATTTACGGCCATATTGATGTTTCCCTGAGGAGTGAAAAACTCCATTTCTCCTGCCAGATCGGGTTCTGCCGAGTAAATGGCATCAAGATCGGGTGCGCTCCATTCTGCCGCAGGATCTGCATCGACAGTCACGGCTACAGGAGCCAGACCTGAATTCGTTTCGATCAGACCGGCTATAATCACCAGAAGACCTTGCCCTGCAACGGTGGCTATTCGATAAAATGTAGATCGTATGCCGACGTAAAGCGACTGTTCATGTTCGGTGAGCGCGAGCATATAGAAGCCGTCGGCTGCAATATCGTGTGTGGCCGATGTGAAACCAACAAGCCAGAATATGGCAAGAGTGAGCTGGAAGAAGAACGGAGCCGGAATGGCGAATGCTATAGCTGCAAGCGCGAAAGCAATGATCCACTGCATAGTGAGAGTCCACCATCGTTTGGTCCGGATAATATCCACGAAGGGACTCCAGAATGGTTTGATGACCCACGGGAGGTAGAGCCATCCGGTATAAAGCGCTATATCTGTATTGGATATTCCGAGGCGTTTATACATGATGACCGAAATAGTCATCACTGCTACATAGGGCAGACCCTGTGCGAAATAGAGTGTGGGAATCCAAGCCCATGGGTTGCGTTTGCCGGTGTTTTTCATGTTGTGTTATTGATAAAGTGAGGTGAGAACGGCGCCGGGGAAATAATGACGCAGTATTTCATCATGTTTATAGCCTTCAGTACTCATCACAGCAGCTCCGATCTGACAGAGTCCGACGCCATGACCCCATCCGGCGCCATATAACCGGAATGAGGAGGGTATACCCCTGCAATCATCAGCTCCGGGAACAGCGACGAACGCCGAAGAATATAGATGCGACGTAGACAATATGCGGCGAATTTCAAGTTCTTTGCCTATGATCATAGTCCTTTTCGTGCCGCAGACGCGCAGACGTACAATTCTGCCGGACGTACCGCGTTCGACCGGATCGAGCGATCTTATAAGACCGAAATCGATACCTGAACGTTCAGATATGAGCTTAGACAATTCATCCTGCGTATAGGATACAGTCCAGCGGTAGAAATGTGTGGTTTCCTGATCATAGTTGTTCAGGACCTGAGAGAGGATATGTCTGTCGGAAGTATTGCAGTACGCTGCGGGCTGTGACATTATCCATTTACGTGCATTATCTTCGATCGTGAGGTCGGGATAATTCCCTGAATCCGCGGAATCACGACGAGAAGCAAGGTAAGAGTGGTGAACAGGTTCCCAACAGTTCTCAAATTCCTCGAACACCCCACCGCAGCATTTTGAGAATCGGGCATCGGCGAGTTTCCCTTTTTCATCGGTGAGGACTATGCCTCGTGTTTCCTCTACGGCATTCCTTACCGTAGGGGTAGACTGACGGGTAATGCCTTGATAGCGCTGACAGTGGTCATCGGCACAGACATCGAAATTGACGTGATCTTCTCGATCGTACCAACGGATGATTTCATCGTCGGTAATCTGAAAGGACGGATGACTCTTTTTCTCCTGACAACCGGACTTGACAGTCTGTGCAAGAACCCAGCTTCGGGATATGATCGCATGCGCCTTCAGAAATTCAAGACTGGCTGTAGCACTCATCTCCGAACTTATCACACTGCAAAGATAGTCTTCAACAGGAAGAATATTGATTAGTGTGGCAGCGCCATTCTCGTTGATAATCCTGACAATTCCTGAAAACCGCTGGTTTTCCCGACGCTGCCAGTGGAAATTGACTCCTATAGTTACGTCGAAGACCTCAAATGAAGCATTCGGGCCAATCGGTTCGAGACTAACAGATTCAAATATATCTCCGTCAAAAGACACCATGGCGCCGGATGCTGAGAAAGATAACGGACCGGAGATTCTTCTTCCCGTCTGCGGACAGTAATACTCATCCAAAAGTGCTACCTTGATTTCCGGCGCACTCAGAATACCGACATGTATCAGAGGTTCCTGTTTCATTCAATAACTTTTTGTGCTATTTCGTCCATTTCTTCGCGAGAAAGGCAGAGTTCTTCGTACACCTTTCGGATAACAGAAGAATCAATACGCCGGAAATCTTCTGCACGAGGAGTGATAAACACTCCACCCATGTCTACGGAAGCGGGACTCAGAAGCATGCAGCCTTCGCCTTCAGTTCCATAAAATGAGGGCCTGTGCTTTTTGCGTGGAATAACAATCATGCGAATCCCGGCAGGGGTGGTGTAGCAGAGAATGTTCATCATCGGTTCTGATTCATCGGGACGGACAGGCATGGCTTCGTAAAGACGATTGAACATAGCCTCCCCGTCTTCGGGAGTCTCGGCGTCGATGACGAATACGTTAAGGGGAAGTCCGTCGGCGATATAGAGAGTGGCGGATTTGTTCTCCGAGACAGTCTCAAGGACACCTTCTTCGATTGCAGTTTCGATAGGTAGGAAATCCGAGTTTCCAGCCTGAAAATGCATATGGTCGGGAGCAGAGGCACCGCACTTGGGCCCGTTATAGAAAACTGTATATCCTTCGAGGTCCTGAGCGAGACGCATCATATCGCCGGTACGGCCTTTTATCTGCTGCGGGGTGTGGGCGTTGTCGGGAATAGTCAGATGCCGCGGGAAAATAGGGAAAGGATTGACCAGAACGGTATAATGGCCGTTCCAGACAATTCCCTGTTGAGCATCCGGTCTGTTTTCTTCACAAAGGAAGCATTTCCGTGCCTTTAGCGAAGCCGCGTCTACCTTTGCACCGGTAGATACAATGCGGGCAGGATTGAACTGAACGCGTACTGCCAGACCGGGCATAGGAATGTCTGAAACCTCAACAGCCCTTAGTGCCGCATACCCCTGGTTTGCCTGAGGCCAATCCCGGATCTGGGCTTCAATCAGCGAATTTACTTGTTCTTCGACAGACATCACAGTTTATTCTTTATTCATTCTGCATCTTGCCTCAAGCTCCCAAGTACGGATCCGGTCCTTGTACAGGTTATTGGCATTTGCCTTATTGATGTCGATGGCATGATCGGAATTGTCTTCCCAGCGACGGCAGAAATATACAACGTCGTAGACGCGTCCGATCTGATAATGGCGGGAGAATGCCAGCCCGAGTGCATAATCTTCTCCATAACTGGTGTTAGGAACATGAATTTCTCTCAGCAACGGAGTATAGAAGGCACGCGGAGCTCCGAGGCCGTTTATGCGGATAGCATTGT
>CABRLF010000161.1 GCA_902471685.1 uncultured Porphyromonadaceae bacterium
CTCTTCCGATCTCGAGAAATAATTCCTCAGAATCATAAACTTTTTGCGGGAGGCAACCGGTCTGCGGTTTTGCCTCCCGTATTGTTTATAATAGCTTCATTTGTATTATCTATGCCGCTGGATTTAAGACTTTTGTCTAAAATACAGAGTCTTCAAAAAAATTTTATGTCCGTGATGCAATGTTTTTGAATTTCCGGTATTTAATGTTAGAATGTTATGACCGTCGTAATCTCGTCCAATGAATCCGGCACCGAACGCTCTGTCAAGATAACACCCACCGCCGGAGATATATTCGATCATTTCACATTCAATCAGGCCAAATAATACTTGGTGTCGCCCACCCTCCTTTTTGTTCATGCTTGAGGCCTTTAGGTCTCAATATCTTTTATTCCTCGCTTTTCTCCGCAGGAATCGTCAGGCGGATAAGTTCGAGTCGGTTGGCCGACTTGCGGAGTATTTCCATCCGGAAACGGCCAACCATAACAGATTCTCCATTAGCCGGAATCGTACCTAAAGTGTGGAGGATATAGCCTGCGATTGTCTGATAGGCATCATCCTCGGGTATATCCAGGTCAAAGCGTTCGTTTATCTCCGTTATCTCGCATCTGCCGGAGAATTCATACATGCCCGGTTCCGTCTCGCGTGCTATCAGTGCCGATTTATCGTGTTCGTCCTCGATATTTCCGCAGATTTCCTCCATCAGATCCTCAAGCGTCAGCATACCTGCCGTACCGCCGAATTCATCTATGACTATAGCTATAGAGCGCTTCTGCTGGAGGAGACGACGCATCATCACATTGGCCAGAAGATTCTCAGGAGTGTATAGAACAGGCATTATGCGTTCTTTCCAGTCTACCGACGGATCGAAAAGCTCGCTCACATGTATATAGCCGAGAATTGTGTCGATATCACCGCGGAATACGATAATCTTGGAGCGCCCGGAGGAGGTAAACAGTGCTGTAAGCTCATCGCGTGTCACCGTATCAATATTCACAGCCACTATTTCGTTGCGCGGAATCATACAGTCGCGGACATGCGCCGAGGCGAAATCCAGAGCGTTCTGGAATATTTTCACCTCATTATCCACCTCAACCTTCTTTTCCTCCATATCGTCGATAGTCTCCTCTATATAATCGTTCAGATCGCCGATAGAGATGAGACGCAGGCGTTTGTTTGTTTCCTTTACGCCAACAAGCCGCATAAGCATTCTCGAAAGCCAAGATGTGAAAATCGACACCGGATAGAGTATGATATAAAAGAGATATATCGGAACTGCGGCTACCTTCAGCGACGTGTTCGGATTGATTCCGAATACAGTCTTGGGCAGGAACTCGCCCATGAGCAGGATTACAAGGGTGGAAATAAGCGTCTGGCCTACCAGAATAAAGAATTCATTAGTGCTTATCTCCATCAGAAGCGGCTCTATGAACATTGCCGCTCCCATACCGTAGATGACAAGCATCACGTTGTTGCCTACAAGGATAGTGGATATGAAAAGGTCGGAATTGGAATAGAAGCGGTTTATGATGCGCGACAGTATTCCGCCGCGGTTCACATCAAGCTCAACGCGAACCCGGTCGGACGTTACAAAAGCCATCTCTACACCCGAAAAGAGAGCGGAGAAAATCAGAGAAACGATTGTAATTGTAATCCAGACTTCCATATTACTTTTTTTTCTTTTGCAGGTTCGAGTGTTGCCTTTTCAGCCTTCTGAAGATCGACGTTTCCCTCAGGTTTCACCGGTCGCACACCGGGACGCCGTGTGGTGCGGGGCCGGCGTTGCTGCGTAGACGGCGCCGGAGTAGCCTCAGCCGCTGGTTGGGACACCGGAGTAACAGCAGGAGCAGGAATTATAGTGTCCGTCACGACAGAATCTCGTCGTTCGCCAGGACGGCGGTTCGCCGGAAGAATCGCGGTAGGACGGTTGACAGTATACGAGAGCATACTCTGGTCCGATTCGAAACCATAGCCCTCTATCGTACGGTCCGTGCGCACTATATGGATAAATGAATCGCTGTAGATCTTTCGCGACTGCTGATCCCAGAAAAGCTGTTGGGTAAGGAAGCTGTCGGCCTGCGTATTCACCATCACCACATTGCCGTCGAGCCTCCACAGACGCTTGCGGGAGAAATAAACGGCGCTGTCGCATACCACGGTCGACTGCGTTCGCATCTCTGTATCGTACTGTTCAAGTTCTATACCGTCCGGGAAACGCCAGAAAGGCTCCTCGGCGTCCTCGAACATCTGCCACAACGGCGCCGTGACATGATACTTGGTGTATCCCGAGTCGCTGATCAGAGTCGACACATCGGTTGTGGCCATCGTAGGCGTTGTGTTGCCGTCCGAGGCATTAGCCACAAACCGCTCCGGTTCCGGCTTGTCAGTCTTGACAATCCAAAAAACAATCCCGGCGACAACGATTGCCGCCAGGAGTAGTCGCATTATCAGTCGGGTATGCTTTCCTTTTTTGCCCATAGCCGGGGCCTATTAGTAAATCTTCGACTGGTTGAACCACATTTCGTTGAAGTTGATGCCGAAAGTGATATTCAGATAATTTTCCTTAATGAGAGGATTCGGGTGGGCTTTGCGGGTCATCCATTCAACTCCGAGGTTGACTGTAGTCTTGAGCGACGGTACAGGGAAACCGAAACCGGCCGTAATCGAGTACTCACGCAGCTGATTGCCCTTGATCCGCATGTAGTCATCGCAGTAATTGGCGCCGATACGGTAGTTGACGCGCTTGAAATATCCACCGCGGTAATCGGGCGTATATTGCAGACCTACACCGTATTTGGTGCGGTTGGCATAGTCGAAATTGGTAAAGTCCGCGAATTTTGCTTTCGACCACGGCTGGTAGAGATAATCGAATTCAACCATCAGCTTGCGGTCGAAATCATAGTTGATGCCGGCAGCCCAGGTAAGAGGTATTGAATAGAAACCCTGAAGCTTACTTTCATCGGAATATTCAGGTGTCGACTCGTTGGCTGTATCGTAGTTCACCGAGCGACTTGTTCCGTGAAGGTCTTTGCCAGGGCTGAACGTGAGACCGACGGTAAGACGATCCCGTTTATTGATATTCAGAGAATATTGTGCGCCGAAATTGAGGCGGTAGTCACGCACCTGCATCTGACGCTGGAAAAGTGCGCTCTGTATAGCCGAAATCTGGGCATATGTCTCATTAATGATCGTACCGAAGAGATATGACACATTGGCGCCTATGCTGAATCCCTTGAACGGACGGGCTGCGATGCCGGCATAAAGCTCATTGATCGAACCGGAGCCCTGACGGCTATCGATACCGTTGTCAATCTTGCTTCCGAATCCGTAGCCAACCGACGAAAACGGCACCAGACCTATCGAAGCGCCAATATTCCGGTAGATAGGGAACTGCATTGTCACATAGTCGAGGCCGCCACCGAAAGAATTCTCGCGGTAGTTCTCGCCGCCGGTAGTCTCCTTTTGCCAGAGTTGTGTGAGATCGACGCCCATGTCGAAGAGGAAGGTAATGGAGTCCACCGCGGCATAGGATGCCGGATTCATGAAGTTGATCTGTCGTCCGGAATTCATGGCCACGCCTACGCTGCCCATCGAACGCTGAGCGGACGTGGCACCGTCGCGAAGGACTCCCAGACCATATGATGAATAGGGAGTCATGGTACCGTTCTGTGCAGAAAGAGTAAGGACGGATGCGGTAAGGATTGCGAATGCCGCTAAGAGCCTGCTAATTTTCATCTTTGATAATGCTGTAAAGACCCCTGTGTACAAGGTAGGGATCGTGGATATAGTCGAATGTGAGAAGATTGGAGTCTGCGAGAAATTTGGCCGAGCCGCCGGTCAGCACTGCAAGAGTATTGTCGCCGGCCGCGCGGTGATAGTATTCAAGCTCGGCGCACAGCCCTCGGACAGCGCCCGAACGCATTGCCTCCGCTGTGGCGTCGCCCCACATGGGGACATCCCCTGTCTCGGGATCGACAGCAGGAAGCGCATCCGTGAATGCGGCAAGTGCTCTCAGACGCATATGCATGCCCGGAGCGATATTGCCGCCTACATATACTGGGCCTGGCTTTACAAGGTCGTATGTCACTGCCGTACCTATGTCCGATACTAAAAGCGGTCGCCTTGCGCCGGCCAGAGATACAGCGCCGAGTGCGGCCGCTATCCGGTCCGCGCCGAGGGTCTCGGGCGTCCGGTAAGCGATTTTGATGGGCATAGGCGTCGAGGCGTTCAGATCGACGATTGTGCGGCAAAACGGAATCAGAGACGCCATATCGTCGGCCCGGTCGCTGGTCACCACAGTGCAGTATACGGCGGCTCCGAGCGTTTCAAGTCCGGAGCGGTGACGCAATAACTCCGAGAGTTCGCCGGCAGACATACTTTCGTCGCCTTTATCGGCAGCGATAATGGTTCCGTCGGGAGCCCACAGTGCGCCCTTTATGGCTGTATTCCCTCTGTCTATGGTGAGCTTTATTTCCATAATTGGGCAAAATTACGAATTTGACCTCATATTAGCCTAACTAATGCCTTTATTAAATGTTAAAACAACTACAAATCAATACCTGTCGTGTCCTTCCGGCACTTCATGACGCAGATTATAATTGTTTCTCATATCCTCGAAGTTTTCAGGATGCGCCTTGAGAGCGGCTGTTTCCGCCATAGGATCATAGGATGCCAGAACATCGTCTTTGCTCACATACATGGCCGGAGCAGGAGGCAATGGCTCATCTGTGATAGTCACACGCGGAAGCATGAAGAAGGTCGTTATGGCATCTATCGCTATCTGCGATGCCCTCACCTTGCCTTCCCGGGAATACCCTGCTATATGAGGAGTAGCTATCGAAGCCTGCTCGAGAAGTTCACGGCTGATCGCTGGCTCGCCTTCCCAGCAGTCTATGACCAGCGGACCAGTTTTACCTGATTTTTTTGCCTCAACCAGTGCCGGGGTGTCGATAACAGACCCGCGTGCCGAATTGATTATAATCGGTGTGCGGCGGCATTTGGCAAAAAATTCTGCGTCCGCCATATGATATGTCGGATGCGCCCCCGTACGGGTCAGTGGCGTATGGAACGTGATTATATCGGCCTCTCGGGCTATTGTGTCGAGGTCGCACCACCCTTCGCCCCCCTCAGCTTCCTCACGGAAAGGATCACAGCGGAGCACATTCATTTCGAAGCCTTCTGCCCAGCGGGCAACGATACTGCCCACATGCCCTACACCGACAACCCCGATAGTATATTGGGTCAGCGGCCTGTTGATGAGATTGAGGACCGACGCGAAAACATATTGCGCCACCGCCGGAGCATTGCATCCCGGTGCGTTCACTACCGTGATGTGATGGTCCCGGCAATAATCAAGGTCGATGTGGTCCGTCCCTATCGTTGCTGTGGTTATCAGCTTGACTGCCGACTTGTCGAGAAGCTCTGCGTTACACTTATTACGCGTACGGATCATAATCCCGTCGATATTCCGCATAAGTTTAGGAGTCATTTCTTCCGGCGAGAGATACTGAACGGTAGCGTATGAATCGAGGAGTCCGCGCACAAAAGGGATATTGCGCTCGACGGCTATTCTTATATTACTGTTTGACATGCGAATATAGCGGCATATACCGCCAGAATGAGAATAACGGGGATAAAGGATTTCTCGCCCCGGTGAGTTGAGAAATAATGGGTGATCTCGATGGCAGCGCAGTAGTTCAGCAACGGCACATAGGCGATAATGTCGCGATAATCGATGCACGCCGCCACGATTGTGAACATAAGCAATACTGTGTACGATCCGTTCATGGCTCGCGCACGGGCATTATATGCGATTGTCTTGAAGATATTGAGAACAAAGCACAGCACCGAAAAAAACACTGTCACGCCTATCGTGATCAGCAGCAGAAGCATATCGTCCGTCGGAATTATCGAGAATATATTCCCGAATTCAGGCAGCGACACGTCCGATGGCGACGCTATGCCGAAACCGAAAATAATCCACCAGGGCGTGATGACTCCGAGGAGCGCCGCCAGAAACGAGCGCCAGCTGAATATCTGCATCTGTCCCAGACCGATGAGGAACACCGGAATATAGAACACGAAGCAATACTGGAACGCCACGCACAGCGACAGCAAAAGGAAGATGATGAACACGTGGCGCGTGGCGCCGGGATTGCGGAAACAGCTGAACAGATAATACTGACACA
>CABRLF010000162.1 GCA_902471685.1 uncultured Porphyromonadaceae bacterium
TCTTAAATTTAAGTTTTAAAAAATTATTTATGCAAATCTTTAATATCAATAATAAGTGGTGTTGAAAGCTTTGATAACTTTTTTCTTTAATATTTGCTTTTATGGGTTATTGAGTGACTGAATAAGGCTCATGAACAGGTTATTTACATATTAAATCTCTATAAATCAGTAGATAAATGATGTTATGAACACTGTGTTGATAACTGTGTCTGTAAGTAATTTAATAACTTTTTGACCGCATGAAATGATGATAAGCATGTGGAAAAGGTAGAAAACAGAGCAATAAGTTTTATAAAAAAATAAGGTGCGGAATTTTGAAACTCCGCACCTTGTCAGGTATATACAAGATTGTGATTTTACCAAAATAAGTTTTTAAAAAGTGCTGAAAAGTTTTTCAACTGTTTTCAACATCCGATGTAGAAAGTCTGTCTAAATATAACTGTGCTTCCGGACCGAGATTGAAGATAAGATCAAGGACCGAGAGACCGGGGATAAAGCCAAGTGTATCGCGGCGCACTTGCCAGTATTCAGGCAGATTGAAATTATTATCAAAGAAAGCCGGGGAATATTTACAGTTTTCAACACAGCTGTTGAAAGGTTTGTCGGGAATGTCAAGTATTGAGCGGACTATTCTGTCGGCCTTGGCGCAAAACTCAATTACTGTTATAGGCTCGGGAGAGAAAACTGGCATAAGACGGTCAATATAGAATTCAAAGAAAGGAGTGCGACCGTAGGCCGATTCAAGAGCTACGGGCATTGTCTCCCACCAGCGTCCGTGGTCGGAGATTGTGACGTCGTTCCATGTTCTTGTAATATCGGAATGACTTACAGGAACCGTTAGTCGGAGAAGACCACGGGTGTCGGCAATGGTGAACCGATGTGTACCTTTATCGGATTTATTATACCGCAGTTCTGTGTCGAAAGCGAATGAACGTGCATTGTTCATCAGGGCATAATATGCGATAGGAGGAAAGAGCATAGGAGGCAGAAGGACGGCTTCCCTGTCCGGGAAACCGTCCTTCTCTATAGATGTTGATAACATGTTTAAGGCTGTGTTAGTCTTTGTCGGGATTGGCATCGCGGAGAATACGGTTGAATCGTATTTTTCCGTCGGTAAGCGAACGTTCTCCGTCGAAGGATGCAAGAACAATCATCGGAGTACCGACGATGTGATCTTCGGGAACGAAGCCCCAGAAACGTGAATCCTGGGAATTGTCGCGGTTGTCGCCCATCATCCAGTAGTAATCCATTGCGAAGGTATAGCTTGTGGCCGGTTTGCCGTCGATAAATACACGCTGAGTGATTTCGTCGAAATAGGCATCGTGGCCTTCATAGTTGCGGATGCAGCGCTGATAGATAGTCCAGTTTTCCGGTGTGAGTTCAATAGTAGTGCCTTTGCCGGGAATAAGAAGTCCTTTGTCGCCTCCGAAATCGGATATTGTCCATGTGCCCTTGTCGCCGAAAGGAAATACCATGCTTGTCATCTCGTTTCCGGCAAAGTAAGG
Organism: uncultured Porphyromonadaceae bacterium; assembly: GCA_902471685.1. GTDB lineage: Bacteria > Bacteroidota > Bacteroidia > Bacteroidales > Muribaculaceae > CAG-873. The sequence continues at coordinate 1,506 of CABRLF010000162.1, forward strand.
CATAACGTGGTTGTATTTTACAATATCTACAAGTTTTCCGCTCGATCTGAGAGTATCTATCATATCGTTGGTAAGCAGAGCTATGTACAGCGGAGCCGAGGCGGGTGCCGACGAAAGGAACGGCTGGAGGTTGGCACGGGAAACGGACGCGGGCTCGATGGCTTCTATATCAACCTGCGAGATGTCGAGGTCGCGGATTTCATCGGCTGTGAGCGGCGACGATGTGGCGAAGATATATCTGAACTGAGCGTTTTTCGGGAAGGGTCGCGGCTGGTCGTTGATATAAAGAGTATCGTCAACTATTTTAAGACGCTGCCCGGGTAGCCCGACTGCTCGCTTGACGAAGTTCTGTCGACGGTCTACCGGACGATAGACTATATCACCGAATTCCGCTTTGTTATTATGCACTGCATCGCGTCCGAATTTCTCAACGAGAAGATCGTAGTACATAGGGCTCTCCTCATAGCGGGTAGCTACAGTATCGCCGGCCGGAAAATTGAAAACGACGATGTCGCCTTCCTCAACATTGCGGAGGCCTTTCAGACGCCGGTATTCCACCGATGGATTGTCGAGATAGGATTTATGGCCGAAAAGACTGTTGTGAACCAGCGGAAAATGCACGGGAGTCATAGGTACTCTCGGACCGTAGATGAATTTATTCACCCACAGATAGTCGCCGGTGAGAAGAGTTTTTTCGAGCGAGCTGGAAGGTATCTGGTAATTCTGTCCGATGAAGGCGAAAACGAAATAAACCAGAATAAGGGCATAGACGATTGCATCGACCCAGCTCATCACGGTGCGTACGGCTCCTGATTTGCTCTTTTTCCACCATGTGAAGGGAATATAACCGGTGATGTATATGTCGAAAAGGAGAATCTCGAATATAGCCAGCCACCAGGTACGCATCCACACTACCCAAAGCAGGAAGATGAGGGATACTATACCGAAACGTATCCAGCGAGAAGTCTTGATTTCCCTTATGCGGCGTTTGAAGTCGTCGGAGAAAGATTGTTTAGGCATAATGTTTGATATTTAGTCTCCCATTGTACGGAGGAGTTCGTCGTTGTCCCGAGTACGTTCCATTCTGTCCTTGATGAATTCCATGGCTTCGATGGAATTGCGGTCGGAGAGATAGCGGCGCAGAATCCACATGCGGTTGAGAGTCTCGGAGCGCAGAAGCAGATCGTCGCGGCGCGTGCTGGATGCCATGATATCGACAGCCGGGAAAATACGTTTGTTGGAAAGTTTGCGGTCAAGCTGGAGTTCCATGTTGCCTGTACCCTTGAATTCCTCGAATATGACTTCATCCATTTTGGAGCTTGTCTCAGTGAGGGCTGTGGCGATGATTGTGAGCGAGCCTCCGCCTTCGATATTGCGTGCTGCGCCGAAGAATCGTTTGGGTTTCTGCAGAGCGTTGGCGTCCACACCACCCGACAGAATTTTGCCGGATGCCGGAGCGCAGGTATTGTATGCGCGGGCCAGACGGGTGATGGAGTCAAGAAGAATAACCACATCATGACCGCATTCCACCAGTCGTTTTGCCTTGTCGAGAACGATACCTGCTATTTTTACATGACGGTCTGCCGGTTCGTCGAATGTGGATGCTATCACTTCGGCGTTGACACTACGTTGCATGTCGGTCACCTCTTCGGGACGTTCGTCGATGAGAAGAATCATGATATATGTTTCGGGATGATTCTCGGCGATTGCATTGGCGATATCTTTCAGAAGAAGAGTCTTACCGGTTTTCGGGGGTGCCACGATAAGACCGCGCTGTCCTTTACCGATTGGAGCGAACATATCGACTACGCGGGTCGACATCGTGCATGAGCGTCCGCTGGTGAGATCGAATTTTTCGTCAGGGAACAGAGGGGTGAGATGCTCGAAAGCCACACGGTCGCGGATGAATTCAAGCGAACGGCCGTTGACACGCTTTACATCAGTGAGGGGGAAATACTTTTCACCTTCTTTCGGCGGACGTATTGTTGCCTCGACTACATCGCCTGAGCGGAGACCGTATGTTTTGATCTGAGGCATCGTAACATATATGTCGTCCGGCGACGGGAGATAGTTGAAGTCGGCCGAACGGAGGAATCCGAAACCTTCCGGAACTATTTCCAGCACACCTGTTGCATCGAGGATTCCGTCGAAATCATATCTCGGGCCCTGAGGCTGGGGCATCTGCTGTTGATTCTGACGGTTTTTCTTATTTTTCTTATTGTTGTGACCCTGCTGCTGATTCGGATTATTCGACAGAACTATTGTAGCCGGCTGCTGACGTTGCTGGGGCGGGTTCTGCTGCTGCATCTGTTCGGCTTCCTGACGTTCGCGCTGGCTGCGGGGCACGAATTTATGCTGTCCTCCCTGAGGAAAGAAAGCGCCGAGCGAAGAATCCCGCGAAGGCAGAAATTTGCTCTTCGGTTGTTCCGGAGCAGGCTGTTCAGATGTCTCGGAAAGCTGTGTCGGAGATTCTTCGGGCTGTTTTTCGGGTTTGTTTTCGGCTTTTGGTTCTGGTTCCGATACGGGATTTATATTATCCGGAGCGGAAGTGTTTTCTGCTTTTACCGGAACTTCAGGTGCCGGTTTATTGTCGGTTGTCTCTTTTTCAGCTTCGGGAAGAGGATTTTTGCGGGGACGGCCGCGACGTTTCTTTTCCTGAGGCTGTGCGGGTGTTGCGGGAGTGGCGGTACTGGTTTCTTCCGTCGGTGTCTGAGCAGTTTCGGAAGTTGTTTCTTTTTTCTTGCGGCCGCGTTTTTTTGGTTTTTCATCGGAGTCGGCGTTGCGTGTGGCGAGGCGAGAAGCTTCGGCAGCAGCAGCGACTTCGGCTTGAGTGTTGAGAATACCTTCCACCAGTGCTTCTTTATCCATGGAGTCTGTTTTCTTAAGGCCCATATTTTTAGCGACGGACTTGAGTTGTTCGTCGGGCATCTCGTTGAGTTCGGCGATTATATACATTATCGAAAAGAATGCTGGTTAAGCTGTATTTACCCTTTCCGTGGGTAAAAAACGTTGAATGTTATTTGTTTGGAATTTGTGTTTTATAAGATTTCATTCACAGTATGCATAGACCGGTCAAGCCTTTGCTGGATGTGAGTAATTTAAAACATGGAAATAAAGCGAAATAGCCACCTTGCGCTTTTTTACACTGCAAAGTTAAATACATTTTCTGAATTAACAAAATAATTGGAGAGAGGGTTCAGGAAGAGTTTAAAGTTTATGATTTAAGGTTTAGATATATGTATTCTCTCAAAAATAAAGAATTGATTCGCGACGGAACTATTATCTAAACTTTCTACTCTCAACCATAAACCATATTTCCTGCTGTCACGTTATATCTCTGACTCAAACAATAAAGATATGAAAAGAATAGTTTTACTGCTTCTGGCCCTCGTAGCCGTGGTATGGCAGGGGTATGCCATTATCGATACTTATACCATCAACCGCGACAAACTGCCGGAAGAAGCGCGCGCCATGCTCGACGAATATTTTCCGAAGGCAAAGGTGAGCATGATTAAGGTAGACAGACATCTGCTCAAGAAAACGGATTATGACGTAAAACTTGTCAACGGCACTACTATCGAATTCAGCAACAAAGGCAAATGGAAGCTCGTTGACTGCAAGAAACGCGCTGTACCCGAAGGTCTTGTCATGAAGCCTATCCGCAACTATGTGGCCAAGAATTTCGATGCGCTGAAGATTGTTAAAATTGTAAAGAAAACATCCGGCTATGAAATAAGCCTTTCCGATGGTGTCGTATTGAAATTCAATCTTCTTGGCTCATATACAGGTGTCGTAAAAATAGATGAATAGTGCGGAAAAAATTGTAAATTTGCACTATGAAACATACACAGACACCCGTGCTGCTCCTGACGGGATACCTCGGGAGTGGCAAAACAACTTTGCTTAACCGTATTCTCACGAATGAACGCGGTATACGTTTTGCTGTGATTGTAAATGATATAGGAGAAGTGAATATCGACGCTTCCCTTATCCAGAAGGGCGGCGTTGTCGGGCAGAAAGATGCCGGCGACCTCGTGGCCCTGCAGAACGGCTGTATATGCTGCACCCTCAAGATGGATCTCGTGCAGCAGTTATCCGAAATTATCGCTACCGGAAAATTCGACTATATTGTTATCGAGGCCAGCGGCATATGCGAGCCTGCTCCTATTGCCCAGACCATATGCACTATGCCTAATATGGGCAAGGAATACACTGCCCATGGTGTGCCACGCCTCGACTGTATTGCTACTGTGGTCGACGCACTGCGCATGAAGAGCGAATTCGGTTGCGGCGACAGCCTCAGGAAGGAAGGTCTTACCGAGGACGATATCGAGAATCTCGTCATAGAGCAGATAGAATTCTGCAATATCATTCTTCTGAACAAGATTTCGGAAGTGACTCCCGAGGAGGCCGGACGTATCAAGGCAATTATCCGTGCGCTCCAGCCGCATGCCAAGATCATCGAATGTGATTATTGCGACGTAGACCTCAACGAACTCCTTAATACGCATATGTTCAATTTCGACCGTGTGGCCGGTTCCGCTGCTTGGATTGAGGCTATCGAGGGTCACGATCATGATGAAGAAGTAGAAGATGACGATCACGATGAACACGAGCATCATCACCATCATGAGCATGAACACGAACATGAAGAAGA
>CABRLF010000163.1 GCA_902471685.1 uncultured Porphyromonadaceae bacterium
ATACGACTTGCTATATCGCGGTATTCCTGAGCATTGGCAGGATCGAGGATTACCATATGGTCGGCCAGAACTGCCGCGTTTTTCTGGCTCGTAGAACCACGGCGGCTTACAGACCGCCCTGCTACATCGAATGCCATGACATTGCCGCGGATAGTGGCGAAGAAAGCGTCGCGGATGAAGTTCTTCAGCGCGTCCAGCTGATCGGCATTGAGGGCGAATTCGGTGCCGGCAGTATAGACGGCTGTCTGAGTGACCGTTTTGAGGAGCACTTCGCCATAGCCGCCGATATAGAGCTGCGGTCCGTGCTGCTGGAAAGCATGATCGTGCTGGATGCCTTCTTCGGTAGTGTAGGCAAGGTTCCCGAACATTACCGCGAGGTCGTCACGGAGCATAGAATCCCGTTTTTTCAGGCAGGCGTGATAGATGCGGTTCATGGCCATGTCGGTCTGATTGGCGCCGGTGTTGTGGGCGTTGTCGTATTCCTGCGCCTCTATCACCCTGAAGAGAGCATCTTCAGTCGCCGGGTCAAGCTGCTTTGTGGCGGTGTGCATCTTGACGAGTATCTTGCCTAAAAGCCGCGGAGTTGCGATTGAGTTATACCACCAGTTGCTGGACTTCGGGCGCAGTTTCTCCCAGTACAATGCTCCCTTGGTAATGGCATCATATACTTCCTCCGAGCCTTGATAGTTGCCGGGATTGACGTATGTCTGAGTCAGGCTGAAAAGGCGTTCGAGGTGCGCGTTCGGGCGCCAGTTGGTCCTCGATTTATCGCTATAGTCAATATCGCTGAATGCGCCGTCGGGTCCGATCTTGTCCAGCAGGGCTCTCACTTCCGCATCGGGCTTTGCCTCATTGAAGTCGGCTGCCATTTTACGGATCATGAGATCGAACTGGTCGCCGGTCTCAGCTACGGCTCCGGCCTGGCAGTATGCGTCCGGGGTGACGCCGACGGCATGTGCGTCCGATGCCATACATCCGAGAATCGGACACAGCAGCAGGGCAGCCAAATTTGTTCTGATTTTCATGGTTCTTTTCTCTTGCAAGAATTAATACTGCAAAGATAGCAAAAATCCGGATGTGTTTCCCGTCGGCCTCACGGTTTTCGGCATATTTACACCCGCTGCGTATAGATCGCTGAGTATTCGTTTTGCCTATGACTGCAATAGGAAAAATCCCTGCCTGACAGTTTTTCACTTTTTCCGGACGTTCTACTTTTGCAGTGAAAATAAAAAAAGCAAAAAATATGAACCATCCGATGATTGTTTGGTGCGCAATAGCCGGAGCGCTGTTATGCGCATTTCTTTTCCGGGCTGTCGAAAGGTATAATTCAGAATGCCGTCACCGGGGCCACACCCCCCGACATATTTTCGAATTAGGCAAGGACAAAGACATCTTCTATGTGCCGGGAGATATTGACGAGGACGATGACTTCGATGACTTGTAATAAGGCTCTTGACGAATCCGTCTTGCGCGGGACAGCTGCTTTTCTTGCCGATTATGCCTCTCTGTTGTCCGGGTGCGGTGCCACCTGTATCCGTATTGAGAAAAACACCCGGAGGATGGCTGATACATTCCGCGTGGGTTTCGACATTTCCATAATGCCGACACACGTGTATGTATCTGTATGGGATGATAATCCCGCCGAAGCCGTGGTTGCTGTCCGTAAAACAGCCGCCTGCGGTATCAGTTTCAACCTCAATGCCAAGTTAAGCCGACTTAGCTGGGAGGTATCAGACAACAGTTTAGAATTGGCCGCTACGACCGAACGTTTTGAGCGGATACGTCGGACGAAGCCGACTGGAAAGTGGGAGACGCTATTTCTGACGAGCCTTGCCAATGCATCATTCTGCCGTCTTTTCGGCGGCGACGAGATTGCAATGCTCATTGTTTTCATATCCACGCTTGCCGGATACAGGCTGAAACAGATAATGCTCGAAGACAAACGCGACATTCGGCTCACCTTTCTGTGTGCTTCTTTCTTTTCAGCGGCTCTGAGTGCCGGAGGCCACATATTCAACGTCGGCTCTACGCCGGAAATAGCACTCGGTACGAGCGTGCTGTATCTGATTCCCGGAGTGCCATATATTAATTCGGTCAGCGATCTGATATACCGGCATTATCTTTGCGGCTTCAGCCGTTTTCTTGACGCCGTCGTTCTTACGGTCTGTCTTTCGACAGGACTTTGCGCCGGCATGCTCTTACTTGGATTAAAATGGTTTTAGCGTAATTATGTGGAATGAAATTCTGATTAATATTTTTGAGGACGGTTTGTTTGCGGCGATAGCTGCCATCGGATTTTCAAGCATCAGCAATACGCCCAGACGTGCGTATCCGACCTGTGGGCTGATTGCTGCTGCCGGGCATGCCATACGTTATGTGCTGACATCGCCAGCGTTCGGAGTAATGCACATCATCCCTGCAAGTACTCTGTCGGCATTTGCCATCGGTGTGCTCGCCGTGCTGTTTGCCGCCCGCATAAAATGTCCTGCTGAAGTCTGCTTCTTCCCGGCTTTGCTGCCTATGATACCGGGTATGTACGCCTATCGTACTATCGAAGCTCTTTTGTCATGCCTTTATCATACTCAGGAGGACGCATTCGGACATTATTTCTATCTGCTTGTATATAATGGACTGACTTGTTCGTTTATTATCTTAGGTCTGGTTGTCGGTGCCACGGTTCCGGTATTCCTGTTCAAAAAACTCTCATTTACCGCTACACGGTAGCCATATTATCCGTAAATTTGCAATACAATGGAATTACGACAGTTAAGATATTTCGCCAAAGCCGCCGAGACCCTGAACTTCTCCGACGCGGCCAAGTGCCTGAACATAGCTCAAAGTTCGCTCTCGCAGCAGGTCAAGCAACTGGAAGAAGAGCTCGGGACACAACTTTTCATCCGCAGCAGCCACTCCATCCGTCTGACCGAAGCCGGAGAGGTGATGCTGCCTTTCGCGCTGAGGACGCTTCATGAAGCCGAATCCTGCTCCGACCGTATTCATGATTTGCAGAAACTGCTTACAGGGACGCTCAGTATCGGAGTCACTCATTCCTTCAGTCCCATTCTGACGGAATCTGTCATTTTGTTCATGAAGATGTATCCGGCAATAAAACTGAACATCGTATATAAACAGATGAACGAGCTTATGGAATTGCTCGCAAAACGCGAGATAGATTTCGTACTCGCTTTCAGACCTCTCCAGCCGTTGCCGGATGTAGAGTCGCATATCCTGTTTCAGAACGCATTGTCGGCTGTAGTCGGCAACCATCATCCTCTTGCCTCAAAGGAGAAAGTTTCTATTGCGGAGCTTGAAAAATACGATCTCGCGCTCCCATCAAAAGGATTGCAGGCCCGCAATGCCTTCGACAGCATCGTGCCTGATTACAATAGCTTCAAGATCCGAATCGAACTCAACGAAGTTAACACATTGCTTAAACTTGTTCGACAAACAGGCCTCGTCACAGTGTTGGCCGAGGACTCCATATATGATGTCCGGGATGTGAAGGCAGTACCTATTGATGTCCCTGGCAACGAGATGGCGGGCTGCGTTCACATCCTGAAGGGTACCTACCGCAAGCATTCCATGCAGGAATTCATCCGTATCCTTACCGAATCAATAGCAGTCAAACGCTTTCAGAATAATTGGATATGATTGTCTTTTAATAGCCGTCAGTATTACCTTTGCCAATCAGTCAATTTGCCCAAATAAGATAATTTCGTATTTTTGCATCCAAAAGCAGAGCTATGACGCAAGAAAAACAAGAACCGGTACCCGTTGGTCGCTATGCGCCGTCGCCTACCGGACGGATGCATTTCGGCAATGTCTTTACGGCAGTCCTCTCGTGGCTGTCGGTACGCAGCCGTGGCGGCCGGTGGGTGCTACGCATCGAGGACCTCGACCCGCAGCGGTCAAAGCCTGAGTATGCCCGTCTGATAGAGGACGATCTCGACTGGCTCGGCCTCGACTGGGACGAGGGTGGCACCGAGTGCAAGGGCAGTCACGGCCCCTATTGTCAGAGCCTCCGCCACGATTTCTACGAGAGGACGCTTGCCGTTCTGGCTGAAAAGAAGATGATATATCCCTGTTTCTGTCGCCGTGCGGACATTCTGGCCACACAGGCGCCTCACGCCGCCGACGGGCGGGTGGTATACAGCGGTCGCTGCCGTCCGGCTGCGAAGCCTCCTTTCGAAGTGACATTCGTGGAGGGGAGGGGTGCGACCCGATTGTTCGTCCCCGACGAAGACATAACCTTCACCGACGGCATATGTGGCCCGCAGCGCGTCAATCTGGCGCACCACTGCGGCGACTTCCTGCTACGGCGTGCCGACGGCGCATGGTCCTATCAGTTCGCCGTTGTAGCCGACGATGCCGCCATGGGCGTCACTGAAGTATTGCGAGGCAACGACCTGCTCCTCTCTGCGGCGCAGCAGATCTATCTCTACCGTCTGCTGGGATATGCAGTGCCGGAGTTCGTGCACACGCCGTTGGTCTGCAATTCCGCCGGACAGCGCCTGTCGAAGCGCGACAACTCCATGAGCATGGAAGAGTTGCGGCGCCGGTTTACGCCATCGGAATTGCTCGGAAAGGTAGCCTTCGCCGGCGGTCTGACCGACACATCCGAACCATGCACTACGGCCGAACTCCTTGGGGTCTTCGACCGCAGTCGCATCACGCGGGCGCCGCATGTGGAGCCCGGATTCATTTAACCATTCTCAGGACTCGCATCAACCTGTAGCACCGGGCTGCTGCCGTAGTCCGACCTTTGAGGATAAGGCCGAGGATAAGGTCGTATTTAGGTTTTGCCTTCGAGAACCGGCCCTCGTGGAGACATCTTATCTCTGGCAGATCCGAGAATGCCGCGAAATGCCGTGCAAGCTCTCCGGCAGAATAGCCTCGCGGAAAAATCCACCTGTAAAAACGCCGACCGAAAATCAGGAAATAGAGCATCGACACTTCGATATCCCGCACCTGAGCCAGACGGCGGAGCGACGAATAGACAGCGGCCGAGATGCGCGGCATCTGTCGCAGAAGCAGCCCGTCATCCTGCGACAGTCCGCCCCCGTCGCGCCGGTAATGGTAAAGTTTGCGGTTGCTGCATGCAATCGCAGCGACATAACGCAGATAATCGAGTACAAAGACCGTGTCCTCCATCGTGTCGAGGCGACTGTCAAAACGCAGTCCATGGTCCTCGATTATTGAACGACGGAAAAGCTTGATCCATGGCGCCGTGAGGTGGCATGCAGGGTAGGTGGCCATGACGAAGTCCGTAAAACCTTCCGGCAGAATCCGCCCCGGACGGATGGTCTGCTGCCACTTCTCGTCCGTTCCTTCGGCCTGAAAATCACATATGGCCAGATCCGCGTCCCCCATCGACAGGAGAAGGCACTGCAGATAGTCCGGCTCGACCCAGTCGTCGGAGTCCACAAAGGTGATATATTTGCCGCGGCTGAGGTCGATGCCGGCATTGCGTGCCGACGATACGCCGCCGTTGGGCTTATGCTCGACTCTGATGCGCCCGTCTCGGGCGGCATAACTGTCGCACAGTGTTGCCGAGCTATCGGTCGATCCGTCGTCGACCAGCAGCAGTTCGAAGTCGTCACAGGTCTGCACAAGGATCGAGTCGACGCACCGACTCAGCCATTTCTCCGAGTTGTAGACCGGGACAATAACGGATATCTGAGGTTTTGCCATTTTCTTGTCTGTTTGCGACGCAAAGATAAGAAAATTAATTTAGTTACGAGTCGTACATTTAACCGTACAAATGTACGACTCGTATCTCGTAACTTGTACTTAATACTTAAAAACTTCCCTGCGTTAAAAAGAAATAATAAAAAATCCGCAAACAACGGAAAAACCGATATTTGCGGATTTATGTGTCCAAGAGGAGATTCGAACTCCCACAGCCTTTCGGCCACTACCCCCTCAAAG
>CABRLF010000164.1 GCA_902471685.1 uncultured Porphyromonadaceae bacterium
CCGCGACGTCGCGGTAAAGATATGAAGCGCCTTTAAAATCGGTGAGAGCCACCACATCCCAGTTGTCGCGGATGCTCTGCTGGATATATGATATAAGATTGTCCTGAGGTTTCATGTCGGTTATGACAGGTGTTAATGGAGTTGCAAATCTAACATTTTTTATTCAAAAAACTCAATTTTATGCCTTAAAGTTCATCAACACTATTGAAATCTGTCTTATTTTCTCTGCAGATTGCATTTTTTCATATCTTCAGCATAACAATCCTTCGATAATATTTCTTAACTTTGCGGCGTGGCGGAAAGAACCCGTCCGTATTTTTTGAAAGAAACGTTGTGTCTGCGCCGCTCCGCGGGTGCTGTATATCCCGACTATCCCGGCAAATGACATAGTTGACTCACGTTTCATAACCGATAATCTCTCCCGGGAGTCAACGGAGAAAAGAATGAGATGAAAAAATTTCTGATTTCAACGTTTTTGATTGCTGTTACAAGTTTTTCAATGCTTGCCGGCGACAACGTCTTCAACAATCCTGACAACAAGGCTTATTTCGGTGTCCGGGTTGCGGGTGAAATCACATGCCCCGGTGATGCGACGCACGACAATGTGGGAGTCGCCGTTTTTAAAAACGGAGGAGGCTTCGAGTTCGGGGGTATATACAATATTCCGGTCGTTGCCAATTTCTACATCGAACCCGGCCTGAAGTTTTATTACAACACTTATTCGCTTCGGGATGAGATCATCAACGCTATGACTCAGGGCGACGTAGATATCGATGGTCTTACAGTGAAGAAATTCGGGTTCCGTATTCCCGTGATGGCCGGTTATCATTTCGATCTCACAGATGATATTAGATTATCGGTATTTACCGGCCCTGAGATCGAAGTCGGATTAAAGGCCAAAGAAACGGCTAAATATAAAGGCATTAAAGAATCCGACAGCCTTTATGGAAAAGACGGAGCGATGAACCGCGCAGATGTACTCTGGGGGTTCGGAGCCGGCATTTCTTACCGTCACTTTTATTTCGGCGTCAGCGGATCTATGGGAATGCTGAACATGTTCTCCAATTCGGATGCCTCTTTCCATGAGAACCGGTGTTCGTTCAGTGTGGGATATAACTTTTAGAGACTCAGAGACAATATCCGTATAATCACAGGCGCCGGGCTTCTTTTCCCGGCGCCTGAATTATTCTGAAGCGGTCATGCGCACAAGATGTCGGATAGAGTGCCGGATAGTGCTCCATTTCGGAAATATGGCGAAGGGCCGCAATGAACTGTAGGTTCCCAGAATGATAAAAATACTCAGCAATGCTAACATCAGCAGCAGTCCGTATACTTCTTTCATTGACACAATCAGAGCCTGACTCTGAACCATACCGGACAAGTCGCCGACAGGCATGTTAAATGCCGGATTTACATCCGTAAGACCGGAGCCAATCAGTTCATAGTTCTTGGCCAGAATGTGGCGGAACAGTTCTCCCACTACGGCAGGACCGAATGTAGCACCCATCACGGCCCCTCCAAATCCATTGATCACCAGTGCCTGCGGGAAGACCATGAACGGCAGCCCGCTCTGCACGATCGAGGTCAGGCAGACGATGGAAACAATCACTGACGCCATACCGCGCATGAAAAGCGGAGTGAAAAGTGCCTCTTTCTCGACTCCCCGCCCGATGCAGAAATAGAACCAGGCGAGATATCCTGCGGCAAGCATAAAGCCGATTACAATCATTGTCTTGTAGCGGACCTTATAGCGGGCGAAAGCGATATAGGTGAGAGCCACTCCCGCCACTATGCCGGCAAAGACATACCAGTTGAGATCTATCAGATTCGTATCGTCGAAGCCAAGAATCGCCGCGGCATAGCTGTGCTCGAACACATGCTCTGTGGCGAGGAGTATGAAAAATACTGTGTAGACCGCCATTACGCGTATTACATTGTGGTTTTTCATAACCCTGAAAGAGATATAGGGATGATGCAGGAATGAGGCACGCCACAGACTGAGTGCAAGTACGGCGGCTCCGAGCACTGTAGCTCCCGTTATTTCGACTGAATCCCACCAGTCGTAATAATTGCCGTAGACACAGACGAAGGCAAAACATAGCATGACGATTCCCCACAGTGCCGACCCCAGCCAGTCGATGCCGAGCAGGGGGATATACATAGGTCCCCGGGCCGGTCTGACCAGAATCAGAACGGCTACCATCATTGCCACAAGCAGGAGGCATACGATCCACTGCATGTATTCCCAGCTGTAGAAGAACGCCGCGTAAATGCAGGCGAGTCCGCTGAGCTGGATCATGCCGTCGACGATGATGTAGACGTAGCAGAAGAACACTGCCATATCTCGGTAGGGCGTAATCCATAGCTGGACCGTCGAGTTGCAGGCGAAAGTGGCCTGCATTCTGAACCAGCCGGCTAAGAAACATGATGCGACCAGCAGAGGAACGCTGTCGGTGACAGTGCAGATATAGTTGGCTGCAAGCAGGACGCTGCAGGCCGTGAGCAGCTGGATGCGGTTTGAGAACCGGAATTTGATACGGAACATCACCGCGAAATTCAGCGCCATGCCTATGAGAGAGGCATATCCGGCCATGAGTATGTCTTCCTGCATCAATGCCTTGTCGCCGACAAGCTGGGAAGCGGCAGCAAGATAAATCCCGCCGGAAAACTGGATGATTAATACGAAGACAATGAATATCCACGGTTTGAGCCTGCGGGGAACGAAATCGGGGATATCAGGAATATCGAATGCGCCCTTGGGAACAAGTCGTTCGCCCATATCAGTACTTTATTTCGCATTCCACGTTCATGCCGGCACGGAGAAGATTCCGTTCTGCCTCTTCAAGTCCGGAGAAATCAATACGTACCGGCACGCGCTGACGGACCTTGACGAAGTTTCCGGCTGAATTATCCTGAGGCAGAAGAGATAGCGAGGCTCCTGTTGCCGTAGATATGGATCTTACTGTGCCGTGAAATATTTTATCCGGAATAGCGTCTACTGTTATTTCTACTTTGCTTCCGGGATAAATATGGCAAAGCTGAGTCTCTTTATAGTTTGCCGTTACCCAGACTTCATTATTGTCGACTAAGTCAAGCAGAGTCTGCCCCGGCTGCACAAGCTGTCCTTCCTGAATTTCCTTTCTTGAAGTATAACCGTCACATGGAGCTGTAATGACTGTATATGAAAGGTTCTGTTCTGCGGTTTTCAATGCTATTTCCGCTATCTCTACGCCGGCCTCCGACTGGATGCGCCGACTCATGCTTTCCTGAACGACGGCTCCGGAAGAAGCACGCTGGCGGCACATGGTTTCGTATCGAGCCTTCTTCGCTTCATAATCTGTGTGGAAACGGTCATATTCCTGACGGGTAGCGGCACCGCGGGCAAGAAGCTGTTCATAACGGTCAAGATCTGTGCGGGCATTGTCCATAAGGATTTTTGCCTCGGCGATGGCTGCGTCGCTTACCCCGGCATTGGCCGATGCAGACACAATGTTCCGTGAAGCGGTCTCATTGCCGGCCATAGCACTGTGATAGTCGGCTGCGGCACGTTCTCGGGCCAGCTGGAAGTCGGTGTCATCGATGATGACGAGAGTGTCTCCCCTGTGTACTTCCTCGAATTCATCGAACCGTATTTCCTTGATATATCCCTGAATACGGCAGTTGACCGGAACTATGTGCTTGCCGATCCGTGCATTGTCGGTGAATTCGACATTGCCGAGACGCACGAAGCGGTTGCCGATCCATAACGATGCACAGACTATGATTACGAGTGCGATGATATAGGAGATTATTTTCTTGCTGCGGTGATTCATATGATTCCTGAAGTGAAAAGAAGATTGTAATAATTGTAGATGATGTTGATGCGGACGTTGACAAGCTGCTGCTCTGCATCAAGGCGCGAGGCGGCTGCGTCGAGAAGGTCGGTGATGATCGCTATACCGTTGTTGTACCGCGTGGCTACCACAGCATAGTTCTGCAAGGCAAGTTCAAGACCTTTGGTTCGTGTTTTCAGTTCTTCGAGCGACTCCAGATACCGGACATGATTGGTGCCAACTGTCATATCGATGTCTTCTGTGACCGAATCCAGCTCGCTCTGAGCCTGGAAAGTGGTGGCTTTGGCAAGTGCGACAGATTTCCGGGCTTTATAGAGCGCTGAGATTCTGTATTTTACTCCCAATCCGACATACCAGTAGCTGAGATTGCGGTTAATAGGAGGAACTTCTGTCAGGATCGGCCCTTCGAACGTCCATCCTGCTCTGATGCCTACGGATGGAAGACGCTGTGCACGGGCGAGTTCCTCACCCTTTTGGCTGATATTTACCCCTGTACGTGCCATGGCTATCGCCGGCGATGACGAATGTGCCTGGTTGCGCCACCATGAGCGGTCGTGATTTTCGAGCGCACGGGATAAAATGGTTGAATCGGGAATTACGACAGTTCCTTCGGGAAGGCCCGAAGTTGTAACAAGATCCGAGTTGAGGATTTGGATCGTGTTGGAGATTTTTGTCTGTTCAAGTTCGAGATTTGAGACAAGGAGCTGATAGCGTGTAATGTCGTTCGCCAGTGCGGTCCCTTGCTCATAGCGTGCTTCCATATCTGAGAGCATGTGCCTTGCCGACAGGAGATTGCTTTCGACTACATCTCTCAGATTCATGAATTTATAGATGTCGAGATAATAGCCGGTAATACGTAGACGGATATTGTCGCGTTTGAGTTCTGTAGCGAATTTTGAAGCTGTGGATTTAAGTTCCGACAGGCGGATTTTGGCCGGAATTGCACCGCCTGTATACACGGGCTGCTCCAGACCTATGGATAATCCATTCCCGAAATGAGGAATCGGAGCTTTCTGATAATCTTTAAAACGGCGGTCGGTAGTGAATCCGTCGCCATTATATGCGGCCGTGATGTCTGTTGTTATTTCCGGCAGGCGTTCTGTCCGGGCGACGCTTGTTTCGCGTTCAGCCACAAGCTGTTGGGCAAATGCTGTGCGGAGCTGCGCGCTGTGGGTCTCGGCCACTGCGAAAATCTCTTCGAGAGTTATCGTTTCAGGACCCGACGCACGCGCTCCGATACTCGGCAGAGCTATAAGCACAAGCCCTGCGAGCAATCTGAGATTGTTCATAAGAATAATGAGAAGTATGTTTGGAAAATGTGATGGCCCCGCAATCAGATGTAGCGGAGCTTTATAGCCGTCAGGAGGCTAAAGAACGGAAGCGGTGCTCTTCCAGTTTTCCTTGTAGGCCCAGTTTCGCACCGAGACTACCAAAGACAGGTTGATTGAACTATTGGTCATAAAAAGCGCAGCCCTTGATAGACTGCGCTGCAAAATTACGAATTTTTTCTGATTTGGGCAAACTCGGTGATTTTCAGAGGGGTTTGGAGAGGCGTGGGTACTAATCGTGTACTTTTGTGGAAGTTGACGGAAAGCCGAGTAAATTGAATTTTGGATTTTTGGTTTGCGTTAAGGATTTTTAGCTGTCGTGATTTGCCTGTTTTTTCCTATGCCAACACCGAAAAGTACACCTCTCGCACTACCATAATCGGCATCATTATGAAGTAGCCGTAAATCCAATTCGTAATTTTGCACACAAAAGTACGCATATTTTTTGATACTTAATAATGTCAGATGACTGAATCTGAAATATACTTCGCTGGACTTCGCTGCGATGTTGGACATCGAATAGCCGCGTCGCCGGAAGATGTGCAACCGGGGACGGTTGTTCTCATCTTACGACTGAACACGGTCATTCCATGTCCCCGCAGGTATTCAATCCACGGAGATCGGAAGAGCG
>CABRLF010000165.1 GCA_902471685.1 uncultured Porphyromonadaceae bacterium
CCGCTCTTCCGATCTTGCCTTGAAGGAGGCAATCTGCTCGGGGGTATATCCGATGGAGGTCAGAATCTCATCGGTATTGCCGCCGAGGGTAGGGCATGGACCGTAGGTAGGCTGGTAGTTCGACAGAGTGAAAGGCACACCTACAGTGGTGAAGGTGCCGATCTTGCCGCCCTGATCTATCTTGACAAGAGTATTGCCGTCGTAGAGGCTTTCGTCATCCATGATTTCTTTGGTGCTGAGCACGGGAGCCACGGGGACTCCGCCCTTCGACAGGAGGTCGGTAACCTCATATTTAGTCTTGTCGATGCAGAACTGCTGAATGCGGGCCCAGATTTCCTGCTTGTGGCGGTCGCGGGCATCGGCTGTATTGAAATCGGGATTGGTGAGCCAGTCTTCGAAACCGAGGACCTGACATGCCTTCTCGAAGTCTTTTGCACCACGCTGGAGTATCACATATACATATGCGTTGGGATCGGTCTCCCAGCCTTTGCACTTGTATGTCCAGCCGAGAACGCCTGAGCCTTCCTGGTTGCCGGATCGAGGCACGAAGTCGCCGAATTTTCCGTTGGGATACTGCGGGAACTGAGTGAGGTATCCGATACGGTCGAGGGTAAGCTGGTCGCGGGTCTTGATACGGCAGAGATTCAGGCAGGCATTGTGCATCGACTGATATACGAATACGCCCTCGCCTGTCTTCTCGCGCTGCATCAGTGCGGCGAGCAGACCGATAGTGAGGTGCATGCCGGTATTTGAGTCGCCGAGAGCGGCACCGCTCTGGGTGGGGATATTATATTCGCCTTCGTACCAGCCTGTTGTGGATGCTGCGCCGGCTGTCACCTGTGCCACCGGCTCGTAAGCCTTGAGGTTGGCGTACTTGGAGCTTACAGGGAAGCCCTTGATGGTACCGTAGATACAGCGGGGGTTGATTTTGTGGACTTCTTCCCAGCTGAAGCCGAGTTTGTCCATTGCTCCGGGGTGCAGATTTTCTACGAAGATATCAGCCTCCTTGATAAGGCGGGTGAGGATATCCTTGCCGTCGGGAGTGGCGGCGTCGAGAGCGAGAGATTTCTTATCGGAGTTGAGCTGGAGGAAGTAGTAACTGGGTTCGTCGGGGAGGAACTGAAGTTCCTTACGTGTAGCATCGCCTGTGCCGGGACGTTCGATCTTGATGACGTCGGCGCCGAGCCATGCAAGAAGCTGTGTGCAGGAAGGTCCGGACTGTACATTAGTGAAGTCGACGACTTTGATTCCTTGGAGAGGTGCGTAGTTCATAATAGTAGTATGTGTTTATGGAGTTATTTTGTTCAAATTTCTATTATATAACATCCGATATAATATTTTTGTTTGCATTTTTTGATGAGATTGAATCAAACGAAAATCATTTGTCTGCGTTTCTATTTATAGTAGAATAGTAGATAAGAATAAATCAGAACCAATGAGTACTTCAGTTCCTCAACAGACAAATAATGCAGGCGGCGATAATGCCAGCTTCTGGTTTGTAATCACATTTATGGTTGTCATCAGTGCCTTCGGTTCTTTTGTCAACGATATGTTCTCGCCGGCCCTCCCGGTGATGAAGGATTATTTCCGGTGTACGACTTCTACCGTCGAACTCGGACTGACCATGGGTATGGCCGGTCTTGCAATCGGGCAGATTTTCCTTGGCCCGATGAGTGACAAATACGGCCGAAAGCCGATTCTCATAGGTTCGCTGATTCTCTTTACAATCGCTGCGGTGGTGAGCGTATTCTCTCCGACAATTCAATTTTTCCTCGTGTGCCGCTTCTTCCAGGGGCTTGGGGCGTCAGGCGGTTATTTTCTGGCAAGGACTATTCCGGCAGACCGTTATTCCGGGCGTCAGCTTGCGCGAGCGATGGCTCTGATCGGAGCTATCAACGGATTCGCTCCCGCCAGTGCTCCGGTGCTCGGCGGTATCATATCGGATCATATGGGCTGGCAGGCCATATTTGTTTTTCTGGCGATATTCGCTTTCATCATCCTCGGTGTCTCGCCGTGGATGCATGAGTCGCTTCCCAAGTCAAGGCGTACAGTAGGGTCGATATGGAAATCGTTCGGCAGCTATAAAGTTCTTCTCCGTAACAAGCCTTTTATGATCCACACCATCTTCAAGGGCACGGCACTCGGACTCCTGTTCGCCTATCTTGCCTCGGCGCCTTTCATCATGCAGCGTCATTTCGGCTTTTCGCAGACATCGTATGGTCTCATTATCGGCTTCAATGCCTTGTTTGTGGTTGCCGGATCGATGGTGGCACTGAAGTTCAAAATACTAAAAAAGGCATCTTTCGTAGGAGCAATCCTGCTTGTCGCGGCGATTATTCCGCAGTCGGTGGCTTTGTTCTTCTTCCGGCCGCCGTTCTGGCTTTACGAGGCCCTTCTGCTTCCCTGTCTTTTCGCCCTCGGCATGATCTTCACGGTGACCAATACCCTTGCCATGAATGAAGGAAGAGTCGATGCCGGCTCGGCGTCGGCAGTGATCGGAGTGGCAGGCTATGTCTACGGTGCCATACTTCCGCCGCTGGTCGGCATCGGCAATGTGCTTCACTCCACTGCAGTCGTTTTTGCTGTCCTTGCTGTCGCCATCCTCATGCTGGCAATCATGTCCAACCGCCTCCCGGCCGACTTGCAGCGGTGATTCCCGGACCAGGTAACTCAGAACTGAACCGATACAAACTCAGAGGCATCCCGTCGCCGCGACGGGATGCCTCCGCAATATTATAACACACAAATTACAGTCTGTCAAAGATGCTCATCCTTGCGGAAATGAGCAATCAGCGCTCCGGTGATCCACAATGCCACGGCGGCAAAGAAAACCGAACCGAGGAGGGACAGAAGGAAGAGCTGAACCGGTCCTCCTCCGATGAAGCATGTGGTGAGAAAACCACCCAAAAGAGCTGCTACGACTCCGATGATGAGGTCGAAGAGGAAAGTGTTGCGGCCGGTGATGTAGTGGGATATAAATGCACCGGCTACGCCTATCGCGGCCCATGCGACCCAGATGAGAATCCCGATTCTCTCCGGAGTGATTGCTATAAGTTCGTTCATTGCTGTATATTTTTATATTAACCGACTGCAGTGGGAGAATTGACGATGTACGGCGCAAGGAATGCGGCTACGTCGGTATTGCCTGTTAGGTCGGCGAATGTTAACCATAATATAAGAAGGATAATCAGAAAGATAGCACCGATAGCTACCCAGACGCCCGTCGTTTTCTTCTTGTTGCTGCCTATGTGTGACATCGTAGTGAATTTTTTTAAGTTGAAACCTTAGAAATTGTCTTTGCTTTAGAGATTTTATAATTAAACACCTGCGTAAGTCCTTTGGTTCATAGAAAAAAATATTGATTTTCACTTCATGCTACGGTAAAAAATCGCTAAATTTGCAGAAGAAAAACACATTAATACCGAGACAATGGATCTTTTTGAAAAACTGACAGCCAAAGCACGCGCACATCGTCAGCGCATTGTGCTTCCCGAAGGTCTTGAACCCCGCACACTCACTGCTGCCGACCGTATCATAGCCGACGAGTTGGCCGACATTATTCTCATAGGCAATGCCGCTGACATCCACAAGCTTGCCGATTCGATGAAGCTTGAAAATATCAGTAAGGCGACTATTGTAGATCCGGCCGACGAAAAAGTAATCGATAAATACGCTCCCCTTTTCTTCGAGCTCCGCAAGAAAAAAGGAATCTCGATGGAGGAAGCACGTCTTACCACTCACAATCCGCTCTATCTCGGTTGCCTTATGGTCAAGGCCGGTGACGCCGACGGTCAGGTTGCAGGTGCGATGAATACTACCGGCAATGTGCTCCGCGCCGCTTTCCAGGTGATTAAGACCATGCCCGGCATCAGCGTTGTCTCCGGTGCATTCGTGATGCTTCTGCCGGAAGGCATGCCTTTCGGTACCGACGGTATTCTGATTTTCGCCGACTGCGCCGTCGTTCCAGATCCTACCGCTCCCGAACTCGCACAGATCGCAGTCTCCGCCGCCCGCACCGCCCGCGATATCGCCGGCGTCGAGCCTCGCGTGGCTATTCTCTCGTTCTCGACCAAGGGTTCTGCCAAGCACGAACGCGTCGACAAGGTTATCGAGGCCACCAAGCTCGCACACCAGCTTGATCCCGACCTGATCCTCGACGGAGAGCTTCAGGCCGACGCTGCAATCGTTCCGTCGGTAGCAGCTTCCAAGGCCCCCAACAGTCCTCTGTCAGGCCGCGCAAATGTCCTTGTCTTCCCCTCGCTCGAAGTCGGCAATATCGCATATAAACTCGTGCAGCGTCTTGGCGGCGTCCAGGCTGTGGGTCCCGTACTTCAGGGTCTCGCCGCTCCTGTCAACGACCTTTCGCGCGGTTGCTTCCCCGAAGATATTTACAAGACAATAATCATCACATGTAATCAGGCTATGGGCCTGAAGGGCATCAATTAATAACAAGGGTTTAAAGTTCTGGGTTTAGAGTTTAGACGATTGCCAGGAATCTGAACTTTAAGCCTTAAACCATCAATTTTCAAATTTACATTCATGAAAATCCTCGTATTGAATTCCGGTTCCAGCTCGGTTAAGTATAAACTCATTGACCTCAACGGCAAGAATGCCGACACAATGGCCGAAGGTGGCGTCGAGAAAATCGGTCTTCCCGGCGGTTTCCTCAAATTCAAGCGTCCCGACGGCTCGAAGGACACCATCGATCTTGGTCTGATCGACCATCAGCAGGCTGTGAAGGCTATCCTCAACCTGCTTACCGACGCTAAGGAAGGCTGCATCAAGAGTTTCGATGAAATCGATGCCGTAGGTCACCGCGTGGTACACGGCGGCGAGAAGTTCAGCAAGAGCGTGCTCATCAACGACGATGTGAAAGCCATGATCCGCGAATGCTACGACATAGCACCGCTGCACAATCCTGCAAACATGACCGGTATCGAGGCTATCACAGCCCTCATGCCCAATGTTCCTCAGGTAGGTGTATTCGATACCGCTTTCCATCAGACAATGCCCGCCAAGGCATATATGTATGCCCTTCCGTATAAATACTATACCGAGGACGGCGTCCGCCGCTATGGCTTCCACGGGACGAGTCACCGGTATGTGAGCGGACGTGTATGCGAGTTCCTCGGCGTCAGCCCCGAAGGCAAGCGCATCATTACCTGCCACATAGGCAACGGTGCTTCGATGGCAGCCATTGTCGACGGCAAATGTGTCGATACATCCATGGGTCTCACTCCCGTCGAGGGCCTGATGATGGGTACCCGCGTAGGCGATGTCGATCCGGGTGCGCTCACATTCCTTATGCTCAAGCACAACCTTTCCGCCGAACAGCTTCAGACTCTCATCAATAAGGAGAGCGGTGTCCTCGGTGTGAGCGGCGTCAGCAACGATATGCGCGAAATCGAAGCAGCCATCGCTGCCGGCAACGAACGCGCCAAACTCGCTCTTGATATGTACGAGCTCCGTATCACCAAGTACATCGGTGCATATGCTGCAGAAATGGGCGGCGTCGATATTATCGTCTTCACCGGCGGGGTAGGCGAAAATCAGGCCAGCCTCCGTGCCGATGTATGCTCCACGCTCGGATTCATGGGCGTTGAAATCGATGAGAAAGTCAACGCCGTTACCCGCGGAACCGAGACAGTTGTCTCTTCGGCAGCTTCGAAGGTAAAGGTAGTGGTTATCCCCACCGACGAAGAACTCATGATTGCCCGCGATACCCAGGCTCTCGTAGAAGGGAAGTAAACAGGCCGGTCGGCCAAGACATAAAGCCGTCGCTTCCC
>CABRLF010000166.1 GCA_902471685.1 uncultured Porphyromonadaceae bacterium
TTAAAGTGCTGACAATATAAAGTCAGCGTGGTTGTGGGTCAGACCGCAGGGCGGAATGAGTCCGTATCAGGAACCCGTACATGGGTCGGCTGATAATTGGCGTCCAGAGCCAGCACCGAGGAGAATCTCTGACCGTCTTCAATCTGAAGACCCTTGACCTCGGAAGTGTAGAAGAACGTCAGCAACTGACGTGTAAGTTCTGGTGTGAGTCTGCGCCCGAGATATGAATCGGCGATGCGGTAGTTGCATTCGGCGCAGCGGATGTTGTGGTTTGCATGATAGATGGCGTGGGCTCCGCAGACGGGGCATACAGTCCCGGCATACTCGCTGTCGATGAGCTTGCCGTCGAGCATCTCCGCAGTAAAGGAATAGAGCCACTCGCCAAAATCGGCGATGCACTGTTTGCCGGTGCCGATTCCGGCCGCAAGTGAATCGGCATCGAACTGGAATGCCACGAGATTGGCCCCGGGGTATAGACGGCCGATGTTATCCATAATATCCTCGGCTGTCTCGGTAAGGAATATCATTCCCTCGCACTCTTTGACGAGATTCTTGCCTATGAGGGACGATATTACGCTGCCGAAGTCATCTCCTTTTACTCTGAAAGGCATTTCGGAGTCGGCAAACTCCTGCATGAGAGTGGAGAGAACAGAGGTCAGGTCGTATGTTATGGCCGGAGAGGGAGCAATCTCCCTGACGACAGCTTCGATGAACGGCTCCCCGCACAGCGATATTCCGAGGGGCGCGTTCTGCACTCGTGATGCAGATAGGGTGTGCGTGAAGTCGATACCTCCCGTTGAATAGGAGATTTTGCCGGTTGTGTTCAGTCCGGCGCCTTTTACGGCGTTTTTGCGGTCACGGATGAGCTGATAAAGGCTATTCTCTGCACGGCTCATACTTGCCTCCGGATTGGCGATTGTCGTGATGGATGCCTGATGAGTGAAGGGAGAGGTGATTACACCACGGTTGAACAGGTTTCGGGCGGTGGACATTGTACGCCCTGGGAGAAAATGCAGTTTGCGGAACGCCTCTGTCTGGAGTGTGGTCGTGCTGAACAACTGCGGTTGCTTGTTGTCGATGCTGATTTCCATCTCCACGGGGAGCATCGTGGGGAAATTAAGTGACTTCAAGGTGGCTTCCGCTTCCTCGATGGTGTCCCACGATTGTTCGCTCATCATTCCCATTCCTGTACCGGGATTGAGACAGAGCTTGAAGGTGGATGGAGAACGGAACGATTCGTCAATGTGCTCGTCAAGGGCTCGAAGGAAGTCGAGGACTACAACTTCGCGGCGAGTGAGGTTGACATTAGGAAAGCCTATGAGATGAAGAGCGTTGTTGAAGTTATAGTTGAACGCGGAATCCATAGCCATGCTTACCAGTCCTGTCTGTGCGAGACGGTGGAGTTGACGCCCGGACTCTCTGGTCGTCAACGCCGAAACGATGTCCGGACGGCGAAGGCTGTCAAGCCACATACGGGAGGTCTTTTGCCCTACATTGAAGTGACGGCACAGGTTGTCGAAACGGGCCTGGGCATCGGCTCCGCTTTCGGAGGCGAATACCACTTCGTTTGCTGCGAGGATGGCCTTGCGTGCGGCTCCCTCGAAACCGCGCTGACATTTACGGCGGTTCTGACGCAGATTATACGTCGAGGGGATATAGGGCAACTTGCCCAGAGTGTTGATGTCGAGTTTACGGGGTGTCAGGAAATCCTGCGGTACTGCGATAACAGTGAGGTCGTCGCTATTGAAGATACCGGTTATTTTGCCGGGGGTCGCGTTGAATGCCTTGGCTATAGCCTTGGCCGCGCGGGGGTTCTCGGTGATAATTACCATTCTAATGAGAAAATATTTTTTTAGTGAAACAATGGCGGGGAGTCATAGGACTCCGAGGCTACCCGCCGTTAATTATAATATCCGGATAAAGTGGCTGGACATCAGAGTTTGGGACCCTTGGGCTTCTTCTTTGGAGCCTCCTGTGGGTCTGACGGCTTCTGCCGGGCCTTCTGCTTTTGGTTCTTGGGTTCGGTCTGTCCCATATCCAGCTTGTCAGTGACATTTCTGGTGGCTTCATTTGTCTTGCCCTGAAGATTGATTGCAGCCTGCACCTTGCTTGCGTCAGCGAAACCGACGACTTTACCGTTCTCCATGATGCCGAAACTGCTTTCAGGCATCTTCTTCTCCTTATTGAACTGGAGATAGACCATGTAGTCTTTCCCTTCTACATTGAGGACTCCTACCTCGACATTGTTCCCGGCAAGATATTCCCCCTGCTTGCGTTCATCCATAGGAATTTGATACCACTGTCTGAGCCGCTTGGGATTACCCTCCGCATCGGTGAAGTTATACACTTTTTTCTTTGCGGTAGCATCGGACTGCCC
Source organism: uncultured Porphyromonadaceae bacterium (assembly GCA_902471685.1). Classification (GTDB taxonomy): domain Bacteria; phylum Bacteroidota; class Bacteroidia; order Bacteroidales; family Muribaculaceae; genus CAG-873. The sequence goes on from CABRLF010000166.1 coordinate 2,378, forward strand.
CGTTGTCTCTTTTTGAGAGACGTTCTCCTTCTGTTTCAGAGAAGTCATGTTTATGAGACCGAGCGCACGGCGGTCAATGCTGTACCGGAGGTCTGCTTTGAAACGGCGGCCGTCCTTGGTGATGATTTCTCTGTCGCGCAGAGTCGCGCCATTTTTGAGCTGCATCACTTCCTTGATGTCCAGTTCGATATTGCATATCTTGTTCCTGACATATACATCCTTATAAGGTATGCTGAGGATTTCGTTTGTGAGCTTGTCGAGATGGACGATGCTCGGCTCCTTCTCGCCTGTCTTGGGATTGATAAGCTCTACCGTATGGGAGATTGCTCCGTCTTTGAGCAATTCGGCTTTGTCCTCCTCGGTGAACGAGTAGCCGTTGTAGGTCTTGTCAAGCTGAGGCTCGACCTTTTTGATATGGGGCGAGAGTGTGATGCTTCCGTCAGGATTATGCTTGAATGACAGACGGGCCTCAAGCTCCTGTTTTTCACCGTCGATAGTTGTGGTGAGTTTAACAAGACCGGGAGATTTGTGATTATAGAGCATATCTGATAGTTGTTTTTGCTCTTCAAGGTCATGGCGAGTTATGCCCCATTCCTTTTCAATGCGCTCCCAATCCACTTTGTCAGGATCGACCTTGGAATACTTTGTGTTTCCGGTCGAAACATCAGAGGATTCTTTAACTTCCTGAGCGTAATTCCCGGACTTCACTGCGTATGGGTCAAGCATCTGTTTGTTTGCCTCGGGGTTTTCAAGAAGACTTGCAAGAGCCTTACCTTCAGTGTCAAAGTTTGCGGCGGCCACTTTGAAAAGCCCGAATATGGAAGGATTCTTAGCCTGCCGGATGAAGTTGGACATAAACGCTTCGAGCGGATTCTGTCCTTTGCTGAACTTAACGAGGTCGCTCAGCGATGCCGATTTCACATCGGTCATCTGGGGTGAGCCGTCAGGATTCTGCCCGGTCACCGCGCCGATTTGCCCTGTCTCGTTATTACGGGCAATCAGCACATTGGGTTCATCTTGGTTGTTTTCCATAGAAAATAACTTGGATTAAAACTGTTGATTGTTTCCCTCACGGGATTTTATTCTCTCTTTTCCGACAAGTAGGAAATTCCTGTCGATAAAATCATCGAAACTTCTTTGGGTCACGAACTTCAGATTGCCAACTTTCGCTGTATATATTTCAAGCAAACCGGCCTCCGCATATCGGAGGAATGTCCGGGGCTTGACACGGAAAGCCTCCGTGAGGGTTTCGAGCGGAATAATGGGTTCTCCTTTGAATGTGAGGGAAAGTTTCGGTGCTTCCTTTTGTATGGCGATGAGAGCGTCTGCGCCGGTAAGGAAGTCTGGGTCGGTATTCAACCGTCTGCCCTTGCTCATTCAGGTGGTGGTTTTGTGTTACACATGATTTGTTATGATTTTGTTGTCACCGGGAATATCCGCGGTTTCGATAATCATAACCACATGGTTTGGAATTTGACTTGAAATTTTTCAGAAAAGGCGTAATGTATTGATTTAAGGATTGATAGGTGCGGCTGAATATATTTTGCCAATTTTCGGATAATCGGCAAATATTTCCGAATCGGTAAAAATTTCTGGTGCTAAATAGGGTCAGGATGGTTCATTTTAATGTGATAAATTTGATTTGCCTATCCTCACGGACAGAAAAATAGCGTACAGGCTTTTCGATTTTCTGCTGGCTCTGGACGGGCCAATAATCCATCGTTGTTGCCTATACGCTATGCTTGAAGCATAGCACAAGATGCAACGTGAGTTGGATTATCTCGTAAATTGTCCAGATTTACAGAAAGGCTCGCGTAATCTTATGTTATCCTAATATCGGAATGCGATCAACTCTTTAATCGCTGTATGTCTGATTTCAAGTACAAAATTAACAAATTTTTCTGAATCAGACACTCACTTTTTGTGCAATCTTGTTACCTTCAGCGTCAAGGCTATATTTCCTGCGCTTGTTGTTGAGGGTCCTGTCGCACATGCCAAGCATGACAGCCGCGTCTTTAAGGGTTGGTGTTGACCTTATGGCAAATACAATTCTTGACTCTTCATCAAGTCCGGTCATCGACAAAGTTGCCGGTGCCTTGAAATCTGTATAGCAATCGTTTTGGAGATTGCTGACAGTGATACGTCCGGTTGTAGAAACAGCGGCACATTGAGTAACCGTATTTCTGAGTTCTCTCGCATTGAGAGGCCAGCTATATCCTCTCAGCATATCGAGAGCGCCGGGAGTGACCTGACATACAGGCTGATTGTGCATTTCCGCAAATTCTTTAAGGAAGAATCTTACAAGCGGCTCTACATCCTCGGGGTTGTCATGTAGCGGAGGAATAAAAACTGTCGTGGTGGCCGCATTGTGCATCAGAGCATCGTTAAGCGTACCGTCGGCAATCTTTTCCTTGATCGATATGTCTGCCGTTGCTATGATTCTAACATCATATCTCCCCGATTCAATCTCTGCCATAATCAAGGATTGCCCACGCAAGCAGAAGGAATGGAGATTCTTGATAACGACAATTCCACCGTTTGCTCTTTCAAAGCATGAACGGATATGGCAGGCCGGACATGGAACTTCACTGAGGGTTTCAGTCACAAAGTCCGGATGATTGATAATCACCAGTGGCTTGTCAGCACGATTGCTTCTGGTGTGGATATACCGTGCGAATCGTTCTTTTCCAAGACCCGGTTCTCCGATAATCATGACATTTGCATCCAGTTTCGCTATGCGGCTAAGGCAATCCATCGCATTGGTGAACGCGACACCACTTCTGGGATATGGGCTTGTGCGGTCGAATGAACACCCTTTCTTTGGCAAGTAGCGGTTGACTTTGAGCAACAATTCCTTGTCAAAGGTCTGTTGCTGCACATAGTCGATGGCTTTGTGACCGTTCATTGCCCTGCACACATCAACTGATGAAAGATTGACACCATATACAATCACCGGGTGATTGATTCTGGCCTTACGCAGAGCGATGATAAACTCGGGCGCTTCATTGCAGTCCTTGTCTCCGATTCTGAAATTTGCGAGGATAAGCGAACCGAAGGGCAGTTTTTTAGCCTGTTCGATTCCGGCAGACATTGTTGTTGCCGAGACAGGGTCATGCCCTCCCTTACGGAGGATGACACCTGCCTGTTGGTAGTCTCCCGGACCACCTACAATTAGTATTTTCGCCATAGGCATGTAAGTTTTTGGAGAAATTTTTAGATGATACAAAATGTGTCGTTAGATATATTAACAATTAGTAAGAGCATTTAGCCTGAATAATTCATAGTCTCCACAAAAAAGAGAACGCCCTTCTTGTATATTTGCAAGAAAAGCATTAACTTTAAGGTGCTAAAAATAAACTTAATACCGGC
>CABRLF010000167.1 GCA_902471685.1 uncultured Porphyromonadaceae bacterium
AAATAACAACATTTTTGAATTTCCCTCGGCAATCTTAAATGAAAGAGCCGTGTATATAACATACGATTTTGCAAAAATATTTGTGGGAATAAAAAAAAAGTAGTACTTTTGTCGCCGAAAACAACAAGTACTTATGAAAAAGCTTTTCACTGCAGCTGCTATTGCAGCTATGATTCTGAGCGTCAGCGCTTGTGGCAAAAAAGATGCCAAGACTGAAGAAGCTCCTGCACAGGAAGTCGCTAATGTCGACCTCCAGGGTTCCTACAAATTAGTTTCTCTCGCTGTTAACGACACCGTCAACTATGCTCCGGTGAACGACACCATCGAGATGATTACTTTCAACTTCATGCCCGACAGCGTTGACAACACTTTCGCTGTCCTCACTCCCACCAATTCCTTCAACGGCACTTATGTTCTCGTTGGTGACTCCATCAGCTTCCAGAACATCGCCGCTACCGATTCTCTCTTCGAGGAAAAGAATCCCGAGAACCTCGTATTCGCTCTCCTCAACGGAGCTAACACTGTTGTTGTAGAAAACGATTCTATCGTTTACATCAACGCTTCTGCGCTCAACCCCGCAGCTAACATCCAGCTCCAGAAGATTCAGTAATCAGAACTCTCCACTCCATAAAATAAGCGCGTGCATCCTTTGCGATTGTACGCGCTTATTTCTTTTTGCGCTTACGCGGATTATCATTATATTTGCCGAAAACATCCGCTGATGAAACAGCTTGCTTCTTTCATAGTTATATTATTCGCCATATTCTCCATCAAGGCATACGGCTACGACGGCAGGGAAGCCGGTAATTCCGCGCTGTCGGATATCCCGAACTGGATGAAATACCTGCCGGACGATGTTTTCGTTGCACATATTTCCATTCCCGGCACGCACGATGCCGCCACGGGTGAAGGATGGATCGACCCGCTCGGACCATCGCTGGCCACGACACAAAGCGCAACAATCGACGAGCAGCTCAATGCCGGCATCCGCGCTTTCGACTTCCGCCCCGGACTTCATCAGCAGGACGGAGTTGATTATCTCAACTGCGATCACGGAATGGTCGCTACTCTGCTCCGATTCCGCGAAGCCCTGACGAAGCTCACATCGTATCTTGAAAGCCATCCGACGGAATTCATGGCGATTCACCTGTTCAGAGCCAATGTCCGCAATGAAGCCGACCAGACAACGCGGGACCGGTTCAACGCGCTGACCGACAAGATTTTCAACAATGGAGCACTCGCAAAGTATTTTGTAGACTTCGACCCCGAACTCCGGGTAAGCGATGTCCGCGGGAGAATTATAGTATTCCGACGCGACAAAATGGCATACGCCGACATTCACTGTGCCGGAAACCTTTCGGAATGGCCTTCGGATAAGGAACTCTGGACAGCCGGGGCATCGGCCGCTGTCGTTAATGCCTCCAGCCCGCAACTCTCCGGCCGAATCCGCGTCACCGACGTATCGTCGCCAAAAAACGAGGATGAACTCAACACGGAACTGCAGTCTATCAAAAATCTCGTTGCCTTCAATGCCGACGAAGCGACGCCAAACGAAAGCAAAGCGACAAGCGAATACCTCCCGACCTGGACAATGATATTCACATCCGGATGCTACCCGGTAGAAAGCACAGCCGGATATCTTACAAACGCGACTAAAACGAATCCTCTGCTCATAAACCTGCTGAACGAATATTCATCTAAAGGTCCTCTCGGGATCGTATTTTCCGACTGGGTGCTCGCCGATACTCACAGATACTCGGGGAAATCATATGAGACCAGAGGCAAGTCACTCGTAAATGCAATAATAGCACATAACTTCAGCTATATCAGCGATTATATTCTCGACGAAAAGCTTTTCGGAGAAGAAGCTTCCCGACTGCCGGACGGAGATTTTTTCCTTCGCAATATAGGATCGGGAAGATTTATCGGAGCAGGAGCTGAAGCCGGAGCGCAGGCAGTTCTTTCCGATTTTCCGATATTGCTCAGTGCATCCAGCTCGGGAGAAAACGAATATATGCTCCGTACCACATTCCGAAGAATGGATAAGGACAATTTCCTTGGAGAAGACTTCATGCTCGACTCAGGTAAAGGACTGAGGCTCTCGGTAACAAATACAGGGCGCGCAGGCGCTTTTATTTTTTCGTATACCGATTCAAAAGGCCATGCTATGTCTCTTGCACCCGGACGGGCCGATTTCTCTTTCGGCGACGGGACCGACAGCATTATATCTTCGGTTCCATACGAACGGTCCGATCCTTGGCAGCAGTGGCAGGTGATTACAGGCGAAGATCTCATTCGGGAGCGGATCGCCGATATTAATCCCGAAACAGGCTGCAATCTTTCATTTGTCATTCGCGGGACTCAGTTTTATCCCAACGACTCCGAGAACGACCTTTGGCTTCCGGCAGAAAAAGGATCGCAGATAAAAACCGAATTTGCAGGCACTTCTGCATGGGATGACCGTGTGCAGGTACTACGGATCTACAACCCCTCGTTCTACTCATACCAGAAGAATAATTATTTCTGGCGCATTTCCCGCACAATCAGCGGTCTGCCTAATGGAAAATACAGCCTGTCCGTACTGGCTCATGCAGGCGGTACGGATGTTTCGCGACCGGAACAGCTTTCTTTTACAGCAAACGGCACAGATCTGCGGAAATGTGCGACCCACAGTCAGTTTCCACTGGGCGCGGAAGAGGCAGTACGTAAGTTCAGGACACTCGGCGAGCTCAAGAAGATTCACGTCACAGTCAGCAACGGCACTCTGGCTGTCGACATTTCCGGAGATGCCGCCGATGCCGCTTCAAAAACTGAATTCGCATTCCGGAACTTTACCCTCACATATTTCGGACCGGCCGAAGAAAGCGCCATAGTAACGCCCGAAGCAACCGCCGACGGACCTCTGTCGGTCTATTCAATCACAGGCATACTTCTGCGGCACAATATTCAGCGGGAGAATGCCCTGCCTGATCTCCCGTGCGGCATTTATATATTAGCGACGCCGGATGGGACAAGGCAAAAAGTTATAAAAAGATAAGTTACTTTTGACTTTTTCCTATTTTTTCGACTTTTGGAATAAGATTATAGGCGAAAAAAGTCGTAAATTTGCGGCTGATATGCCATTTTCAAGAATCATAGCATTTGTTTTAGTTCTCTCCGTCCTCATTCCGGCGGAGTTCTCGACATATGCAGCAGACCGAAAGGCAGATTTCACCGTTGCTATCGATCCCGGACACGGCGGACGCGATGCGGGATGCCGCAGCAAACGGCAGAAAGAGAAAGATATAGTCCTCGATGTAGCCACTCAGCTGCAAACCCTGATTGCAAAAAACTGCAAAGACAGCGTTAACGTCGTCATGACCCGCGACGATGACACATTCATTCCTCTTATGGACCGTGCAAAAATCGCGAACAATGCCGAGGCCGACCTATTCATTTCAATTCATGTCAATTCTCTCGACCGGCGCGCCCGCAACCGCGCTTCGGTCCACGGAGCTTCGGTATACACTGTCGGACTGCATAAAAGCGAAGCCAATCTTGCTGTGGCAATGCGCGAAAACGGTGTGATCGAACTGGAGGAGGACTTCACCGCGACATATCAGGGGTTCGACCCGAATTCTTCGGAATCATATATCATATTCGAACTCGACCAAAACCGCAACATGGCGCAAAGCGTTGAATTTGCAGCTATGGCGCAGAACCGGCTCATAGCTACAGCAGGACGTGCCGACAAAGGAGTACGTCAGGCCGGATTTCTCGTCCTTTGGGCCACTAAAATGCCTTCTGTACTGGTCGAACTCGACTTCATATGCAATCCGGAGGCTGAAACATTCCTATACTCCGAAAAAGGTCGCCGCAAATGCGCAGAAGCTCTCTTCGAGGCATTCCGGGAATACAGATCAAAACATAATCAACACATTAACTGACAAAAATTATAATTGAAACCATATAACATGAAAAAGATTTTTCGCAAAGAAGTACTAATAGGCGTTCTGGCAATCGTCGCACTGCTCATCCTCTTCTTCGGCATCAATTTCCTCAAAGGGTTCAACATTTTCAAGGCAGCAAATTACTACTACGCTTCCTATACCAACGTTGAAGGGCTGACTCAGTCGGCACCGGTAACACTGAACGGATTCAAAATCGGCATCGTCCGCGAAATCAGATACGACTACGACAATCCCGGACACGTGCTTGTCGAAATCAGCCTTGACAAAGAGCTCAAGATGCCCGTAGGCACAGAAGCCCTTGTCTCGACCGACCTCCTCGGCACCGCCTCCATAACCCTCCGCATGGGCGACACAGCCAACGGATTCTATGCCCCCGGCGACACAATCCCATCCGGGAAAGTTGCCGGCATGATGGACGCCGTATCTCAGAACATCATGCCCGCCGTTACAAACATTTTCCCGAAGATCGACACTCTGCTCACAAGCCTGAACACGATAGCCTCCGATCCCGCTCTTGTGGCAAGCGTTCAGCGTCTTGATGCCCTCACCCGCGAGCTTGACGGCACCATCCGATCGCTCCACGTTGTGATCAACAACCTCCAGCCCGTCACGACCGACGTACAGACCATAACCGGAAACGTAGGCACTATGACCGGCGATCTCGCCGCCATAACAGGCACTCTCCGCGAAGCTCCGCTCGACAGCCTCGTTATCAGCCTTCAGGGAACAATGGCCAACCTTGAGACTCTCACGGCCGAGCTCAACAATCCCAACGGTTCTTTCGGTAAAATCGCCAAAGACCCCGCGCTATACGACAACCTAAACCACACCATTTCTTCGCTCGACTCGCTCTTTATCGACATAAAGAAGAATCCCAAGCGCTATATCAGCATCAAGTTACTCTGATGCATCCGATCGAACCGAAGCAATAATCACCTTAATCAAAGAATAATCCCATGAAAAACATCATAGCCTGCTTATGCCTGGCCAGTATCGCTCTCGCGGCGCCGGCACAGACTCACTCATGGAGCGCCGACAACGGAAACGGAACATATACGAATCCTCTCTTCTATGACGAATTCTCCGATCCGGACGTTATCCGTGTAGGCGAAGATTATTATCTGGCCGGCACCACGATGCACACGGTTCCGGGCCTTGTCATCCTCCACTCGAAGGATCTTGTCAACTGGGAAAACGTATCATATTGCTTCGATCGCTACGACTTCGACGATCCCGCTTTCTCGCTTAAGGACGGAAAGGAAATCTACGGCCAGGGAATCTGGGCACCGTGCATCCGCTACCATAACGGACAGTTCTATGTCTTCTCGAACGTAAACGGCAAAGGGCTCCAGTGCTTCACAAGCGAGAAGATAACAGGGCCGTGGAAACACATCAGGATTCCAGGTGATATCTACGATCTGAGTTTCCTCTTCGATGACGATGGCAGGATTTATGCCATCCACAAATACGGGAACGTCATGTGCACAGAGATGAAACCGGACCTCAGCGGGCCGGTCGAAGGTTCCAGCCGAGTCATCATTCCCGAAGGCAACGGCGTCGGCGAAGGACATCATATCTACAAGATAAACGGCAAATACTACATTATTTCCGCCGACTACAAGCCTGACGGACGTCTGACGTGCTCCCGTGCCGACAATATCTGGGGACCTTATGAATCCGCTGTAATCACCGCCGACGAGACTTTCGGTTACGGAAATGCGCCCATGACGAAAATCAACGGCCGCATCATGCCCGACGGTTATCCTGTACGGATAGAGATAGATCGGAAGAGCGGT
>CABRLF010000168.1 GCA_902471685.1 uncultured Porphyromonadaceae bacterium
CCGGTTTCTTAACTGGCTGCTTGTACCCCTCTACACGAATGTATTTCCGGTCGGTGAGTACGGTGTCGTCACCTACGTATACAATGTAGTAGCGCTGGCGATGGTAGTGCTCACCTACGGCATGGAGACGGGTTTCTTCCGCTTCGCTAATCATGAACGGTGGAAAGATCCGATTGAAGTCTACTCCACTTCACTTATGTCGCTGGCTGTAAGCTCGGCGGCATTCGTGTTGCTTGTAGCTGTATTTATCAATCCTGTCACAGCATTGATGCATTGCCAGGGTCATCCGTCCTATGTGCTCATCATGGCGGCATGTGTGGCTATGGATGCCTTTATGGCTATACCTTACAGCTATCTCCGCTTCCGGAAACGTCCTTTCCGTTTTGCAACGCTCCGGCTTTTCAACATCGGTCTCAACATCGGACTGAACGTTTTCTTCATCCTGCTGTGTCCGTGGATGTATGAGCATGTTCCGGCGTCCGTGAGCTGGTTCTACGACCCCTCGTTCGGAATCGGATACATCTTCCTTTCCAATCTTATAGCTTCGGCCGTCAATCTTCTGATGATGTGGCCTGAACTGCACGGATTCAAATGGCGCTTCAACAGCCGTCTCTGGAGAGAAATGCTCCGCTATTCCGCCCCACTGCTGGTGCTTGGCATAGCCGGTATCATGAATCAGACTATCGGCACGCTCATATATCCCGACCTCGTTTCCGATCCCGAATCCGCCATGTACGGAATCGGCATATACGGAGCCAACTACAAAATAGCCGTTCTGCTCCTTGTCTTCCTTCAGGCATTCCGCTTCGCTTACGAGCCATTCATTTTCTCACGCAGCAAAGAAGCCGGAGAGACAAAATTCCAAGCCTACCGCGATGCCATGAAATACTTCGTTGTATTTGCCCTTTTCATATTCCTCGGGGTGATGTACTATCTCGATTTCATACGCCACTTCATCAATGCCCGCTATTTCAGCGGACTGAAGATAGTGCCCGTAATCATGATGGGAGAGTTGTTCTTCGGAGTATTTTTCAACCTTTCCGTGTGGTATAAACTCACCGACCGGACAGTCTGGGGCATGTATTTTTCATTGTTCGGACTTGCAATAACAGTCGGTCTCAACATCCTTTTAGTTCCGCATATAGAATATATGGGATGCGCCATCGCCACATTCGCAAGCTACGGCTCAATGATGCTCGCAAGCTACCTTATCGGTAACAGAATATATCCAATCGGGTATCCCGTCGGACGTATTCTTCTATATTTCTGTATTGCAATGATACTTTATGTGGCAGGAATTTACGGTCTGGAAGCATTCGGCCTGCATCCTGTTGTCAACTATATCATCCGTGCCGGACTGCTCTGTCTGTTCGTTTATATCTTTTTCCGCAGAGAACATATATCTCCTGGTGCCGAATTTCGCTCAATATTTCACCGCCATAAATGAAAATCGTAATTGTAAATCACAGTGACCGTCTCGGTGGAGCATCGGTTGTCAGCCACAGACTGATGCGTGCGTTGCGTGCTCTCGGTCATGACGCCCGTATGTTGGTTTCGCATAAATCATCGGCCGACCATAATGTGACCCAATACGAACCGCAATGGAGCGTAAAAAAATCCTTTATCGCAGAGCATCTCAGAATCTTTACCTCCAACGGATTTAACCGATCCGACCTTTTCAAGGTCTCGATTGCTGCCGATACCCTCTCGCTTGCTGATCATCCTCTGATTAAGAATGCTGATGCAGTGATTCTGAACTGGGTGAATCAGGGTATGCTCTCACTGGCGGAAATTGAGAGAATAGCAGCAACCAAGAAGGTAATATGGACCATGCACGACATGTGGAACCTTACCGGCATATGCCATCATGCCGGCTCATGCGACAAATATACAATCGGTTGCCATAATTGCCCGCTGCTTCATTTCATGGCAGGAAAAAAAGACCTCAGCAACACTACTTTCTTAAGAAAAAAAGCGTTTTACGAGGCTCTGCCAAATCTCAAACTTGTCGCAGTCAGCTCCTGGCTACGCGATAAAGCTGCCAGAAGTGCCCTGACAGCCAACCGCCATATAGATGTCATTCCAAATGCTTTTCCTCTCGAGGATTTCTATCTCAAGCCTAAAGGAGGCTTAGATATGATTCCGAAAGGCAAAAAGATAATACTCATGGGAGCTGCCCGGCTCGATGATCCAGTGAAAGGACTTGATTATGCCGTCGAGATACTTAACAAACTGAATGCCGACGACACCATAGCTGTCTTTTTCGGTGAGATACGCAACCGCGAAGCACTTGCCGGATTGCATTTTCCGCATATTCACATCGGCATAGTAAGCGATGCCGCCATTCTTCGTGAACTGTATGCACGAGCAACGGTTGTTATTTCCACATCTCTCTATGAGACCTTGCCAGGAACTCTTATTGAAGGTCAGGCGGCAGGCTGCACACCCGTAGCTTTCGACAGCGGAGGTCAGCGCGACATAATAGAAGACGGTAAAACAGGATATCTTATAGCTCCTTATGATACGGATGTCTTTGCACATACTCTAATGAAGGCTATTACAGATCCATTCGATCCTGATACTCTACGCGCATCGGTAGAGCAGCGGTTCTCGGCATCCTCAGTAGCACGAAAATATATAGAAATCATAGGATAAACCTGCAATACACGTTTTTTGCCACATTAACATTTTTTATTAAGGAAAAAAATCACTAATTTTGCGGCAAATTCCAGGGATATATTTTTTTCCTTGTTCTCAGGTACAGCAAATTCTATCTTTAAGGTTAAATAATGGATTCAATAGCGAACTTATTTTTGCCGGGTGAAGTATCGATAGCATCGACGCTGATACTATACAGCTTCGTTATCGCTGCAGGCATCTACATCGGCAAAGTGAAATTTTTCGGAGTATCGCTTGGTGTGACATTTGTGCTCTTCGTGGGCATTCTCATGGGTCACCTCGGCTATACCGTAGACTCCAACATTCTGAAGTTTGTCCGCGAATTCGGCCTAATCCTGTTCATCTTCTCAATAGGTCTGCAGGTTGGTCCCGGCTTCTTCTCCTCCTTCAAGAAAGGAGGCATGCGTCTGAACGCTCTTGCTGTATCCGTGATAGCTATGAATGTCGTGATTGTACTCGGCATCTACTATTTCGGCAATGTATCGGATATATCCGCTCTGGTGGGCGTGATGAGCGGCGCTGTCACAAATACTCCCGGTCTTGCTGCAGCACAGCAGACTATCACCCAGATGACTTCCTCGTCCGAGCAGGCCAACCTCATGGCCAGCGGATATGCTGCCGCTTACCCGCTTGGCGTCATAGGCATCATCCTGTCGATGTTTGTCATCAAATGGATCTTCGGCATCAAGACTGAAAACGAAATCAAGGAGATCGAAAAAGATCAGGAGGAAAGCCACCTCAAGCCTTTCATTCTCACTGTAAAAGTACAGAATGCTCTCATCGACGGCAAAACAATGCTGGAGCTTCACGACATTGTTCATACAAACTTTGTCGTTTCCCGTCTGATGAATGCCGACGGACAGATTGTCATTCCCAAATCTTCCACCCAGATCCATACGGGCGACCTTCTTCTTATCATCTGTTCAGCACAGGATGCCGACCGCTTCAAGGCTGTGATCGGTCCGGAAACAGAGATGGACTGGGAATCGACTCCAACACCTGTATTCTCGCGCCGTATTCTCATCACCAAGAGCGAATACAACGGTGTCGCACTCGGCTCTCTGCGCCTACACAATGGCTATAAACTCAATGCCACACGCGTCAACCGTGCCGGCGTGGATCTTCTTGCAACTCCCAACCTTCGTCTTCAGATGGGCGACCGCCTCACTGTAGTAGGTAATCTCGAAGATATCGACCGTCTTGCCGACAAACTCGGCAATTCCATGAAGCGACTCAATCAGCCTAACCTCATCACTATCTTTGTCGGTATAATCTTAGGTATCATCCTTGGTTCGATCGACATCGGTTTCGGCATGAAACTCGGTCTTGCCGGCGGACCCCTCGTTGTGGCAATTCTCATCAGCCGCTTCGGCTACCGCATGAAACTCGTCACATATACCTCTTCCTCGGCATCCCTTCTGCTGCGCGAACTCGGTATATGCCTCTTCCTTGCTTCCGTAGGTATCGCTGCAGGTAAGGATTTTGCCGCTACAGTATTCAATACAACAGGTATGTGGTACGTGATCTGGGGATTTGTAATCACAGTCATTCCTCTTATCATTGTCGGCTGCATAGCACGCGGACACGACAAAATCAATTATCTCTCCATCATGGGTCTCATGTCGGGCGGCTGCACCGATCCCCCTGCCCTCGCATATGCAAACAATTCCACGGGCAATGACGCTCCCGCCGTCGCATATTCTACGGTTTATCCTCTCACAATGTTCCTTCGAGTTGTGGCGGCCCAGGCCCTGATACTCTGTCTGGCTTAGAAAAATATCATCAATAATTTATAGAAACCACGGCTTCGGCTGTGGTTTTTTATTTGCAGATTACAAAATAAATTGTAATTTTGCAACGCAAGGTATACGCCACACAAAAGAGAATTGATTATGGACACCGATTATCAACAAATAGAACTTCCTGCCGGCGAAACCACTGTTCTCGACCGCATACGCTATCTGATTAAATTCACACGCAATACTCAGGCAAGTTTCGGAAAACTAATAGGAGTGGATGCGGCAACAGTATCGCGTATTCTATCCGGCCGTATGGCTTCGTCCGAGTCTTTTATCAACCGTATTGTAGTGAATATGGGAGTATCGAAGACATGGCTTACCGACGGCTCGGATGTTCCTTTTCCGCGCAATACAGATACAGTGAAAATGAATATCGGCGCCCCTGTCTATAATATTGATGTGACAGCCGGAACAACGCCTCTGAGCCGCATGTTTACCGATGAGCGAATTATCGGACGCATGAGCCTGCCGGGACTTAATCCCGACCTTCCTATCGTGCGTGTGAGCGGTGATTCAATGACTCCGCGACTCAACCCGGGATGCTATATATCTATCCGCCCGATAAGCCTCGATGCTCCTATTTCCTGGGGACAGATCTATGTAGTTGTTCTCTCCGATTTCAGACTTGTAAAATACGTACGCCGGCATTCAGATCCAGATATGGTGAAGCTTGTTAGCGCCAATCCGGCATATGATGATATAGATGTCCGCAGGTCCGATATAGAAGGTCTTTATCTTGTAGAAAACGTTATCAACCATGACTTCCTCGCATAGCAGATTCAACCCGCTGCCTCCGTGTCATATTGCCGGACGACTTGAAGCAGGATGTGATGAAGCCGGCCGCGGCTGTCTGGCAGGGCCGGTATTCGCTGCAGCAGTGATTCTACCCGACAACTTTTCCCATCCTTTTCTGAACGATTCCAAACAGCTCACCGAACGTCGCCGTATGGAGCTGCGGGAAGTGATCAAAGCCGAGGCTGTGGCATGGGCGATAGCATCGGTCAGTCCTGAAGAAATAGACCGCATAAACATTCTCAATGCCTCGATAGAAGCCATGCACCGAGCTCTGCGGATGCTCGATCCGCAACCGGGAGCAGTGATAGTAGACGGTAACAGATTCAAGCCATACGGCACACTTGAATGTACCACATTCGTCAAAGGTGACGGTCGCTTTGCCAATATAGCTGCCGCTTCTGTTCTGGCCAAGACAGAGCGAGATCTCTATATGATGGAGGCTCATAAAAACTATCCGAGATC
>CABRLF010000169.1 GCA_902471685.1 uncultured Porphyromonadaceae bacterium
ATTCCAGTACTACGCCTTGAATTCGGGAACGGTAATGTTCGGCGTGAGATTCGCAGTCGGGGGTAAAATCACCGGAGGCGTGGCGAAATCATCGTCACAGGAAGCAAGGAGAGCCGAAGCTGCCAATGCTGCCGTCGCTATATATAATAATCTATTTTTCATTGTAGTATTCATTGATTAGGCTTGGAAGAATCAGAAACGGACGCCCACGTTGAGATACATCTTGAAACCCTGCGCGTAGCTATAGCGGGTCGGGAAAGCATTACGATTGTAAGCGTCGTTGCCCGAAGTGCGCAGACGGCCCTGCTGGTAGGCATAGGTAGCGATGTTCTTGTTGTTGGTTATGTTTGTGAGATTCAGGTTCACATTCAGGCTCACCTTACGGTTTATATTGATAAGCTTGCCGATAGAGGCATTGAGCGAATAAGCGTTCTTTATCTTATCCTGAGCGGAAAGCTCCTTCACTTTGGCCTCGAGATCCTCGAGCGAACCGCCGTAATCCTGCCAGAGGTTCGGGAGAGCCTCATGATAGCGCGGAGCGAGGTTCACATAAGCGTCGCCCTGCCATGTGAAGTTGACATTGAAGAACCAGCTCCCGGGAGCGGCCCAGTCGATGCCGATATTGGCGCAGTACTGTGGAGTGGAACCGAGATAGTAGTTCTTCAGGTAGACGGTCTGTGTCGAATCAGGATACATGCCGTTCTCGAACGAGCGTGTGCCCTGAGGATTGTTCTTGTACTGGAAGCGAGAATACTGGCCGGCGAAAGTGGCGGTCACCGACGGAGTGATCTTATAAGCCATGCCGAGCTCTACGCCCTTATAGACGCGGCGCACGCCGGTGAGGATATAGTTCGCATAGGTCTGGTAGTCGTCATCGTAGAAGCCATTGCGCTCGATTGCGTTGTCGGCGTTGGTATAGAATCCGCTGATAGAGCCACGGAAGCGGCGGTAGTTCCACAGATAGCTTATATCGCCGGAGAAATCGCGTTCGTTCTCAACATTGTCCACAACAGTATTCTTCACACGGGGAGCGATGAATACCTGATCGAAGAGCGGAGCACGCGTGCCGTATTCGAGGTGAGCGGCGAACTGATTGCGTCCGTCGAGCTTATAAACGGCGCCGATTTTGAGGTTGACATTGTCGAACTTAAGCAACTTGCTCTTTCCCTTGGAATTCTCTGGGGCACGACCGTTGCGCATTTTGCCGTCGCGCTGATACTGGGTATAGCTCAACTGGAAACCATAGTTGATATCCCATTTGGGGAGGTTGATCACATTCTGCAGCCATGCTTCGGCACGGAGAGCGTTGATGTCGTAGTTGTAACCGAATTTGTCGCCTTTGCCTACATGACGGTTGGGATTGTCGAGGTCGTTCTGGAGATTCTGGGGACGGATAGATATCTCACGGTTGGAGAACGGATCGATATCAAACCAGAACTGACCGCCCATCAGGTCGCGTACAGTCTTGTAGTTGCGGCTCGTGGTATAGTTGAACGACACACCGCCCTGAAGGCTCATGAAGCTGTTGAGACGGGTATTGACATACGAGCTGAACATGCCCACAAGCTGGTGGTTGATACGGTTCTCCATGATATATGACGAGCCTTTCTGCTTATCCAAAGGCAGAGTCTCATTTTCTATATTGTTGAGATAGTTGATCTGATATAGATCATCCCATTTGATCTGACGGAAAGCCTCGTCATTTTCCCAGAGCTGGGTATAAAGCTCGGCGGCTGCTTCGTCTCCTCGTCCGGCGAAATAGGAAGGCAGATATTTGTAATATGAGGGATTCGGGTCGGTGGCATTGTAGTAGTTGAGTGCCGTACGGTTATAGTACACTGAGCGGAAACCGGCCGAGGTGTTCACGATCGTGTTGTCCTTCTTGAATATCCAGTTGAGGATAGCTGTCGGATCAAAAGTCTCGGTGATACGCGAGGAGCGTTTCTTGCCGTCTTGATAACCCCAGTCGGGATTATAAAGATTGGTGCCTGCAAGGTCGTATGCCTCCTGAACAGTAGGACGGCCTGTGGCTCGCTGGGTGGGGCCGCCGAAGAAGGTGAGGGTAAGAGAGTTCTCTGCGTTCAACTTTTTCTCGATCGAGGCGAAGATACCTCCCGAATTGTAGAACGTACCGTCCATGATACCTTCTTTGGCGTAGCGCCCTATCGCACTGACAGTAAATGCCCAGCCGGCTTCATTGAGGCCGGTGGAGTACGTTGCCATGCCGCGGAACATGTAGTTGGAGTTGGTGAACGCAACAGAACCGTTGAATCCTGGCGCATAAAGATCGGTAGTGGTATTATAGTTCACACTGCCGGCAATGTCTCCGAACGCATAGTTCGAGGCCTCGAGACCAAGAGTAGTGGTCTTGTTTCGGAATGCACGGCTTGTCATACCCAGAAGGGTCGAGAAGCTGAACGAACCGCGCACGAGGTCGTTCATCCGCAGACCGTTGATATAGACGCTCTGATACTGGCTGTCCATACCGCGGTAACGGAAGTACATGGGGCCGAAATTGTACGATGCGGTATTGTAATAAATATTGTTTGTCGAACCCGTGAGGGATGCAACGGACTGAGAAGCTCCTTCGTCATCGTTGAGTACTTCCTCGTCGAACATGAGATCGTCGATATCGCCCGTGAACTCGCTGTTGTCATCGCCGGGAAATATGCGGATCTCGCCGGTATTGACAGTGCCGCGTCCGACACGGATATCAACTGCGGTGGAACTGAATCCGTCGGCATTCACAATAAGATAAACGTCACTGTCATCGGCCACATCCAGACGGAACTGTCCGTTGAAGTTGGTGCCGGTCTGCACATTCTGGTCGCGCAGCAGGATGGTGGCGCCGCTTACGGGACTTCCCGTGTTGCCATTCACCACCACGCCTGTAAGAGTCGCCGCTATCGCCCCGATACTTGGGCACAAAAGCGCTGCGAGCAGGAGTAAACGAAGTCGTGCTTTCATATAAATTGAAGATATGGTATTTTCGTTAAAATTCGTTTTGCCTTCAAAATTAATGCTTTTTCAATAATTTTAGGTTATTATCAAAGTTAAATTTCACATCATCGGCCTTTATATGGTAAAAGATATGGGGTTTGCTGAGTATATTATATCTTTGAAATAAAAATAATTCCTCTCATTTTAACAAAGGTTGCAAAAAAATTGTTTACTTTGCATGACAAATACCTAAATATTATGAAAAATACTTTTATATCCTTCCTTCTCGTTCTGTTCGTTTCTGTTTTTGCAGCATCTGCTCAGAACAGCGGCCGGAAAGTCCAAGTGGCAGGAATAGCATTCTATAACTGGGAAAACCTTTTCGATACCATTCCCAACAATCCCGAAGGGCGCGATATCGAGTTTACACCCAAAGGTCCGCGCCAATGGGACTCACGGAAATACTGGGAAAAAGTTGGCAACCTCGCATACGCAATATCGCAGTTCACCACCAAGACTACGCCTCTTGGTCCGGCGCTTATCGGTGTGTCAGAGATTGAGAACCGTTCCGTGATGGAAGACGTCGTCAATCAGCCGGCACTTAAGAAATGGAATCTCCAGATTGTGCATCACGACAGTCCGGACGCACGCGGCGTCGATGTGGGTCTGCTCTACAATCCTCGATACTTTAAGCTTGAGAATGTGACCAACCACCGTCTGAGTGCAGTGCCTTTCCGCACTCGCGACCAGATGTGCGTGGTAGGTTCGCTCCTCGGACAGCGGATAGCTGTGATCGTCAACCACTGGCCGTCGCGTCTTGGCGGACAGGAGCAATCCGAGCCCAACCGCGTGGCTGCGGCAGAACTCTCCAAGTCGATTGCCGACTCGCTGTGGCGCGTAGATCCGAATATCGGAGTGATCGTGATGGGCGACCTCAACGACGACCCCATGGACAAAAGCTGCGCAAAGATACTCAACGCCCAACGCAAACCCGACGGCGTGGGCGCTCACGGCTTCTACAATCCCTGGTGGGACATTCTTGAATCAGGCATCGGCACTCTCGCATACAAAGGATCGTGGAACCTCTTCGATCAGATTATCGTTTCGGGCAATCTGGTCAATCCCGAGAATCCCAATGCCTGGACGCTGTTCGAAGCCAAAGTCCTCAACTTCCCCTTCCTCTTCGCAACCGAGGGAAATCTGCAGGGAACGCCTAAACGCACCTACTCCGCAGGCTCATATCTCGGCGGCTACTCCGACCACTTCCCGACAGAAATACTCCTGCGAAGATATGTAGAAAAGAAATAATTGACAAAGAAACACTTTAACCCCTAATTTAATTCTAACCGCTTATGAAGAAAACACTACTCGCTCTTATTTTAAGCGTCCTCACTCTCGGAAGCGCATGGGCCGACGAAGTGAAACTGCCGAAAACCAAAGACGGCGACTGGACTGAATACACATGGACCCAGCCTGGGGATGACTTCACTACAACAGCAGAAGGATTCACTATTCTGCTCGAGAAAAACAAGTCTTCAAACACTCTTGTAACACCTGACAAATACTCAATCCGTGTGTATGCCGGAGCACAACTTTCCATCACTGCTCCGGCTGGCTATGCAATGACAAAAGTCGTAGGCACCACCGCTTCAAGCACAAAAGCGACTGCCGTTACTGCATCGGACGGCTGGAAAGTGACTGCCAATCCTACTGCAAATGCTAACGTGACATTTTCTTTCGAATGCGAGAATGCAGCCGGGCTGAACAAAATCACATTTGACGGCGACGGAAAACAGCTTCGCATAAAAACACTGACCATTACATATCAGGCCGCTGACCCCGATGCTGTCAACGCTCCCGAAATCACATGCACCAACAACACCGTTACTATTACTGCTGCTGAAGGCTGTGACATATACTACACTACCGACGGCACCGCGCCGACCACTGCGTCGACAAAATATTCCGCGCCTTTCCCTATCACTGAAAACACCACGGTGAAGGCTATCGCGGCAAAAGGCGACAAGACCTCTCTTGTCACAACTTTCGAAGCAGTATACGAAGGCGTCTATGAAAACTTCGCAGCCATAATCGCCAAAGGTCCGGGTGCAGCTGGCACTATCAACGGTCCCATCACCGTTTTCTATGTCAACGGCTCCAATCTCTATGCTTACGACCGCGACAAGACGGGAATGCTGTTCTTTGGAACATCCGGCGCTTCCGGCTATAAAAACGGCGATACTTTCGGCAGCGTGAAATGTACATATACCGAATATGGCACCAGCAAGACTCCTGAATTCACCGGTGCAGAATTCTCCGCTCCCGGAGAAAACACACCTGTAACTCCCGATGAAATGACTGTGGAGGCTGCCGCCAAAGCTGCCCGGTATAAATACGTAGAAGTCAAGAACGTAACTATTTCGGCTGTCAATGGATCCAACTTTACAATATCTGCTGCTGATGTCACTATCGCAGGATATAACAAATTCAAACTCACAGATATTACCGAAGGCAGCTATCTTTCCGTTATAGGTATTATCGATGTCTACAAGAATGATAATCAGATCTGCGTCACTGAGCTGACCATCGATCCGGACTCCGGCATCGACAACATTACAGTCGACAATGCAGCACCGGTAGAATACTTCAATCTTCAGGGGGTTCGCGTATCAGATCCTACTCCCGGCATCTATATTCGCCGTCAGGGCACTACCGTCACCAAGGTTATCATCCGATAATAAATATCTCACAACATTCAACCGCCCGGAGCGAT
>CABRLF010000170.1 GCA_902471685.1 uncultured Porphyromonadaceae bacterium
CGGGCGTCTTATTTCACGAGCACTTTAACACATTATCAAATTCATATGTCTACTTCGTTACGTTTTAAAATGGTTGAAGAGGCATTCGACCGCAAAGCTGTGCCGGTCGAAACCCCTGCCGGCCGTCCGGCCGAGTATTACGGCGAACTGGTATTCAACCGCAGCACTATGTTCAAGTATCTGCCTAAAGATACCTACGACTCCCTTATCAACGCCATCGAGAACAAGAAACCGATCGACAGGGCTGTTGCCGATAGCGTTGCGCAAGGGATGCGTCAGTGGGCCATTGATCATGGTGCGCGACACTATACCCACTGGTTCGCTCCTCTGACAGGTGGCACTGCCGAAAAACATGACGCATTCATCGAGCATGACGGAAAAGGCGGAGTAATCGAAGAATTCTCCGGCAAACTGCTGGTTCAGCAGGAACCGGACGCTTCCAGCTTCCCCAACGGCGGCATCCGCAACACCTTCGAAGCCCGCGGATATTCTGCTTGGGACATATCATCGCCGGCATTCATTCTTGACCAGACACTCTGTATACCAACTATCTTTATCTCGTATACAGGAGAGTCGCTCGACTACAAGACTCCGCTTCTGCGCGCCCTCAATGCAGTAGACAAAGCCGGAACCGCAGTCGCCCGTTTCTTTGATCCCGAGGTGAAACATGTGATTTCATATCTCGGATGGGAACAGGAGTATTTTCTTGTCGACGAATCGCTCTATAGCGCGCGTCCCGATCTGGTCATGACCGGCCGCACTCTCATGGGGCATGAATCTCCCAAGAACCAGCAGCTCGAAGATCATTATTTCGGCGCGATTCCTTCGCGAGTGGAAGCATTCATGCTTGATCTTGAAATACGGTGTCACCGTCTTGGTATACCGGTCAAGACCAGACATAACGAAGTTGCTCCCAACCAGTTTGAGTGCGCACCTATTTTTGAGGAGACCAATCTGGCCAACGACCACAATCTCCTGCTGATGTCCGTTATGAACGAAGTGGCACGTAAGCATAATTTCCGTGTTCTCTTCCACGAAAAACCTTTCGCAGGCGTCAACGGGTCGGGCAAGCACAATAACTGGAGCCTCGGAACGGACCGCGGTGCCATGCTCTTCGCTCCCGGACGCACTCCGATGGACAACCTCCAGTTCGTTACTTTCGTAGTAAATGTAATGGCTGCCGTCCATCGTCATAACGGACTGCTCAAAGCATCTATCGCCTCGGCAACCAATGCTCACCGACTCGGAGCCAACGAAGCACCCCCAGCTATCATATCAATATTCACCGGAACGCAGCTGGCAGAGATTCTCGACAAACTCGAGCATAGCGATGCGGCTGATCTGAGCGACCTGAAGAAAAAATCGGAGTATTCGCTGGGGCTGTCCCAGATTCCCGAACTTATGCTCGACAATACGGACCGCAACCGCACATCTCCATTCGCCTTCACCGGCAACCGGTTCGAGTTCCGCGCAGTCGGCTCGTCGGCAAACTGTGCTTCGGCTATGATCGTACTCAATGCCGCTGTGGCCGAACAGCTCGCCGACTTCAAGGAAAAGGTCGACCGACTCGTGGCTTCGGGAAAGAGTCTTACAGATGCGATCCTCACAGAGGTGCGCCGCCTTGTAGGCGAATCGAAGGCAATCCACTTCGACGGAAACGGCTATAGCGATGAGTGGAAGGAAGAAGCCGCAAGACGAGGTCTCGACTGCGAGACTTCGGCTCCTCTCATGTTCGATGCCTATCTCCGGCCGGAATCGGTCGAGATGTTCCGTAAGACAAACGTTCTCTCAGAGCCGGAACTCGCGGCACGAAATGAAGTGAAATGGGAGATGTATACAAAGAAAATCCAGATTGAAGCCCGTGTGCTCGGAGATCTGGCACTCAACCACATTATCCCTGTTGCCACACGCTACCAGTCGATGCTTCTGGATAATATGGTGAAACTACAGACTCTCTTCGGCGACCGCTATAAGGAAATGGCCGGATGTGACCTCGATACTATCGAGAATATCTCCTACCATATGAGTCAGATCAAGTCAACAGTAGGGGAAATGGTGAACGCCCGCAAGAAAGCCAACACCATCACCAGCGAACGGGAGAAAGCCATCGCATACCACGATCAAGTCGTTCCGGCCATGGAAGCTATCCGCCGTCATATCGACAAACTTGAACTGCGGGTCGACAATGAAATATGGCCTCTCCCGAAATATCGAGAACTGCTTTTTATCCGTTAAAGAATGGAACCTCTCAAGCATGAATGCGGTGTGGCAATGATACGCCTGCTCAAACCGCTGTCATACTTCCAAAAACGCTACGGAAGCTATACCTATGCTCTCGACCGCCTTTATCTGCTTATGGAAAAGCAGCATAACCGCGGTCAGGAAGCGGCCGGTGTCGGAGTAGTAAAACTGAACACCCCTCCCGGCAATGAATATGTCTTCCGCGAACGTGCCCTTGGCACAGGAGCCATCGATGAGATTTTCGGAACCATAGGTAAAAAACTGCCGAAGAATCTCAGTTCTTTGTCCGAAGATGAAATCGAGAATATCGTGCCGTTCCTCGGAGAAATCTATATGGGACATCTGCGTTACAGCACCACAGGACGCAGCGGTATGGAATATACCCATCCTTTCCTGCGTCGCAACAACTGGCGGTCAAGAGCGCTGATGCTGTGTGGAAATTTCAACATGACGAATGTAGACTCGATTTTTGAATCGGTTGTCTCTACCGGCATGCATCCCCGCATCTACAGCGATACTGTTCTTCTTCTGGAACAGATCGGAAATGCACTCGACAAAGAGAACCACCGCCTTTACCGAGAATACCGCGATACGATGCGCGACCCTTACCTTGCCAAGCGGATCGAAGATGAAATTGACCTTGGGAATGTACTTCAGGGCGCAGCCCAGCTCTGGGACGGAGGATATGCCATTTGCGGCGTGACTGGATCCGGCTCATCCTTTGTCTTAAGGGATCCCCACGGCATCCGTCCTGCATTTTATTATGTAGACGATGAAATTGCGGTTGTGACCTCGGAGCGCCCGGTTATCCAGACTGTATTCAATGTTCCCATCGAGGAAGTAAAAGAACTTTCGCCGGGTTGTGCCATCCTTATAGGGCGGCAGGGCGGAGTAGAAGTACGCCGTATTCTTGACGAAAAGAAAAACGAGCGCTGTTCATTCGAACGCGTATATTTCTCGCGCGGAAGCGACGCCGATATTTATCGCGAACGCAAAAAACTTGGAGCGAATATTGTTCCGGAATTATGCAGAATGATTGACAATCGGTTCGACCATACGGTATTCTCGTTTATCCCAAACACTGCGGAAGTGGCGTTTATCGGCATGGTAGCCGCTCTCAACGAACAACTCGACAAAAGACGTAAAAACGAAATAGAGTCTCTCGCAGCCCGCGGTTCCGTTTCACAGAAGGCGCTTGATGAGATCTTCGACCGTAAAGTCAGAATCGAAAAAATCGCCATCAAGGACATCAAGCTCCGTACCTTCATTGCCGAAGGTACTTCACGCAACGATCTGGCAGCCCACGTATACGATGTGACATACGGATGCGTCAGACCCAAAGACACACTTGTCGTTATCGACGACAGCATTGTGCGCGGCACGACTCTGAGACAGTCTATTCTACGGATACTCAACCGTCTGCAGCCTGAACGTATCATTGTCGTATCGTCGTCTCCGCAAGTAAGATATCCCGACTATTATGGTATCGACATGCCTCATCTCGAAGAACTCGCCGCTTTCCGCGCCATGATCTCACTTCTGGAATCAAGCGGGAAAGATTATATGATCGATGAGGTATACCGACTCGCGAAAGAAAATCTTCTCCAGCCGGATACGCAGCAGGAAAACGTAGTCAAAAGGCTTTATGATTGTTTCAGCGATGATGAAATAACCCGCGCCATGGCAGAAATGCTTACTCCTGACTCGATTCATGCCCGGGTAGACCTGCTTTTCCAGACTCTCGAAGGACTGCATGAAGCAGTACCCGACTGTCCGGGCGACTGGTATTTTTCCGGCAATTACCCCACTCCAGGGGGAATACGGATGGTGAACCGCGCATATGTGGACTACTATGAGCGATGCCGCCTTATCCGCTATACGCCTTCGTAATTTCTTGTGGAAAAACATTTTGCAGGGGCGCTTCGGTTGGAGCGCCCCTGCAATTATTTCTTGCCTATATTATTTAATCAGCGGTCGGAAAACTTCAAGCGTTTCGGCACTTCCGGCAATAACCGACTGGTTTCTGTTTTCCCTCAGTGATCCGACAATTCCTCCTGCTTCCTGTACAAGCAGTATGCCTGCGTCCACATCCCACGGATTGAGGTTGAGCTCCCAGTATGCATCGTAGTATCCTGCGGCTGTATATGCGAGATCGATAGCCGCCGATCCCATGCGCCGTGTGCCACGTACACGGAGACAGACTCTGGAAATATTGTCGAGATTGTTATCAGGATGCCTGTCGCGGTCATACGGCATTCCGGTGGCCACAACCATCGTCCCGAGGTCAGTATTATGTCTTACATGGATAGGATTGCCATTCAGATACGCTCCCTGCCCTCTGACTGCCGTAAAAAGTTCGCCAAGATAAGGTGCATATACTACGCCCACAACTGTCGAACCTTTATGCTGAAGTGCTATTGATACGGAGAAGACGGGCAATCCCTGATTGAAATTGGTTGTACCGTCCAGAGGATCTATTACCCAAAGCCATTCGGCATCCTTAGTCCCTTCTTTGCCTGATTCTTCCGAGAGGATTGCGTGCTGGGAAAAAGTGCTCCTTATTCCGTCAAGAATAAGACGTTCGGAAGCCTTATCAGCTTCAGTCACAACATCGAAACTGTTGAGTTTTGTCTGTGAGGACAGCCGCGGATTGCGGAAATATGAAAGCTGTATTTCACCTGCAGCACGGGCAAGTTCTACGGCTTTTGCCAGATATAATGAATAATCCATATAGCATTAGTTTTACATCGCAAAGTTACTCTATTGTAGCTTGCCGTGCAAGAAAATAAGAATTTTGCCGATTATTCTCTGCTGTCATTCAACCATTCTCCGATTTCGCGCGTTTTAGATACAGATAATCAACAAACTGATAGAATAATGAAAAAATACGGAATATTCTATGGCTCAGTCAGCGGCACGACCGCAGATGTGGCACGACGTATAGCCCGACAGTTCGGAGTGGGTGACGAAGATATACATGATGTAGGCACCACTGCACCGGACAAACTCGGTGACTATGAAGTTCTGATTCTTGGTTCCTCCACCCATGGCAACGGCGAACTGGCAGCCGATTGGTATGATTTCGCGGATGGGGCCGCTGCGCTTGATCTGAAAGGACATAGAATCGCGCTTTTCGGCTGCGGCGACGCATCTATGGAAGACACTTTCTGCGATGCCGTGGAGGATCTCTATGAAAGATTCAAAGATACGGGTGCTATTTTTATAGGTGAATATCCTGCCGACTGCTATAATTATCGTCATTCAAGTGCACAGGACGGCGCGACAACGCGCGGTCTCTGTCTTGACGAAGTAAACAGTCCTCAATTAACCGACTCAAGAATCGCAGACTGGACAGAACAAATCAAGCACGAAGCATAGTACTCTTCATATATCGCGACAGCGGCGGAACATTCGAAAAATG
>CABRLF010000171.1 GCA_902471685.1 uncultured Porphyromonadaceae bacterium
GAGTCGGCCATCAAGATGCTTGCCAATGAGAGAAAGGAGGGTGCAACATGAAAATCCCCAAGGCATTTCACCCGATTCTCGGAGTGCTGACTGGATTTATCCTGTTTCTCGCCGGTATTGCAGTCCTTTCCGCTGTCTTCGTGGCGACATACAAGGCTATCCAGTATGCTAAGCCATTTATCTATGACGTGATTACAAGCATAGTTAACCACCTCTCACAATGGCTGCCGCTATGAAAGTCCTATATGTGCTGTGGGCAATAATTGCCGGTCTCTTCATCGGGCTGCTTGCCCTGATAACCTTCCCGCTGCTCCTGCTTTTCGTGGGAGTGAAAATAATCGGAGGCATGGCCTCCAAAATTCGATAACCCTTAACCCAATAAAAGTGAACCTGCAAATTTTTGAACTGGCAATGACACTAAAATATGTGTTGCTGCCCTACCTTTTCGTTGCTGCCATTGTCATCGGCATCATTGCCTTGGTGATTATCGTGGTGTGCGCGATCAAAGACCGCAAGAAAGTGTTCCCACTTTCTGTAGACGTCACAAGTCAGTTTGACAATTCAGTCCTCATCTCAATTGATGAGAGGATGAAGGCAATAGCCGACATGCTCAGGACTGAATTTAAGCCCAAGCCCCAGATTAACCATAAGGCTAATCTATGTGGCGTTTGGACAAATATCGACGATTCAATGAGGTACTACATTACCCCCAGAGGCGGATTCTATGTACTATACATTGAAGACCGGTACCAGCCTGAGATTCCTGGAAAAACCTTCGTCATCAGATGTTCCACATCCAATCCTGACGACAGCGACATCTTCTTCGCCGATGGTGACACTCTGCTGACTCTGGCTTACAGCCATGAGACTGACAGGATCTATCTTGCCGACTCTGGCGAGGAACTGGAACGCTATGAAGTACGTGAATTGTCTGACATTGACAGCCTCGCTCCGGAATCCGTGGATTTTGACATCAATTCATTCATCGACTCAACAAAACAATGAAACATCTGAAAGCAATCCTTACCATGTTTGCCTTCTGTCTGCTCTTCGGAGCGGTCAAGGCAAACGCCCAGTGGACGGTCATTGATCCATCCAATATCGCCCAAAGTATCGTAAATTCCTCAAAGTCACTTGTTCAGGAGTCGCAGACGGCGACTCACATGGTCAAGAATTTTCAGGAAACTGTGAAAATTTACCAGCAGGCAAAGAAGTATTACGATGCTCTCCAACAGGTAAATAACCTCGTCCGTGATGCCCGAAAGGTACAACAGACCGTTCTGATGCTCGGTGACATCTCCGGCTACTACGTCAACAACTTTAAAAAGATGCTGACTGATCCGAACTTCACCAGCGCAGAATTGTCTGCAATCGCCTCAGGCTATACCCGGATTCTTGAAGAAGCCGGAGGTGTTCTTAACGATTTGAAACAGGTAGTGAATATTACCACATTGTCCATGACAGACAAAGACAGGATGGATGTAGTGGATGACTGCTACAACGAGATGAAACGACTGAAAGGTCTGACGGCATACTTCACCAACAAGAATATCTCGGTGTCCTATCTACGAGCTAAGAAGAAAGCAGATACCAAGAGGGTTGTCAACCTCTATGGCGACGGCTCCGAAAAATATTGGTAATGCCTATGTTGTGTGCGATAGATTTTACAAATCTTCACTCCATACTTCGGTCTCTCTATGACGAGATGATGCCCCTGTGTAGCGACATGGCCGGCGTAGCCCAAGGAATTGCGGGACTCGGTGCATTGTTCTACGTTGCTTATCGAATTTGGCAGTCTCTGGCAAATGCGTCACCTATTGATGTGTTCCCGCTTCTTCGACCTTTCGTCATCGGATTCTGCATCATGTTCTTTCCGACCGTGGTGCTCGGTACCATCAACTCGGTAATGTCACCTATTGTGCAAGGCACGGCCTCAATGCTTGAAGGTCAGACTCTTGACATGAAGAAGTACCGGGAGGAGAAGGACAGACTGGAGTATGAACAGATGATGCGCGATCCATCGACCGCCTATCTTGTCGATGATGCCGAGTTTGACAGGCAGATTGATGAACTCGGAGTGACTGAGGTAGGCACCGCTGCCGGAATGTATATCGAGCGTGGAATGTATAAAATGAAGAAGGCAATCCAGAATTTTTTTCGTGAATTGCTGGAGATGCTCTTTCAGGCTGCTTCGCTTACAATCGACACAATACGAACCTTCTTCCTGATTGTGTTGGCTATACTGGGCCCGATTTCATTTGCATTGTCCGTCTGGGACGGATTTCACAATACTCTTGTCCAATGGATTTGCCGATATATTCAGACCTACCTGTGGTTGCCTGTGGCAGACTTGTTCTCGACAATATTGGCGAAGATTCAGGTTCTGATGCTCCAGAATGACATTTCCGAGCTGACCAACAATCCCAATGTTGACCTCGACGGAAGTAACACTGCTTATACCATCTTCATGATTATCGGCATAATCGGATATTTCACTATCCCAACCGTTGCCGGATGGATTATTCAGGCGGGAGGCATGGGCAGCTACAACCGGTCTATCAACAATACAGCCATGACCGGAGGGTCTTGGGCCGGAAGTATTGCCGGAGGCGTGGCCGGGAATGTTGTCGGCAGAGCCGGTAAACTATTAAAATAACTCAGACTGTGGAATTCAAATCACTAAAAAACATCGAGACGTCGTTTCGGCAGATACGACTCTTCGGCATAGTGGTTGTGAGCCTTTGCGCTGTAGTCGCTATTTCAGCGGTATGTATGTCGCTGAGATTTGCAGAAAAACAACGGGAAAAGATTTATGTCCTTGACAACGGCAAGTCCCTGATGCTTGCCTTGTCACAGGACATGAATCAGAACCGCCCGGCGGAGGCCCGCGAGCATGTGCGCCGATTCCATGAACTGTTCTTCACTCTGTCTACCGATAAATCGGCAATCCAGCACAATATTGACCGTGCGCTGATTCTCGCTGACAAGAGTGCCTACAATTATTATTCTGACTTTGTCGAGAAAGGATATTATAACCGCATTATAGCCGGAAACATCACTCAGGTTGTCAAGGTGGACAGTGTGGTCTGTGATTTCAACAATTATCCTTACATCGCAAAGACATACGCTAAGGAGATGATTATCCGTCAAAGCAATGTTACAGAGCGTAGTCTCGTGACGACTTGTCGCCTGACCAATGCGTCAAGGTCGGATGATAATCCCAATGGTTTCATAATCGAGGGTCTGACAATCTTGGAAAATCGAGATATTCAGACCGTAAAACGCTAACAACAATCCCCGTGAAAATATCAAGTATCAAGGGAGCCATATATAATAAGGTATGGCTCTCTCCCAAAACTCGTCTTTCCGGATTCATAAAACGGAAATGTGATGAGCTTCCACAGAAGCAGCGACTCACTGTAGTGACTGTAATGCTGACTGCATTTATTCTCATAGCATTCTTTGTCTTCGGACACGCTTGCTATAAAATGGGACTCGGACACCGCTCCGAAATGCAGGTTGAACACGTCCATCATATTGAGGTCTGTAAGTCTAATCCGGTAAAATCGGTTCCCGATGAAGTGGCTCGATGATCTTAAAGCCCGCTTAAAGCCCAAGAATACGGCAGAGCGGGAGAAGATGAAGAAGTATCTCGTTGTATTCCCTCTGATGTTCATTTCCTGTATCGCCAGTATCTGGCTAATCTTTGCCCCGGGTGAAGATGATGGCAAGACAAATGGCGGCGCCAACACCGAACTCCCCGATGGTTCTACCGAAGGAATCGAGGGCAACAAGATCGCCGCTTATGAGGCTCAGGCACATCTGGAGGAAACGGAACAGAGAAACGCTCAGGCTGTCCAACTTGAAGCTGTCACCGATTCTATTACAGCACCTCAGGATACTGTTTCCAATGAAGTTCAGTCGTCAGCCGAGGCTTATCAGCAGGTTCAGGCTTCACTTCAGGATTTTTATATCCCGGAGGATAATTCCGCCGCTCAGGTGGCGGAGTTGCAGGCACGGATTGACGAGCTGGAGGCGCAGAATGCTATAGCTCAAAAGAGTCAGCAGCCCAACGAGATGGAACTGATGGAGCAGTCATACAAATTGGCAGCGCAGTATCTCGGCACCGGCAATGGCAGTCAACAGGCTGTGATTGTCGATGAGCCGGAGAAAGACCGTAAGGTTATGCCCGTCAATCAGGTAAACCGCAATGTAGTGTCTTCCCTCAATGCCTCGACCGATAACACCCGCTCTTTCTCTACCGCCGTCGGCACCAAGCACACGAATTTTAAGAACACCATTTCAGCCTGTGTCGCTTCTGACCAGTCGATTACCGACGGGCAGAGCGTCAGGCTCCGCACGCTCGAACCTATGTGGATTGGCAACTCTCTGTTGCCGAAGAACACCACGGTGGTGGGAGCTGCGCGGTTGCAGGGAGAACGTCTTGAAATCAAGATCGAGTCTATCGAGGCTCTCGGCTGCATCATGGAGGTTGACCTCTCAGTCTATGACTCCGACGGTCAGGAGGGTATCAACATTCCCAACTCGATGGAGAGTGATACCCTGCACGAAATCGGCGCCAATATGGGCAGTACGATGGGAAGTTCCATCAATCTTACCACCAACGCCGGTGCACAACTCGCCTCCGATGTCGGCAAAGGTCTTATCAACGGTGTCAGCCAGTATCTCAACAAGAAACTGCGCACGGTAAAAGTCCATCTGAAATCCGGCTACAAAATCATGCTCCGTCAGAATGAGCAGTAATCATCAACCAATCCCAACAACAACGAATGAAAACAATCACAAAATTCTTTGTCGCGGCAGTGGCACTCTTCGGAGTGGCCACGGCTGCCAACGCCAAAAATTCCGATAACACCGATAATAACATGTCGTCTGAAAAGGTCGCAGAACATGACCTTAATGTCTATGGCGGCAACTACACCGACGGCGACAAGTTCGACGGCATGACCCGAAAAATGGGCTTCGACCGCATGATTCCGCCCCATGCACTGGAGGTCTGCTACAACAAGACGACCCACATCATCTTCTCGGCTGAAATATGCTATGTGGACCTCGGCAACGAAAACCTCGTGGCCGGTCTCGCAGATGGAGCGAAGAACGTGCTTCGTGTAAAGTCCGCCTTCAAGTCGTTCAAACAGGAGACCAACCTCTCGGTAATCACCGATGATGGCTCTTATTATGTCTTCAACGTCAAATTTGCGAAAGAGCCTCTGCTTCTGAGTATTGAGATGACTGACTTTCTCCATGACGGCGAGGCTGTCAACCGTCCCAACAACGCTCAGGAGATATTCTTGGAGCGTCTCGGTTCGGAGTCTCCGATGCTTGTAAAGCTGATTATGAAGTCAATCTACAAGCAGAACAAGCGCGAGATAAAGCATATCGGCTCCAAGCGGTTCGGAGTGCAGTTTCTTCTGAAATCCATTTACACCAACAATGGGCTTCTCTATTTCCATACGGAACTGAAGAACACAAGCAACATCGCTTTCGATGTCGATTATGTCAGCTTCAAGATTGTGGATAAGAAGGTTATAAAGCGAACCGCCATGCAGGAGCAGGTACTTGAACCGCTCCGCGCCCAGAACTATGTGACGGTGG
>CABRLF010000172.1 GCA_902471685.1 uncultured Porphyromonadaceae bacterium
TTGGTTGTGTAAAACTCGGTGATTGGTTCTCTATCTTTCTTAGAAATGCCTGAAGGATCAATCGGTCGAGCCGTAATCATCTCATCTATATCTTTACGATAGATTACTGTCCAGTGACTCGTTATCCGATGTGCTTTTAAGAGGCCCCGATATATCAGCTTATATACACCATCTCGTGTAAAGCCTAATAATTGGGCTGCCTCCGAAACGGTCAAATACTCTTTGTCCTTTATATCTTCAACCTTCTTTTTTTGTTGGCTTCTTTGTGAAGCTGTTTCGGCACGCTGTTTTTTCTCCTGCCTCTTTTTATCCTTATAGGCATGGGATGAGCAACGGTGTGAGCAGAATTGAGTCGAGAGTTTTTGAGCCTCAAACTCTTTTCCACACCATGCGCAGATTTTTTTGATTCTAATGACTGAAGTTGCCATTTTTCCCTTGTTTATTTCGCCACTCATTTCGCCAAATTTGTATATCCACGTATACCGATGTATATGGGTGTATACATCATCTATCATCTTGCTGGAGTGGTTTTCAACCGATGACGATGAGAGCCAAATGAGGTACAAAAACGAGGAAAAAATAACTTGAAAACGACCACAAACGATTAAAACGCCGACAAGCAGACATAAAGAAAGGCACTCATTTTGAGCGCCTTTCTGATATTTGGTGATATATTTTAATCGGTTTTAATACTATACCTATTTCCCGATGCAGAAATTCTCGAATATGGATTGGAGGACTTGGGGTGTGGTGATTTCGCCGGTGACGGAGGAGAGGTGATGGATGGTTTGGCGGAGGTCTTCGGCGATGAGGTCGGGGGTGAGGTTGGTTTCGAGGCCTATGATTACGGCTGCGGCAGATGTGGCGGCGGCGCGGAATGCAGCGGCGTGGCGTGCGTTAGTCACAATCAGGGTGTCGCTGTCGGCCTGGGTGTCTGCGTTGATAGTGCTGAGAATGGCATCGCGGACACCATCGATGTTGATTCCTTTGCGGGCTGAGATTTCGATTGCATCCGGAGCGAGATTGCGGACAGCAGCCAGCTGTTGCGGTGTGGCGATGTCGGTTTTATTTATGACATAAATAGTCTTTGCATTGCCGTATCGTTCTGGGAGGGGAGCGTCCGGCTGAGTCGGATCGATGAGGTAAAGAATTATCCTCGCGGTGTTGGCCGCATTGATTGATCGGCTGATACCTATTGTCTCGATAGAATCGGAAGTGTCACGCAGGCCTGCTGTATCTTTGAAGCGGATAAGGTATGGGCCTATTTCGATTGTATCTTCGACAATGTCGCGGGTTGTGCCGTGAATGTCGCTCACTATGGCTCGGTCGTCTCCGAGAAGCTGATTGAGTAGGGACGATTTGCCGGCATTTGTAGGGCCTATTATGGCGACCGGAATGCCGTCTTTGATGGCCGCGCCGGATGAAAAACTATTGGCGAGTCGAGTGAGTTCGGTGTGGAGACTATGGGCGATTTCAAGGAGCTGGGTGCGGTCGGCAAATTCGACATCTTCTTCCGAGAAATCGAGTTCGAGTTCAAGAAGAGAAGCGAGGCGGATGAGTTCGTCGCGCAGGGAATTAAGTCGTCTTGAATAATCGCCGCGCATCTGGTTTATTGCCAGACGATGTGATGCGGCAGAGGATGCGGCTATGACGTCGGCTACGGCTTCGGCCTCCGAGAGGTTCATTTTCCCGGCTGCGAATGCACGGCGTGTAAATTCTCCCGGGAGCGCCATCCGGCAGTCGCGACGCAGGAGCAGTCCGATGAGCTGACGCTGAATCCATCGCGATCCGTGGATGCTGAATTCGACAACATTGTCGCCGGTAAATGATGCCGGCGCACGGTATATCGTAGCGACTGCCTGATCAAGGATTTCTCCGTTGTCCGGGTCGAAGATGTAGCCCATATGCGCCGTGTGGCTTGCGGCTTCGGAAAGTTTATGACCCTTCCAGATAGAATCGGTAATGGTCAGAGCCTCTGAACCGCTGACGCGAATTACAGCCAGCGCTCCGGTGCCGGCAGGAGTGCAGATTGCACAAATGGTGTCGTCGGGATCGTATATCTGAGTTGTCTTCATTGGGATTTACTTATTTTTTGCGTCGGTTCCAGTCGCGGAAATTGGCTTTGGATTCCACATCATTTTCTATATCGTTGGGCAGACAGCTGAAGAAGTCGAAGCCGGTAATCTCTTCGATTCTGTCGACCGGGACGGCCATTTGTTCGATACCGTCGGGAGTAGGGTAGTTGGGAATAATAAATCCGATTGCGCGTATCGGGTCGGTATATGGTGAAAGCAGAACTTTGAAAAACCGCTCCGGTACGGCAACCCGAGAAGCACCGATTGTATTCGTTATTTCATCAGTGAGGACCGGTCCGGAAACAATGATAATCGCGCTGTCGCGTTTGGCCCACTGACGGCATTTGCTCTCCAGCGTCGACCAGCGTCCGCTGTTTATCGAATGATCCTGAGGACACATATTGGTGAGGTAGTGGGAGTCGGCCATGGCTTGGCGGCTCCATTTCATGTCGCCTGCGGGAGCCATGTGGCCTCGGTCGAAACCGGAGTTCCGGTAATCGTCGAGGGTTGGAGAGCCCAGAACATCAGGATCGGCACGGAATTTGGAATTTCGAGGCTCCGTACTGTCTGCTTCGGCGCCGGTGAGTTCCCAGACTACATAGTTGGGCACATGCCACGACGGGTTGAAATTGACCGTGAAACCGGTATATTCTTTTATGATAGAAGGCGTTTCATCAGGAATTATTACCTTCTCGAGTTCCTGTACGGGACTGATCCCGGAGGGGCTGGCGGAGCTTTGCGTAGGCTTGTCGGCTCCGGACAGTGCATATACAGCGCCAAGGCACAGGATCACCAGTACAAGTAAGATGATGAACGATTTAGGAAACTTGCCCTTGGACGGTCTTTTTTTGCGACGGGAGGCGTATGTTTTTCCTCTGTTTGCCATTTTGTCTTAACGTGTTAGTGCTTTGTGAATTGCATCTCCGAGGCATTGTAGCTGTTTCTCTTCGATTGCAGCTGAAAGGCTGAACCGAAGGCGGTCTGTTCCGGGCGGTACAGTCGGTGTACGGATCGGAAGGACATCGAATCCATCCTCACGCAGCGCTGCTGATATTACAACTGCTTTCTGCGGAGATCCGACGATAAGCGGCTGGATGTGACTCGGTTGTGCATCAGAGCCTGCGGACCTGAGTATGCCGTTGAGAGTTTCTCCCAACTTACGCAGATGGATACGCTCCTTATCCATATCAAGGGCTCGGCAGAAGGTGAATTTGCTCCATAATGCCGTGAGAGGAGGAATAGCCGTGGAGAAAATAAGACTGCGTGCCCGGTTGACCATGAATTCACGCATTCTTGCATCTACGATAGCGAAAGCTCCCGATGATGCGAGAGCTTTGCCGAGGGTGCCGACTATTATGTCGACATCATCAAAGGATGATGACGCCTTGACAAGGCCGAGCCCTGAGGGGCCTTCAACACCGACAGCGTGAGCCTCGTCGATATAAAGTATGGCGTCCTCATACCGGCGTTTGATTT
The DNA here is from genome assembly GCA_902471685.1 of uncultured Porphyromonadaceae bacterium. Lineage (GTDB taxonomy): Bacteria > Bacteroidota > Bacteroidia > Bacteroidales > Muribaculaceae > CAG-873. The sequence continues at coordinate 3,552 of CABRLF010000172.1, forward strand.
CGGCTAATGCGTCGATATCTGCGTGGTCGCCATCCATACTGTAGACGCTCTCCGCTATGATAAACAGCTTTTTCCCTTCGGAATCGGCCTTCTCGGCGAGACGAGCCAGATGAGAATAGTCGTTGTGGCGGAACCGTGCGAAGGGGAGCCCTGAAAGCTTGATACCGTCGATTATACTTGCATGGACTAGTTTATCGGCAAGAACATAGTAGGACAGACCGGCGAATGCTGAGACGAGACCGGAGTTTGCATGATAACCGCTGTTGAAGAGCAAAGCGGATCGTCCGTAAGCTTCGGTGAGAGTTGATTCCAGAAGCCCGAATTCGCTCTGACGGCGTGCGAGCAGACGCGAAGCCGATGCTGTGAGCTGCATTCTGTCGAAATCGACAGTCTTCAGAAACTCTTCCTGCAGATGGATGTCTGAACCGATTCCGAGATAATCATTGGAGGAAAGATCAAGACTCGGTCTGGAGCTTCCGTCGGCAGGAATTATTCGCAGATTACCCGCGGAAGTAATGTGTCCGAGAGCTTCTTCAATAATTCGATTCATCGGAAACAATTTCAATAAGTTCACGGCATAATTTCCGCAAATCGTTCTCTTCGATTACGTATGGAGGCATGAGGTAAACGTTATGTCCGAAAGGCCGGATCCATACACCACGCTCGATGCATACTTTCTGGAAGCGTCCAACATCTACCGTTTTGCTAACTTCTACGACACCGATTGAGCCGAGCACACGGACATCGGTCACGCCGGAGAGAGCTGCTGCAGGAGCAAGCTCTTCTTTTAGAATCTGCTCTATATTCGCTACGATTTCTTTCATCGGCTGCTCTTTGAGCATTCTGATCGATTCCAGACCGATTGCGCAGGCGAGGGGATTACCCATAAATGTCGGACCATGCATCAGTACGCCTGCCTCGCCTAAAGAAATAGTGTCGGCTACTTTTTGGGTAGTCAGTACGGCGCTGCTTGTCAGATAGCCTGCCGTGAGACCTTTGCCGATGCACATAATGTCCGGCTCGACGCCTGCGTGCTCCCATGCGAAGAATCGTCCCGTGCGCCAGAATCCGGTGGCAATTTCATCGAATATGAGCAGGATACCATATTTGTCGCATAACGCCCTCGCTTCGCGAAGGAACTGAGGATTATAGAACCACATTCCACCGGCCCCCTGAACCACAGGCTCGAGAATGAGAGCCGCTATTTCATCTGATTTTTCTTCAAACAGCTTTTTCAGCGGTTCTATGTCTGCAGTATTCCATTCGCCGTCAAAACGCGAACGAGGCTGCGGAATGAAGAATCGGACGGGAAGTGCCGATCCGAAAGCCGAATGCATTCCCGTTACCGGATCGCAGACGCTCATCGCATTCCATGTATCGCCGTGATAACCGCTCCGGATTGTGGCGAAGTTGGTTTTCCCGTGGTTGCCAGACGCCGAGATCGCATACTGCACAGCCATTTTCATTGCCACCTCAACGGCTACCGAACCGGAGTCGGCATAGAAGATATTATGCATGGAAGGCGGCGCTACTTTAAGGAGTTCTTTCCCGAGGTCAATCGCCGGCTGATGAGTCAGTCCGCCGAACATCACATGACTTACAGCGCTGAGTTGTCGAGTCGCAGCTGCGTTCAGACGCTCGTTGCAATATCCGTGGATCATGCACCACCATGATGACATGCCGTCGATGAGTTCGCGTCCGTCGGCAAGACGGATACGTACACCTTTGGCGCTGACTACTTTATATGTCGGGAGTGGGTTTATTGTAGAAGTATAGGGATGCCATAGGTGCTCGCGGTCCCAGGCATCACATAATATGTTGTTCTGTTCCATAATGCAAAATTAGCAAATTAGCCCGAGAAAACGAAAAAATATGGCATAGGGTAGTCGAGCTGTGAAGGATTGAAAATTCTTTTATTCGTAGTCCTGTATTTTTGGACTTATCAGGCAATCATCGTATATTTGCAGTAAATCGCTGTTAAATGAGTCGGTAACAACCATAATCTCTATTATGAAAAAT
>CABRLF010000173.1 GCA_902471685.1 uncultured Porphyromonadaceae bacterium
TATCAGAATTGTCCTCGCTGACGGCATTGTACTGGATACGGCCGATCAGGATTCCCGCGATGCTTTCCGGGGCACACATGGAGCTTTGCTCGACGAGATTGGCATGATCCGGCAGGAAATTTTGGCCGATCCTGAAATTACCGAGCAGATAAAGAACAAATATGCGATAAAGAACGTCACTGGACTGAATCTTCTCCCATTCGTCCGCTATGAAGATCCGTTCGATATTATCGCACATTGTATTGTGGGCAGCGAAGGCACTCTTGCATTCATGAGCGAGATTCGCGTGAATACACAGAAGATAATGCCGTTTCAGGCATCCGCTATGGTTTATTTCTCCGATCTGGCGGAAGCTTGCCGTGCCGTTGTCGCCATGAAACAGGGAGCTCCTGTTGTGGCATGTGAACTCCTCGACAAAAAATCGCTCAAGTCTGTACATGATACTACCGGTGAAGGCCTGACAGCTCTCCTTATTCAAGTTGAATCAGATACTGAGACGGGACTGAAGTCAGATATCGATGCCACACTCAAGGTTCTGGAGGGCTTCAGACTTTTCAAACCTGCACATTTCTCTACCGATCCGGCAGAAGTGGCTGCATGGTGGGAGATGAGATCCGGCATATTCCCTGCCGTGGGAGGGACGAGAAAAACCGGCACTACCGTTCTGATTGAAGACATTGCCTTCCATGTTCCCGATCTGCCCGAAGCAGCGACAAAACTTGCAGCTCTGCTTGAAGAATGTGGCTACGATGATGCATGCATATATGGTCATGCTCTGGAAGGTAATTTCCATTTTATCATCGCTCAGAGTTTTTCCACTCCGGAGCAGGTGGCGCAATACCGTCATCTTATGGAGAGAATCGAAGAACTCGTCATCGGTCACTTCAATGGTTCTCTTAAGGCGGAACATGGAACAGGCCGGAATATGGCGCCGTTCGTGGAAGCCGAATGGGGAACAAAGGCCTGGTCGCTGATGAAGCGTCTGAAACGCGCCTTCGACCCGGCCGGCATCCTGAATCCGGGTGTAGTCTTTAACGATGATCCGCACTGTTTTGTCCACAATATCAAACCTCTGACTCCGACCAATACGAAAGTAGACAAATGTATCGAATGCGGATTCTGCGAGCCCAACTGCGTCAGCTACGGATTGACACTCTCGGCACGGCAGCGTATTGTCGCCCAACGTGAAATCTCCCGGTTGAAAGGAGCAGGAGAAGACCCTCGACGACTTGCCGAACTTGAAAACGAATTCAGGTACTACGGAGCCGAGACGTGTGCCGGCGACGGCCTCTGCAGTACGTCCTGTCCGATGCGCATCAATACGGCCGATCTTATCCACGATATCAGGGCCGAGCATTTGTCTACACGGGTACGTAAACTCGGTATATATGCTGCCAGACATCTGAGCAAGGTATCTTCGGGATTACGCATCGCTCTGGGGTGTGCCGACGCCGCTCACACGATTATCGGAGACAAGGGCGTAGATTCGTTAGGGAAGTCGCTCCACAAAATCGGTTTACCTCTATGGACTGCAGCTCTTCCAGTTGCCTTCAATCCTAAAAAAACTGTCGAGCGCAATTCTGCCGAACCGGAGATGCCGCGTAAAGTCGTATACTATCCTTCTTGTATCAACCGCGTCATGGGTCAGTCGGAAGAATCCGACACTAAAGTAAAACCGTTGGCAGATGTCTTTGTCAGACTATGTCGCAAAGCCGGATTCGAAGTCATTTTCCCCAAAAATATGGCCGGTCTCTGTTGCGGCATGATCTGGGAAAGCAAAGGGATGCCGGATATTGCCGATACGAAATTAGCCGAACTTGAAAATGCTCTGTGGGAAGCTTCGGAAGGAGGCAGATGGCCTGTGGTATGCGACCAGAGTCCATGCCTGCACCGTATGTGCAAAAACATCTCGCGGCTGAAATTATTCGAGGTCGCTGAATTCATCAGCGACTGTCTCGCTTCCAATCTCGTATTTCACAGGCACGACACCCCTATTGCTGTTCATGTCACCTGCTCTACACGCCGCATGGGCCTCGCTTCCAAGATTATAGATCTGGCACGCCGCTGCTCTTCCGATGTTCTCGTACCGGAAGAAGTCGGATGCTGCGGATTTGCCGGCGACAAAGGCTTTACTCACCCCGAACTTAACGCCTGGGGCCTGCGCAACTTGAAAAAACAGATTGAAGCAGCCGGAATCAAATACGGGTATTCAAATTCCCGAACCTGTGAAATCGGCCTGACCACAAACAGCGGCATACCTTATAAATCCATCGTTTACCTTGTTGACGAATGCACCACACCCAAACGTCAACCATCTGAGAACCAATGAAGACAATCACAGAAAAACCAAGACCTAAACGTCTGCTGTCCCTTGACATTCTTCGGGGTATGACCATCGCCGGAATGCTTCTGGTAAATAATCCCGGATCTTGGGGAAGCATATACTCACCCCTTCGCCACGCCGAATGGCACGGGCTGACTCCGACGGATCTCGTGTTCCCGTTCTTTATGTTCATCATGGGAGTATCCACATACTTTTCCATGCGAAAATACGATTTCCGTCTCACATGGAAATCTGGCGCCAAGATTCTACGACGCTCTGTAATCCTCTTTCTCATTGGTCTGGCTATCGCATGGTTCGCAATGTTCCTTCGCGGTATTACAGGCGGAGCGGCTTTGGCCGACGCCGTTTTCACTTTCGATCATATCCGCATTCTTGGCGTAATCCCCCGCCTTGCTATCTGCTACGGCATTGGCACATTCTTAGCTCTTGTGATTCCGCGCAAAGCATTGTCGTGGACTGTGGGCGGATTGCTTATTCTATATGCTGTCATACTCATCTTCGGTAACGGCTTCGAGTTCTCTGAACGCAGCGTGCTCTACAGAGTGGACAATGCGATCCTTGGGCCGGATCATCTATACTCCGACACTGTTGGCGGAGTCCGCCTCCACCTCGATCCCGAAGGACTTTTGAGCACTCTCCCCTCCATAGCTCATATGCTGATCGGATTCCTGTGCGGACGGATAATCATGAGTACCAAAGACAATACTCTCCGGATCAACAAACTCTTCATTGTCGGCACAATCCTGACTTTCTCAGGATTTCTCCTTGCATATGCAATTCCAATCAACAAAAAAATATGGTCGCCCACATTTGTGCTTACCACTTGCGGTCTCGCGTCCAGTTTTCTCGCTCTTCTCATCTGGATCATTGACATCCGAGGCCATAAAAAATGGTGTCGGTTCTTTGAAGCATTCGGGGTCAACCCCCTTTTCATGTACGTTGTCGGCACTCTTGTGAGCCTGCTGCTGTCATTTATCCGAATCCCTTGTGCAGCAGTCGAAGGCGGCACGACAAGCATTCACTCATGGCTCTATGATCTGGTGCTCGTTCCTGCCTGCTTCGGCGACAGGACTCTCGCCTCTCTTGCCTTTGCATTGATCTTCGTAGTGTTTATCTGGTGTATAGGATATATCCTTTATCGTAAAAAAATATATATCAAAATATGATTCTTATAGCAGATTGCGGAAGTACCAAAATTGACTGGTGTCTTCTGAAAAACGGGAAAATAGAAAAAGAAGTATTTACAGTCGGCATGAACGCTGTCATGCTGACTGAGGAAGAAATGCGCAACCGTTTTGAAAATGAACTTATTCCTTTGCTTGACGGTCTGGAGCGACAGATTTCACAAGTATTCTTCTACGGAGCCGGGTGCCTTTCTTTAGAGGTCTGCGGCAATGTCGCCAGAGCTATCCGCGCTGTCATTCCTGCAGCAGAGAAAGTCGAGGTATATACCGACCTCCTCGCTGCCGCCCGTGCTTTGTGCGGACGTAATCCCGGCATCGCCTGTATCCTCGGCACAGGCTCTAATTCATGTCTTTATGATGGCGAAAGCATCGCAGAGAATGTTTCTCCGCTCGGATATATTCTTGGCGATGAAGGCAGCGGAGCTGTTCTCGGTCGTCTTTTCCTCGGCGACGTGCTCAAGAAGCAGCTCCCCGAAGATCTCTGCGCTCGGTTCCTCGACGAGTATGACCTGGATACGCTCTCTATAATCCACCGGGTATACAAAGAACCGCAGGCGAACCGATTCTTAGCTTCAGTTCTTCCGTTTATATCGGCCAATATTGCGGTTCCCGAGCTTCACAGGCTTGTTCTGGATGCATTCCGCGCGTTCTTCCGCCGTAATATCAGACAGTATACGGATTTCCGCTCCCATCCTGTCTCCTTTATCGGTTCTGTCGCATATTATTTTTCCGGGATTCTGCGCGAGGCAGCCGAAGCCGAAGAGTGCACTCTCGGTACAATTCTCAAAAGCCCTATGGAAGGACTGATCAGGTTCCATTCTAAATAAAGACAAATATGGCATTTCAGAAAATCAGTGAACAGTCTTCGCTCTATAACGATCTGGAAAAGAAATCGGTCGGTGAAATAGTCCGCGACATAAACAACGAGGACAAGAAAGTTGCCTTCGCAGTCGAAAAGGCTTTGCCCGCAGTGGAGAAGCTTGTCGAGCAGATTGTGCCCCGCATGAAAGGCGGAGGCCGTATATTTTATATCGGAGCCGGCACCTCGGGACGTCTTGGAGTGCTTGATGCTTCAGAAATTCCACCGACATTTGGCATGGATCCTTCATGGGTCATCGGTCTTATCGCAGGTGGAGATACGGCCCTCCGCAATCCCGTCGAGAATGCCGAGGATGATACTCTTCAGGGTTGGAAGGATCTTGAGCAGTTCAATATCAACAGCAAGGATACCGTTATCGGCATTGCAGCCTCCGGTACGACTCCATATGTGATAGGCGCTCTGACCGAATGCCGCAAGCATGGAATCCTTACAGCTGCCATCACGTCCAATCCCGACGCGCCGGTTTCCGAAGCCGCCGATATCGCCATCGAGATGGTCGTCGGGCCCGAATACGTCACCGGTTCCTCACGCATGAAAAGCGGAACAGGACAGAAGATGATATGCAACATGATCACAACTGCGACAATGATCAAGCTGGGCCGCGTGAAAGGAAACAAGATGGTGAACATGCAGCTTTCGAATGCCAAACTCGTGGACCGCGGCACCCGTATGATCATCGAAGAGCTCGGGCTGCCCTACGACGAGGCTAAACGCCTCCTTCTCCTGCATGGCTCCGTAAAGAACGCCGTCGACGCATATCATGAACATAAGAAGGAACTGTAAAATGAAATTACGCCTCTTTCTGGCTTCCGCCATCCTCGGCCTCTGCGGCAATCTGGCTGCCGCAGAGGATTTCAGCGAACTTTATTACCAGCGAGCGTCCCTCTTCGATGCTCTCGGCGTGGACTCAACCTCTATCGTCATGCTCGGCAACAGCCTCACCCATGGCTGCGAATGGCACGAGCTGCTCGGCAACCACAGGATTCTCAACCGCGGTATCAACGGCGATATAGCCGAAGGCATAGATCTCCGGCTCGACGCAGTGCTCCGCGGCAAGCCGGAGAAAATATTTCTCCTGTGCGGAGTGAACGATGTGAGCCACGACCTCTCCGCAGATTCGATTGCCGCCGCTACCGAAGCGATTGAGATCGGAAG
>CABRLF010000174.1 GCA_902471685.1 uncultured Porphyromonadaceae bacterium
ACTATATACAGATTACAGCCGGACGGGGTCCGGTGGAATGTGCCAGAGCCGTCACACTCGTGGCTCGTGAATTGTTCAAAGCAATCCCTACACTACAACTTACTGATAGCGAACCTCACAATCAGGAGGAGGGATGCTTTATGTCAATGACATTCGCCTCCAACGAACCAATCCCACAACCTATTATTGACGAATGGCAAGGTACAGTACTTTGGCGTTCAACCAAGAATCCCTATCGTCCGGAACACAAACGTTGCAACTGGTTTGTAGGCATCAACTTCTTTGATGAAGTGTCGCTTCCCAAAATTGATGAATCAGACATCGTTTATGAAACCTGTCGATCTGGAGGCAAAGGAGGCCAGAATGTCAACAAAGTCGAGACCTCAGTCCGTGCAATTCATACTCCATCCGGACTGTCCGTGAAATGCTCTGACGAGCGCTCCCAGTCGCAAAACAAAACACTTGCAAGAGAACGACTGCTGTTGAAGCTCCGTGAGATTAACGAAAAAACTCTCGCCGATTCTCAGGCACATCAATGGAGCAATCACGACAACCTTGAACGTGGCAACCCCGTCAAAAAATTCTCAGGAGCATTGTGATTTTTCACATGCTGTATCGGCTTTTGATACAAGTGGAGTGTAATTTTGTACCGTAAATCAAAGAAATATTAAGCAATGAGAGAATTAGACCTTCATAAAGCAAAAACCGCTGACACATCAAAACAGAAGAATGATGCAAAGAATGCTAAACCCAAAAGCGTTCTGGAGGCGTTTGAGTATATCGTTGAACTTGCCGAAGATTCTAATCTCGACAGGGAATTTTTGGATAAAGCCTCGACTCATATAAAATATGCAGTCCGCAAATTGAAACTGACTGCCATGCAGGTGGTTTTGCTCGCCATGTTTGTTGACAGAAGCGAGGATAGCCGCATTATGATCTCGGAAATTGCCAAGTATGCCGGTTGTCGTACTACCAAGATACTGCGACTTTCCGACGACATAGATATTCTTGAATCCAAGCATTATCTTCGTGCGTCGCGGTGTCGCAAATCGTTAAGCTACCGTGTTCCCGGAGCCGTTCTGAAATCCTTGCGCAAGAATCAGCCATACATTCATGAAGAAGAACCGGTGGCTGATACTCAGACTTTCTTCGATAGATTCGACAAGCTGATGAACGAGAAAGATGATGATGAACTGACCCACGATTCGTTGATGGAGCAGACAATGGATATGCTTGTGGAAATCAAGGATACCAAGTTTGCCACAGAGTTGCGTCGCTGTGGTTTTGGCGATGAAGACACTTTGTTGTTTGTCTTTATGGCTCATTTATTTGTGGAAAATGACGATGACAATATTGGGTTCCATGATATTGACGACATATTCGATGACAATGAAATTCCGAGTTGGGTAAAACGGGAATTTCGCACCCGTGAATCAGAACTCTTTGAGAAAGAGCTTATCGAGAATGTAAATGAAGACGGCATGGCCCGTTCTGATGCCTTCAAACTGACTGATAAAGCTAAAGAGGAACTCCTTTGCGAGCTTAATATCAACGAAACAGGCAAATCTGTCAAAGGACTTATAAAAGCGGAGACTCTTGCAGAAAAGAATCTTGTATACAACACTTCTGAATGTGTCCAGATAATGGAACTGTCATCCATACTTTCAGAAAGACGGTTCAATGAAGTGCAGAGCCGTCTTCGCACAGCAGGCATGAGGCCCGGATTCTGCTGTATCTTCTACGGCGCTCCCGGCACAGGTAAGACCGAGACTGTCTATCAGCTTGCGCGACAGACCGGTCGTGACATCATGCGCGTCGATGTTGATAAGATAAAGAGTTGCTGGGTAGGCGAAAGCGAGAAAAACATCAAGGCTCTTTTTGACCGCTACCGCAACATCTGCAAAAACTCGAAGCTCGCACCGATACTTCTTTTCAATGAGGCTGACGCTGTGTTGGGTGTCAGAATGGAGGGCGCGGCAAGAGCAGTTGACAAGATGGAGAACTCCATTCAGAACATAATACTTCAGGAAATGGAAACCCTCGAAGGCATTATGATAGCCACCACCAATCTGACCACCAATCTTGACAAAGCATTCGAGCGTCGCTTCCTTTACAAGATACGTTTTGACAAACCATCTGTTGAATCACGGGCAAAGATCTGGCAGACAATGCTTCCTGACCTTTCGGAACACGATGCCCTTAACCTTGCCTCACAATTCGACCTCACTGGTGGAGAAATAGAAAACATTGCCCGCAAAAATTCGGTCAATGCTATTCTGAAAGGCAATGATTCTGTTGATGTTCAGGAGATAATAAACTCATGCCGACATGAACGACTATCTCAGAACAATCGCCCCAAAGTCGGTTTCTAATATTTATAACACACAAAAACTCCCGTATAATCAACATGAATTATACGGGAGTTATCTTTATGGGACGAAAAGTGCGGCAAGCTCCGTCAATCTTCTATTGTATAATCCTTTATGCCATTTGCCTTTGTAGAGGCAGTGAGAGGTGTAGGACTTGAAGATGTTGCGGTCGCCGGCTTTTAACTTTTTGATTACGCTGGACTTGTTGACCGCTCCGGGACCGATATTGTAAGCCAGCGCACCGAGAAGAACGCTATCCTTACCGTATTGGGAGTAGAGGGCACAAAACTTCTTCAGGTCTTTGCGTAGGAGTGCGTCGGCTTCACTCTCGGTTAATGGACGATGCTGAGGAAAACGCTCTCCGGGCAGGATTCTATGACCATACCCATAGTAAGGTCTGTGCTTCAACTGATGAAGTGTCTCAAATTTCTTGATTATCAGGACTGCCCGCTCAAAGAGCGGCAGTTCCATAATCGACCGTTTTGCGGCGAAGGCTGGCGTAGTGACCGCGAGGGTCACTAACGCCATGAGGAATATAAGTAGTTTCTTCATAAGCCGATGGGTGTTATGGTTCCGGGATTGACAGGGTTGATGATGCCGGGAGTTTTGCCGCCATTATCGTCGCCGCTGTTTTTGCTATTGAACTCGAAGGTCTGCTGCCACGGGGTTGACCCAAAGTTGTCTTCAATCCATATCCCAAATTTCACAGCCTCGGAAGACTGGGCAGTATAGTTGATGCGGAAGGTTTTGCTTTCAAGTAGGACTCGGTCGTTGTTGACCAGTACGGGGCCGTCAACGAGTTTGAGAGTACCTTCGCCGTCATACTGAAAGTAGCGGATTGTGTAGAGGGTATTGGCGTAGTTCCCTTCGGGCTTGATCTCGAAGCGCAGCTCGACGGTCTCGCCCTTGGTGATTTTATCGCCGTAGGGCATGACATCCACCGTGAAGGGATAGGACTGATGCACGTCGAGGTCGTCGGAGCAGGAGGTTAGTGCGAGGACGAGAGAGAAGAGGATTGCCCAGAACCCGAAGAAGCGGGCGGGTGTGAGGCGGATTTCGCCGATTTTATTCAGTATTGTATTCATTGTTTTTCAGAGTTTTAATTTTGAATTATTTGAAATTTTGGGTTGTGTAGCCACAAGATATTCGTTGAGATCCTTGTGGTCGGGATAGAGAGCGGACTTGTCCATTACCTTGTCGCCCAACTCCCTGCGGAGTCTGGCGAGGGCGGCTCGCCCTGCCTCGTCATTGTCGAGGTAACAGGCTATGACGGAATAGTCAGGCAGTACAGTCAGGGCTTTGCTTACATTGGCAACTGAGTTGAGAACCACGGTGTCGCAACCGTCATTAAGACCGAGACGCTCACCCGAAAGGAAGTCGATGAATCCCTCGAACACATTGCATCGGGCATTGTCGTCCGCAATGTGGGTTATATGCTTTGGCGGGTATGAGCCTTTGAAAAAAGAATTTCTCAGCTCGTAACCATGAGCGTTGTTCTCAAAGCCGATAGCATAATAATCCTTACCGTGAAGCCTGTAATTGACCTGCACACACCACCGTTGGGCGATATTCCGGGGGATACCTCTGTCAGCGAGGTATTTCAGCAATGCCGGAGAATCCAGTTTTGAGAACTTCAAGTTCTCAAAAGTCGGTTGTTCTATGAACGGCATAGGCTTATATGGCTTTCCGACGGGCAGCTTCATCTTCTCGGCGATATATTCAGCCTGCCGGATGAAATCAGAGGAATTGCATAACTCCCCGGCGAGAGTGAAGATGTCGCCACCGGCTCCGCTACCGAAATCGAACCATACGCCTTTTCGGGGATTGACGTGAAAGGACGGCTTACGCTCATTGCGGTAAGGAGAATAAAACCATAATCCTTTGCTGTCCCTGCCTGTCGGCTGATAGCCCAGTTGATTCAGGAACTCGACGAGAGGGATTTTACGGATTTCTTCGATGTTCATAGACGCATCCTCCGTTTGGGTTTATCCGGCTCCTGCTTGGGCGGCTCATTTTTTTGAGATTTTTCCAATCCCTGCATCTGCCCTGCGATATAGCGGTTCAGTTCCGACATATTGCACGAGCTGGTCAGCTCATAGGCAAGGTCGTAAATTCCGCCGTATGCCCCCGATTTGGTATCTCGCCAGAGGTTTGTTTCGGTGTTGATTACCATTGTCGGCTCACCTTTCGGGTCGTAGGGAGCGTTGTAGATGCGCAGATTGCCGTCGGCCGCTACCGGATGTTCCTGACCCAACGCCATCATAAAGTCAGTGAGCTTCACTTTCTTTATGTCGAGACCTACTGCAACAGGCTCCTGCGGCTGGCGAGCCATAGCCGAAAGTTCCTTGCCATGCTCATACTCATTCATATACTTCAGGATGAAATCGCGTGGATCCATGTAGATGTTGGGATTCATCTTCAGGGCAGCGAGGTCGAGAATGTCACCGCTTTGGTCAGTGGCATGGTCATACCATCGGTTCGTATTTGTATCTATCACTAACATCGGCTCCGGGTCGTCTCGTTGCGGGGCATAGTAGAGCTTCATGTCCCCGAAAGCCTTGACAGGCTTTTCGCCGAGAGCCGCCATGAACTCTGTCAGCGGGATGTTCTTGATGTCATTCTTTGTGTATCGCATAGGCTACTCGATTATGAATTTGACACCGACACCATAGGTTGTATGGTATATCTGAACATCGCTCCCGAAAGTGAACCGACCTTTCACATTGGCGGTCAGGGCGACTTTATCGGACAGATAGAACTCAGCCTGCACGTTCAGCGCACCGCCATAGATGAAGTTGTCGCCGTCATGGAGAGTAGAACCATCGGAGAGCGTATCCTTACCCCAGTTAACCGTCTCATATCCGGCAAGAGCGGATATGCCACCGTAAAGGTGAAATGTCATGGAGTAGTCGCTGAGGATATGGAGATTATATCCGGCTTCACCTGTGAACTGAGCCACCGGGATACGACCTTTCTCGCCATAGGGCTTGAAAGTCTGTAGATATTCACCACCGAAAGACCATGTATTGCCGTGATTGCCCGTGAATACGGAGTAGAACACTCCGAGGTCATAACCGCAGTCGCGGGACTCTCCGGTGTAGAAACCGTCTGCCATATTCGCCTTTATTTCCACCCCCGACATTCCGGGGAGGCATCGCTGGGCCATTGCCCGCCCTCCGAAGAGGGTGAG
>CABRLF010000175.1 GCA_902471685.1 uncultured Porphyromonadaceae bacterium
GCCGGGTTGGATGGGTTTCTGAAGGTTACTCGGCCTCGTTGAGGAGTTCGAGCATCTTGATTGCCGATACAGGGATTCGTGTGCCGGGGCCGAAGATGGCTGCCACACCTGCCTTGTAGAGGAAGTCATAGTCCTGAGCGGGAATCACACCGCCTGCGGTAACCATGATGTCCTCACGGCCGAGCTTCCTGAGCTCTTCGATAACCTGAGGAATGAGGGTCTTGTGGCCTGCTGCGAGCGACGAAACACCGAGAATGTGTACGTCGTTCTCCACTGCCTGACGGGCAGCTTCTGCCGGAGTCTGGAAGAGCGGACCCATGTCGACGTCGAAGCCGCAGTCGGCATAGCCGGTTGCAACAACTTTGGCGCCGCGGTCGTGTCCGTCCTGACCCATCTTGGCGATCATGATACGGGGCTGGCGACCTTCGCGTTTTGCGAAGTCCTCGCACATCTTCTGTGCGCGCAGGAAGTCGGGATCCTGCTTTGTTTCACTTGAGTACACGCCTGAAATAGTACGGATTACTGCTTTATAACGGCCTACGACAGCTTCGCAGGCATCTGAAATTTCACCGAGGGTAGCGCGGTGTCCGGCAGCCTTGACAGCGAGGTCGAGGAGGTTGCCTTCCTTGGTGCGTACGCATTCGGTAATTGCTTCGAGGTCTTTCTTCACCTGTTCCTCATCGCGGTGAGCCTTGACGTCGTTGAGACGTTCGATCTGCTCGCGGCGAACTTCGGTGTTGTCGATTTCGAGGATATCGATTGGATCCTCATGCTCGAGACGGTATTTGTTGATGCCGACGATGGTCTGACGGCCGGAGTCGATACGAGCCTGTGTGCGGGCGGAAGCCTCTTCGATGCGGAGCTTGGGAAGTCCTGTCTCGATAGCCTTGGCCATACCGCCGAGTTTTTCGATTTCCTGGATGTGTTCCCATGCGCGGTGTGCGATTTCGTCGGTGAGGGCTTCTACGTAGTAGGAGCCGCCCCACGGGTCGATGGCACGTGTCACCTGAGTTTCCTCCTGGATGTAGATCTGGGTGTTGCGGGCGATACGGGCTGAGAAATCGGTAGGAAGTGCGATAGCTTCGTCGAGGGCGTTAGTGTGGAGCGACTGGGTGTGGCCCAGAGCGGCGCCCATAGCCTCGATACAGGTACGGCCTACGTTGTTGAAAGGATCCTGCTCGGTGAGCGACCAGCCGGATGTCTGGCTGTGGGTGCGCAGTGCGAGCGATTTGGGATTCTTGGGGTTGAACTGTTTTACGATCTTAGCCCAGAGCATACGGGCGGCACGCATCTTGGCTACTTCCATGAAGTAGTTCATGCCGATAGCCCAGAAGAACGAGAGGCGCGGAGCGAAGGAGTCGATATCCATGCCTGCGTTGACGCCTGCGCGGAGGTATTCGAGACCGTCGGCGAGGGTGTATGCCAGCTCGATATCGCAGGTAGCGCCTGCCTCCTGCATGTGGTAGCCGGAGATTGAGATCGAGTTGAACTTGGGCATGTTCTGCGATGTGTACTCGAAGATATCGGCGATGATACGCATCGAGAACTCAGGCGGATAGATATAGGTGTTGCGCACCATGAATTCCTTGAGGATATCGTTCTGGATAGTACCTGCCATTTCCTCCAGCTTGGCGCCCTGCTCGAGGCCGGCGTTGATGTAGAAGGCGAGGATGGGGAGAACGGCACCGTTCATGGTCATGGAGACGGACATCTTGTTCAGAGGAATACCGTCGAAGAGGACTTTCATATCCTCAATGGAGCAGATGGACACACCTGCTTTGCCAACGTCGCCTACTACACGTTCGTGGTCGGCGTCGTAACCGCGGTGTGTGGCAAGGTCAAATGCTACGGAAAGACCTTTCTGACCGGCTGCGAGGTTGCGGCGGTAGAAAGCGTTCGATTCGGCAGCGGTGGAGAAACCTGCGTACTGGCGGATAGTCCAGGGACGCAGAGGATACATTGCGCTGTACGGGCCACGCAGGTAGGGCGGAATACCGCTCATGAAGTTGAGGTGTTCCAGACCTTCGAGGTCGGCTTTGGTATATACAGGCTTTACAGGGATAAGCTCGGGAGTGGTCCACGTATCGGTGGCAACGCTTGCGGGAGCGGCACCGGTGATCCCGGCCGTAATATCGATATTTTTAAAATCGGGTTTCATAGTTTTTATGGCTGAGACTGTGGATTATTTGTTGAGAAGACGGTTGTTGAAGTCCTGAAGGGTCTCGAGCACGTTGCAGCGAACATGGACGAAGTCCTTGATGCCGGCAGCCTTGAGGTCGTCGGTGCAAGCGGGATTGCCTGCGACAACGAACTCGGCACGGCCTGCGAGGTACTTGAATGCTTCGGGAGCGAGGGTTGCGTATTCATCATCGCTGGAGCAGAGCACCACTACGTCGGCTTCCTTAGCGAGAGCGGCGTCGATGCCTTCCTCGACGGTGTTGAAACCGAGGTTGTCGATGATTTCATAGCCGGCGCAACCGAAGAAGTTGGTCGAGAACTGAGCGCGGGCCAGACGCATGGCGAGGTTGCCGATGGTGAGCATGAACACCTTCGGACGCTTGGCTGCGGCTTCGGTAGCGAGGCGCAGAGTCTCGAAGTCGGTGGCGGCACGCTTCATGGTCAGGGCGTTGGGACCCTTCTCTGTAGCGCATCCGCAGTGGCAGCCTTCCGAGATTTCGATCTTGTCGGCAGCTTTTTCGTTGATGTTGGGGTACTGGTTGGTGCCCAGAAGGATTTCTTTGCGGCGGGCAACATCGGTATG
The DNA here is from genome assembly GCA_902471685.1 of uncultured Porphyromonadaceae bacterium. Taxonomy (GTDB): domain Bacteria; phylum Bacteroidota; class Bacteroidia; order Bacteroidales; family Muribaculaceae; genus CAG-873. The sequence goes on from CABRLF010000175.1 coordinate 2,762, forward strand.
ACGCTTTGCACAAGCCTCGTTGACGGCACGCTGAACGGAACCGTCGCCTACGGCAGCGAAGAATCCGCCGTTTTCCTCTACGGAGAGGAAGAGTTTCCATGCCTGTTCGGCGATGGCAACGGTGAGGTGCTCTACATAGTAGGAGCCGCCGGCGGGGTCAACGACCTTGTCCATGTGGCTCTCTTCTTTGAGGAGGAACTGCTGGTTGCGTGCGATGCGTTCCGAGAATGCATCGGGTTTCTTGTATGCGACGTCGAACGGAGTGACTACGATCGAGTCAACACCGGCTACGCAGGCCGAGAATGTTTCGGTCTGGCTGCGGAGAAGGTTGACGTGGGCGTCGTAGATAGTCTGGTTGAAGCGTGAGGTGGAGGCGCATACCATCATCTTGGCGGCGCAGTCGCATTCGGGTTTGTACTGCTCTACGATCTGTGCCCAGAGCATGCGTGCGGCGCGGAACTTGGCGATTTCCATGAAGAAATTCGAGGAAACGCACATGTTAAATTTCACGCGGTTTGCCACTTCGTTGATTGAGCGGCCCGCATCGGTGAGGGCGGTGAGCCAGGCGGTGCCCCATGCGAGGGCATAGCCGAGTTCTTCATATATATATGCGCCGGCGTTGGCAAGGATAACCGAGTTGACAGTCAGGCAGCGGATGCCGCGCACGGGAGCGACTACATCAAGGAGCTTGCAGGCGGTTTCGACGATTTCTGCGGTATCGACACCTTCTACGCCGTGACGGAACTGACGGCGGAGAGGATCGTAGTTGACCGAGCCTTTGAATGTCTCCTCGCAGCCTTCGGCCTTGACGAGCTTCACGAGTTCTTCTGCAACTGCAACAGCGTTGCGGGGACATGTGTCGAGGTTGATTTCGACAGCCGAAAGAGTGATGCCTTTCAGAAGAACAGCTACATCTGCCGGTTCCTTAACCTTGAAGCCAAGCGAATTCACGCCCTTGTTGAGAACGTCGAGAGCGATAGCGTTAGCTTCTTCGGCAGTGTCGGCAACGATGTCCTGGCGTGTGAGCCAGTCGTTGTCTGTGCGGGTGCCGCGTACGTAGGGATACTGGCCGGGAAGAGAATCTGTAGTCTTCAGGTCGGCGATGTCTTCAGCGCGGTAGACAGGCTGTACGTTGAAGCCTTCGTTGGTGCGCCATACCAGCTTCTTGTCGAAATCCGCCCCTTTCAGGTCGGTTTCTACTTTGGCGCGCCATTCCTGATAGCTCACCGGAGGAAACTGGTCAAACAATTTTTCTTTATTTTCTGCCATAAGAATATCTGTAAAAGATATGTGTTATAAAGTAATATCCAATGATATAGAAAAAAGGCTTTTGTTTATGCCTGAAGAGCGCGACGGGTCATGGCTCGCGCCCGACTCTGCAAAAGTAGCAATAAAGATTCAATTAGCCAAAAATTTCTCTAATTTAAACTTTTAGAGCCGTATCTGCCGATTTTATGCAAAAAATGAGACTTCTGCCGAAACGGAAGCCTCATTAAGAATGTGCGTTTATTCACAAGATTATTCAGTGGCAATATCCTGCATGACAGAGGCATTGAATGTCGTCCCCGCCGGAATTTCGGGCATCCCGCCTTTCATGAAACCGCTGAAAAGCCCGATCGGGAAAAGCAGCACCGATAATACAATGACACCGCCTAATTTGCTGCCGCCTTTTCTGCAGTTGCTCAGGCGCAGAGATACCTGCTTGTTGTCTATTGTTTTGGTTGTGGCATGGGTGAAGCAGATTTTACCCGCTTTGCCCCAGGAGCCGTTTGATTCGGCCGCGAATTCTATGTAAGCCGGAGTGTTTGCCTTGACTAGCACTTTTGAACCGTCGGCGGAATATACGTCCATATCCACAACGGCATTGATGATTCCGGTATCGGCCGTGTTGACGGCCTTAAAAGTTTCGTTGATGCGGAGTACCATCTGAGTCCCCCCTTCCAATAAGTTTGTCTGATTGCCGGAACCTGCGGCCAAAACTTCAGCCGGGCAACAAAACATAAGCGCCATGATCAACACAGAAGATACAATGCTCTTCCATAGTTCGGTTCTTTTTTCCATTGTTTTTGATGAATTATATGTGAGAGAAATATTTTGTTATATGTGTTGCAGAATCATGTGAGAGACAGGAACTTTAGTACCGGGGTTAGTCGCTTAAGTCATGGGGCTTACGACCCCTTCATGCGACAGCGTCAAAGATAACCAAATATTTCCGATAAAGCAAAAAACAATTTGATAATTCGGACGATTCCACTGAACTGACTCTGTGATTCTGAAAAATTATTTTGCGGAATAAGAAAAAAAGCGTACCTTTGCACCCACAAAGGCCGCAATAGCTCAGTTGGTAGAGCATTTCATTCGTAACGAAAAGGTCGTGGGTTCGAGTCCCACTCGCGGCTCTCCAAACCCCTTCTAACTCGCTGAGTTAGAAGGGATTATTATTTTGGAGGTGTGCTAAAAGTGTACTAATAGCAACATGGTATACTTTTATGAGAGCCAAAGAGAACGCACGCTCTATATTGAGGATGGTGGATGTGATTAGACACGGCTCTTTCATTTAAAAATAAAGAGTTGACCATAGCACATGACATTTCTCCGACATCAAGACTACGTTTTGATATACAGACACATAGGGTTATTTAGCGGCAAAATCGCGTTAAAAAGACTTGAATGGAGACGCCTTCCAAAAACTAATAAATCAAAAAGATAAATGAAAGGCGCGGATTTCCTTTGTTAATAAAGTGA